>NZ_CP127247.1:2018056-2331574 GCF_030285785.1 Parasedimentitalea psychrophila | reverse complement strand
CGGCACCCCTTCGGGGCCCAGACCGGTGACCTGCCACCAATCCTCGCCCTCATCGACACTCACACCGCAGGCGCGCAGCCCCTTGGCCATCGCGTCGATGCGGTCGCTTTCCTTGACCCGCAACTCCTTGACGCCGGCCATCATGGTCACGCCAGTGGCATGGGCCGCAACCACGGAGAGCACCGGGTATTCGTCGATCATCGAGGCCGCACGCGCTGGCGGCACCGCAATACCCTTCATATTGGGCGAATAGCGGGCGCGCAGATCGGCCACTGGTTCACCGCCCTCAGAGCGTTCGTTTTCATAGCTCAGATCAGCGCCCATGTCGCGCAGGGTGGTGAACAACCCGGCGCGGGTTGGGTTCAACCCGATGCCGGGCACCAGCACATCTGATCCCGGTGTGATGATTGCAGCGCAGACCGGAAAGGCGGCACTGGAGGGATCACGCGGCACCACAATCACCTGTGGTTTCAGTTCCGGACGGCCGGTCAGGGTGATCTCGCGGCCCTCATCGGTGTTTTCAACGGTGATCTCAGCGCCAAACCCCGCCAACATCCGTTCAGAATGATCGCGGGTGGCCTCTTTTTCGATCACCACGGTCTTGCCCGGTGCATTCAGCCCGGCCAGCAGCATCGCCGATTTCACCTGCGCCGAGGGCACCGGCACCACATAGCGCACCGGCACCGGATCAGCGGCGCCGACGATGGTCATCGGCAGACGGCCGCCCTTGCGGCCAACGGTCTGCGCCCCAAACAGCGCCAGCGGATCGGTGACGCGGGCCATTGGGCGGCCATTCAGGCTGGCATCACCGGTAAAGGTAGCGGTGATCGGCTGGGTCGCCATCGCGCCCATGATCAGCCGCACCCCGGTGCCCGAGTTGCCGCAGTCGATCACATTGCCCGGCTCGGCAAAGCCGCCAACACCAACGCCAAACACCGACCAACTGCCGCCACCGTGGTTCACCACCTCGGCGCCAAAGGCCTGCATCGCCTTGGCGGTGTCCAGCACATCCTCGCCTTCGAGCAGTCCGGTGATCTTGGTCTCGCCAATCGCCATGGCGCCCAAAATCAGCGAGCGGTGCGAAATCGACTTGTCGCCGGGAACTTCGGCCACCCCACTCAGCGGGCCGCAGCGGTGTGAGGTCATAGGGGTGGGCGTGCCGTGTCCAGACATACAAAAACTTTCCTTATGCGAGCGTTATCATTTTCCTACCCAATCACCCCTGCCCGGTCCAGAGCGTTTTATCCTCCGCACGTTCATCCAGCCAGACTTCAGGGTTGATTTGCGCGATCTGGCTGAACAGAGTTTCGCCCAAAGCGACACGCAAGCGGATGCTGACCGCCCGTTCGCTCAGCTCTTCCTGCCGGGTCATGTAGAAGTCTGATCCAAACAAAACCCGCCGACGCAGTCTTTGGCTGGCATCCTGTTCGCCGCTCAGCAGCAGCCGCAGGATCGGTGCGAAATCCTCAAATTGGAACAAGGTGTAGGAAATATCGGTCCATAGGTTGGCGTATTGGCCGCCGCCGATCATGTCACGGATCTGCTCCATCCAGTTTTCCCGACCACGGGTTTCGCCGGCATTGAGGTAGGCTGTCCAATCCGCCTGACCGCCAAAATGCGCCAGACACAGTCGCAGTTGCGGGAACTGATGCAAAACGGAGCGATAGGCATAGGGCCGGGTAAACCCATCTCCGGTGTAGTCACAGGTGTCTTTGCCCTGCACCCCGCCACGGGAACAATGGGTCATGACGGGCAGCCCCAATTCCGCCACCCGCGGATAGATCCGCTGCATCAGAGCCGGGTGATCCGGTGCGAATCCAAGCCGTGGGTAGATCTTCAATCCGCGAAATCCCAGCTCGTTTATGGCGCGCAGGCACTCCTGAACGCTGGCTTCGTCACGCGGATCAACGGTGGCAAAGGGCAAGATCGAGCCCGGAGGGTTGGCAGCATCCCGCAACCGGGCCAGTTCATCATGCTGGTCTTTCAGCCCCACCGGCACCGGGCCGCGACCGATCTGTTGCATATCCATCGGCAGCACCACAAACCGTGTATCATCGGGATAGTGACTGACCACATCCGACAGGATCTGCGCCTGGCTCGGCAATGCCCCCTGGATCATAAACTGATGCAATCTGCGCAGCTGATCCGACAGATGCTCCTGACCCAGCATCCGCAGCGCCCAGGCCAGTTTTTTGACCAACCCGGGATCCTTGCGCAAAAAACGGACCGCCGGGAACGGGAAATCGCGAGGAACATGCTGCGATGTGAACGTGTGGATGTGGCAATTGGTGATGCGAATATCTGACATGAAAAATCCCTTACAATATGGGATCAGCATGACATGCCAGGTTCGCAAATCAAAGGCGTTTGAAAGTCAGGTAATGCGGCATGCGCCCCTCGCGCAGGGCTTTTTTCTCGTAGCGTGTCGACAGCCAGTCGCTCCAGGGCTGGTGCCAGTCCTCGCCTTCAACAGTCAGCCGTTCAAACCCGGCTTTCGGAACTTCCTCAAGCGTTTGGCGCACATAGTCGGGAATATCAGTGGCAACCCGGAAGATGGCACCGGGCTTTAGCACCTGCGCCAGTGGCTCCAGATGTTCCTGGGTCACAAAACGGCGGCGGTGGTGGCGGGATTTGGGCCAGGGGTCGGGATACAACAAAAAGGCGCGCGCGATCGACGCCTTGGGCAGCACATCCATCAGATCACGGGCATCACCGGGGTGAACGGCGATATTGTCACACTCAGATTGGCGGATCTTGCCCAGCAATGTGGCGATGCCGTTAACGTAGGGCTCGGCTCCGATAATCCCCACATTGGGGTTATTGAGTGCCTGATGTACCAGGTGTTCGCCACCACCAAAGCCAACCTCAAGCCAGGTATCGCGGCCGCCAAACAGCGCCTGCAGATCGAGATTGGTGCGGTCAGGGTTTTCTTCCCAGGTGACAGCGCCAGGGCTGAGAGGGCCCAGATCCTCGTCCAGATAGACCTTCTGATTTGGCTTTAGCGTCTTGCCTTTGAAGCGGCCATAAAAATTGCGCCAGGGGGCGCCGCTTTGATGGCCAGTGCCGGCAGGCATATCACTGGATGTATCACTGGTCTCGTCACTGGATGTATCACTGGGGATCTGATCGTCGGACATCTGGCAGGTTTCCTGTTGGGCCGCAGCGGCAATACTGGCAGCCCCTGTGCCGCAACTGCCCAGCCGGGTCAAGTCACAGCGGTCGGCTCAGTGCGCCACCGGATCTTCGCGCAGCACGCCTGCGGCAATTAATTTCAATCGAGAAGGGTACCATTCCCCATCCGAATCAACCCGCAGCGTTTCGATTGCAAACCCGGCATCGACACCCCGGTCGACCAAATAGCTGAGATGTTGATAGATCTCGGTCTGGGTGTCCTCATAGATCCAACTGCCAAAATCAAACGGCGTCTTCCAGCCCTCATCATCGTTCCAACTTTCATAATAGTTCTTGACCGACCTGGGTGCCCAACGTCGCTGATGAAAGCCCATTTTCGACCCCAGGGTCATTCTGCGTCTGCTGCCTGCAAGGAACAGATCCACACAGGCGCTGACACATTGCCCTGAAACCGTGGTGTTGAGCCCGAAATCAATGACGATCCATGCCATTTCCTCACCTGCAAAAACGCTGCCGCCACTGCTGTTCAGTCGCAGTTCGGTCACATCAGGGTGCTTGTGCAACATGTCTTTCAAAGCCTCGATGTCATCGACGGTCATCTCCGCTTCTTTACCCAAACCCTGTGTTTCGGTGTCATAGATCAGCACCTGCCCTTCGAGAGAAAATTTCTCGGACTTAGGGCCTTTGGCTGCCAGCGGCAGTGCCATAACACAAAAAATTCCGACAAGAACAAAACGAAACATACAAGCTCCAGACCGCAAATGGCTCCTGAAGGAATGCTAGGCTCAGACCCTGACGCTGTCCAACACTCAAATATCGCGCATGAAATATCCGAACACTGAAAAACAAAAAGGCGGACACCCGGCCCGCCTTTTCAATCTTCAGGAAATTGAGATCAAACCGACTTTCTCAGAGCCTCGACCAGATCTGTCTTTTCCCAGCTAAAGCCACCATCGGCCTCAGGCTCGCGGCCAAAGTGACCGTAAGCTGCGGTGCGCTGGTAGATTGGCCTGTTCAGAGCCAGATGCTGGCGGATGCCGCGCGGCGTCAGGTCCATCACCTGGTCGATTGCCTTCTCTATGGCATCAGGCGCCACTTCGCCGGTGCCATGCATGTCAGCATAGATCGACAGAGGTCTGGAGACACCAATGGCATAAGACAGCTGAATGGTGCAGCGTTCGGCCAGACCGGCGGCAACCACGTTCTTTGCCAGATAGCGGGCAGCATAGGCCGCCGAGCGGTCAACCTTGGTCGGATCCTTGCCCGAGAAGGCACCGCCGCCATGTGGTGCAGCGCCGCCATAGGTATCCACGATGATCTTGCGCCCTGTCAGGCCAGCATCCCCATCGGGGCCGCCGATGACAAATTTGCCGGTTGGGTTGACGTGCCACTGGGTGGCCTCGGTCAGCCAGCCTTCGGGCAGCACCTCGGTGATATAGGGCAACACCAGCGCCCGGATATCGTTTGAGGTCAGGGTTTCGTCCAGATGCTGAGTTGACAGCACGACCGAGCTGACGCCAACCGGTTTGCCGTCTTCATAGATCACCGACAGCTGCGATTTGGCATCAGGGCCAAGCGTCGGCTCGCTGCCATCCTTGCGCACTTCGGCCAGACGCCGCAGGATCGCATGGGCATACTGGATCGGGGCGGGCATCAGTTCCGGGGTTTCCCTGGTGGCATAGCCAAACATGATGCCCTGATCGCCGGCCCCTTCGTCTTTGTCGCCAGCGGCATCGACACCCTGGGCAATATGGGCCGATTGCTCGTGCAGCAGGTTGGTTATTTCCACCGTTTCGTGGTGGAACTTTTCCTGTTCATATCCAATGTCTTTGATACAGGCGCGGGTGATGTCTTCGATGCGGCCCATGTAATCGTGCAGTTTGTCCTGGTCGGAGAGGCCGACCTCTCCCCCAATGATCACACGGTTGGTGGTTGCAAAGGTCTCAGCCGCGACGCGGGCTTCGGGTTCTTCGGCCAGAAAGGCATCCAGAACAGCATCCGAGATGCGGTCGCAGACCTTGTCCGGATGGCCTTCGGAAACGGATTCCGAAGTGAAGATATAATTCTTACGGGTCATGAAAGTGCTCCAGTGGGGTTCGCCTACCACGTCAGGAAGCCGTTGTGGTGGGTATCGGGTTGAAATACGCGCCCTTTGAGCGGTGGTCAATCACTATCCGGCAAAGGTTAAGCGGCCGTTAGAATGGCCGATGACGCCTGTTTCTTGCCACCACAAAGCCAGCCAGCAGCAGCAACAGCACAAAGACAGGCAGGTCGCCGGTGCGGCTATACAGGGTCGGCGCCAGCGGCTGCGGCAACCTCGCATCGACAAAACCCGCCTCGCCCTGAGCGAGGCTCTCGCGGATGCGGCCATAGCCGTCGATCATCGCCGAGACCCCGGTATTGGCCACCCGGATCATCGGCAAGCCCTGTTCGGCCGCCCGCATCCGGGCCTGCACCAAGTGCTGATAGGGACCGGAGTAGGTGCCGAACCAGGCATCGTTGGTGATCTGGATCAGCATATCGGCCCGCGCGGGTGCGGCGTTCAACAGCTGCGGAAACACCGCTTCATAGCAGATCAGCGGCAGCGCTTTACCGATCGCAAGATCCAAGATCTGTGGCCCCGGCCCTGCGGCATAGCCAGATCCGGTTTGCGAGGCAAAACCGGAAATGCCAAACCGCGCCAGCACGTCACCAAAGGGCACATATTCGCCAAAGGGCACCAGATGGGCCTTGTCGTAGATCTGGCCCGGCGCGCCCAAAGCATCCAGCACCATCAGGGAATTGAAATACCGCTGGTCTTGGTAACGCTGGATGCCAGTGATCACCGGCACCCCATCCGCCGCCTCTGCAATTGCCGCCAGGATATCATCTGCCGTATTCAGCAATTGCGGCACTGCGGTTTCGGGCCAGACAATCAGATCCGGCCGCGGTTGGGCGCTGGTATAGGACAATTGTCGGCGCACAAAACCCCAGCGGTATTCGGGATGCCATTTCTGGTCCTGCGGAGCGTTGGGCTGCACCAGCCGCACCGTTTTGGCCGTCAAAACTGCGGCCGGCGGCGATGGCAGCAGCCACAGCAGCGCCAGCGCCGCCAGCAGTGGCGCAATGGCCAGCAGTGGTTTTTGCCTGATCAGACCCAGCGGCAGCACTGCCGCCAGCGTCAGCAGCGCAATCCCATGTGGCCCAACCCAGGGCAGTAATACCGCCGCCGGACTGTCAATCCAGAACTGACCAAACGCTGCCCAAGGCAGGCCAGTGAACAGATAGGCGCGGCCAAACTCGGCCAGCGACCAGGCTGCGATCAAGGCCAGCAGGCGCAGACCGCGCTGCGGCACTCTGGCGGCCAGCCCAAAGGCCAGCCCCCAGAACAGTGCCAGTCCCGCGGCCAGAAACAACAAGGCAAACGGTGCCATCCAGGCATGCCGGTCTGGATCAATCTGAAATGGTTCGACGATCCAGGACAGCGCAAAGCCAAAATAGCCAACCCCAAAGAGCCAGCCGAGCCCGGCGCCGGCCCAGGCCGAGTTCACCCGCAGGACCTGCACCGAGATCAACCCCAGTGCCAGCGGAATGCCCCAGAGAAACTGTACAGGCGCCAGGGCCTGCGCCAACAGCGCGCCCAGCGCCAAAGGCAACAGGGCAGAGCCATACCACAGCAGGGCTGGCGCGCTGACCCGGCGCTGCGCTAAGCTCACGCAACCTCGTCCGGCAACCGAACCCGCAGCCGCTTGATACGGCGCGGATCTGCATCCATCACTTCGAATTCCGGGCCGTCGGGATGGATCACCACCTCGCCTCGGGCGGGCACCCGGCCCGACAACATGAACACCAGCCCGCCCAGAGAATCGATTTCCTCTTCGTCGACGTCCTCGTGGTTGGTCAAAGAGCGACCAATTTCAGCCTCGAATTCATCCAGCGGTGTGCGGGCCTGGGCAATGTAGCAGCCTGTTTTCTCCTTGAACCAGGTCTGGTCTTCGCCAGCATCATGTTCATCTTCGATCTCGCCGACGACCTGCTCAATCAGGTCCTCGATGGTCAACAGCCCGTCAACACCGCCATATTCGTCAATCACGAGGGCCATGTGACGTCGCTCGGTCTGCATCTTGGACAACAGCACCCCAATGGGCATCGACGGCGGCACAAACAGCAAAGGACGTATCATAAGGGCCAGATCAAAGGCACGATCATCATTGCTGAAACCATGGGTCAGGGCAAAGTCTTTCAGGTGCGCAAATCCCAGCGGCGTGTCCAGAGTGCCCTCGTAAACCGGGATCCGGGTCAAGCCGCTGTCGCGGAACACAGTCACCAGCTCATCCATCGGGATGGAAATCGGCACCGCAATAATTTCTGCGGTCGGAATGGCCACGTCCTCGACCCGCATCCGGGACAGGTTGATTATCCCCAGCGGCGGCGCCTGCGGCACCGCGTGGCCGTTAACGGCAGCCGCAGGGGTCACCTCTGATCGGCTCATCATTCCAAAAAACCGGCGCCAAAAACCGATCCGTTGCGGGGTCTCAGGTGCTGGTGCCGCGTTGTTATCGCTCTGCTGCGCGCTATGCGCCGCGTTAGAACTACCGTCTATGTCGCCCATTTGTCCAATCCGTTGCGCCCCGTTTGGGGGCCATCATTTTCTATATATGGGTTATCAACACCCATTTTATCAAGTATTTCGACCTCAATAGTCTCCATCAACGTGGCGTCGGGGTCACGCATGTGATCATAGCCCAAAAGATGCAAGACCCCGTGCAGGATCAAGTGGCGCACATGATCATCCATTGATTTTGCCGCTGCCACCGCCTCGCGGGCGCAGGTGTCATAGGAGATCGCAATGTCACCAAGGGCGATTTCACCGGTGAAATCCGGTCTGGGGCACTGCGGCACACCGCCGGGGAGATCCGCGGCCAGCTCCTCGGCCGGCCAACTCAGGACATTTGTCGGCCCCGGTTTATCGCGGAATTCACCGTTCAACTCAGTAATGCGCTGGTCATTGCAGGCCAGCAGCGACAATTCGCAGGCCTCGGGGTCGAGCCCGAAGTGCTGCAGCGTCCGGGTGATCACCTGGGTGGCCAGGCTGTCGAGCTGAGCCTGCTGCCAGCGGGTGTCGTCTATGGTGATGTCCAGCGTCATAGTCTGCTTTTACAAAATGGGGGCCGGCCCCCATACCCCCGGGATATTTGTGGCCAGATGAACAGGGGCATAGCCGAGCATTCAGGCTTTGTCATCTGCTTCATAGGCCTCGATGATGGCGGCGACAAGCGGGTGGCGAACCACGTCGCGCGCGGTGAAATAATTAAAGCTGACTTTTGGAATGGCGCTCAGCAGACGCTCCGCATCCTGAAGGCCGGACGGCACATTGCGCGGCAGGTCAACCTGGGTCCGATCGCCAGTGATCACCATGCGCGAGCCCTCGCCCAGCCGGGTCAGAAACATCTTCATCTGCATGGTTGTGGCATTCTGGGCTTCGTCCAGCACCACATAGGCATTGCTCAGGGTGCGCCCCCGCATAAAGGCCAGCGGTGCGATCTCGATCCGCTTTTCCTCGATCAGTTTGGCCAATTGTTTGCCCGGCAGGAAATCATTCAGCGCGTCATAAAGCGGCTGCATATAGGGATCGATCTTGTCCTTCATATCGCCTGGCAAATAGCCCAGCTTTTCACCGGCTTCGACCGCCGGACGCGACAGAATGATCCGGTCCACATGGCCGTTGATGAACATCGACACCCCCACCGCCACCGCCAGATAGGTTTTACCAGTGCCGGCCGGCCCGATACCAAAGGCAAGTTCGTTGGCGAACAGCGCCTGAACATAGGCTTTTTGGGCATCCGTGCGCGGCTCGACCAGTTTCTTGCGGGTCTTGATCTCCACATGTCCGCCTTTGAACATCTCCAACTGGCCGCCGCTCGGCGGCGGCTGCAGCGGCGTCATCCGCAACTCGCGATCAACGTCGCCCGGCTCGACCGTTCGGCCATTTTCCAGTCTTTGGTACAGGGATTGCAGTACGGTTACCGCGCGCTGGCGCAATTCAGTCTCGCCAATCACCACCAGCTGATTGCCTCGGTGGACGATCTGCACTTCGAGGTTCTGTTCGATATCAATCAAATTGCGGTCGTATTCACCACAGAGGTCGATCAGCAAGCGGTTATCGGGAAATTCCAGCAGCACTTCAGGATCTGCGGGCTGTTCTGGCGATGTGTCTAGGGCACCGAGGGCCAAGCTGACCTCCTGTATTGGGCGTTACCTGAATACTGTGCCCCTGGCAGCGCCCCTATGCAAGCGCCGCAGAGGAAATTTTACCTGGAGTCACAAACGGCCGCCGGGTCAGGGCGGCCGTTCAGAGTTCGATGTGACTGATACTACAGTGAATCCGGGAAGCTTGATCCGCTTTTGAAGGGGCCGGTGGCCGTATTGCGTGGCAAATCACTGTTGCAGACGGGCATGCCATCGGGGGTGCGGCGCAGATCGGCATAGCCTTCGAGGCCATCATCGATCAACCAGTGTTCGCAGCCCTGAGGGTCAACCCAGATGCCAGCGGTCATCTGAGACAGGCCACTGGAACTGCCATCCCCAAAATGCTGGTCAACAGTTTTATCGCCGGTCTCGGAACAGGCGGACAGCAGGGCGAAGGCAGCGACAAGCGCGGCAGCTTTGGCAATTTGCATGAGTTATCTCCCTCAGCGCAGGCAATAAATTTCAACACGGCGGTTCTGCGCCATATTTGAGGCACTGGTATTTGGCACGCTTGGATCGCGCTCACCATAGGCCCGGACGTCAGAGATTCGTGCCCCAACCGACCGGCCGACCCGCGCAACCGCACTGGCGCGCCGTTCGGACAACCGGATGTTATACTCATCCGAGGCCCGGCTATCGGTATGACCAACAACGACAAAGCTACGCGCACTGGCCGACTTGAAGAACTCTTGCAGGCGCTGCTTACCAGCCGAACTGATCGCGTGCTGGTTGCTGCCAAAGAACTGATCGGTGGGCATGACACCGCAGATGTTGCCGCGGCGGCAGACCGGTTTGCCATCTGGCGTCACATGCGGCGACATGAAACCTTCGGCGCCATCATCCATCACCCAATGCTCGCAGCCATCCGGGTCAACCCAGATTGTCGGCACATAGCGCTCGCCGACAACCGTACGCTGCGCTTGCGCTTGCAGCGGCGCCGTCAGCAAAGTCAGAGCGGCCGTGGCAGCAGCCAGCCTGACAAACACAGCTTTCGCTTTAAAATTCAACACAACGAGTTTTCCTTCACCTAAATTCCCCAGAACGCCACCAAAGCCCCAAACGCGACGCACATCAATAAATTTAATCTACCCAAGTTTTAGACATTTAACTTGAGTTTTTATATGATTTTTTATGCGAATTACACCGCATTAAGAGACACTCAGGCAATTCCGGGGGGATTGTACCCGATTTCACACCCTATCCCCCAGCTGCCCGCGAAATAACACAGCACAGCAGGGCCCTTTAGCGGATAAGCTCTCCGGCCAGAGAATTTGTCGAGGACGACACGATGCGAACCCGGGCCAATTCACCGACCGCCCTGTCGCAGTCGCCGACGTGAACGGAATGCAGGTAATCCGACTTTCCAACCATCTGCCCCGCGAGGCGCCCGGTTTTCTCGAGCAACACACCCACCTCACGGCCGACCATGCTGGTCTGAATCTCGCGTTGCTGACGGGTCAGCAATGCCTGCAGGCGCTGCAAACGCTCCGAGGCCTCGGCCTCCTCCACCTGGGGCCGCTCTGCCGCAGGGGTGCCGGGGCGGGTGGAGTATTTGAAGGAATAGGCGGTGCCGTATTTGACCTCTTCGATCAGATCCAGCGTGGCCTGAAAATCAGCCTCGGTCTCCTCAGGGAAGCCAACGATGAAATCCCCCGACAGCAGAATGTCCGGGCGGGCAGCGCGGATCTTCTCGACCACCCGCAGATAGCCATCGGCGGTGTGGTTGCGGTTCATCCGCTTCAGGATCTTGTCCGAGCCGGACTGCACCGGCAGGTGCAGATATGGCATCAGCTTGGCACAGGTCCCATGCGCCTCGATCAGGTCATCACTCATGTCATTGGTATGCGAAGTGGTAAAGCGGATCCGCTGCAGCCCGTCGATTTTGTCCAATTCCCAGATCAACTGGGCCAGGGTCAGGTCCCCACTGGCACCAGCCCCGTGATAGGCGTTGACGTTTTGCCCCAGCAGGGTGATTTCGCGCACCCCCCGTTCGACCAGTTCACGCGCCTCGGTCAAGATACGATCGGCCGGACGACTGACCTCGGCACCGCGAGTATAGGGAACCACGCAAAACGCACAGAACTTGTCGCAGCCCTCTTGCACCGTCAAAAATGCCGTCGGGCCCCGCTTGGCTTTTGGACGGTTCTTCAGCGCCTCGAACTTGTCTTCTTCGGGGAAATCGGTGTCCAGCGCCTTGTTGCCCTTGCGGATCTGGTCCTCCATCTCCGGCAGCCTGTGGTAGCTCTGCGGTCCAACCACCAGATCCACCGCCGGCTGGCGACGCATGATTTCTTCGCCTTCAGCCTGGGCGACGCAACCGGCCACACCGATTTTCAGATCTGGCTTGGCAATCTTCAGCTTTTTCAAGCGCCCCAGCTCCGAATAGACCTTCTCTGCGGCCTTCTCGCGGATGTGACAGGTGTTCAGCAGGATCATATCCGCATCATCGGCGCTTTTGGTTTCCACATAGCCCTGCCCGCCCAGCGCCTCGGCCATACGCTCGCTGTCATAGACATTCATCTGGCAGCCATAGGTCTTGATAAACAGCTTCTTCGGGGCGCTCATGGTGTCAGCCTTCCAGGACGGGAGAATAGCCGCTTGCCATAAGGGCAAAAGCGACGGCTTGCAATATCGGCGCGATTAACCGATTTTGACCCGAAACACCAGCCAGTCGAGGACCAACGGGTATGATGTATACGTCGCTGGACGATTTTCTAAAGCAAGGCAAGACCCTGCTGGCCAAAGGGCCGGTGGCGCTGATCTTCATCGAGGACGACGTCGAGATCGCCACCACCCTGCGCCACCATCTGCAATGTGGCTTTGAAACAGTGGTGGCGCTGATGCCTGACGCCTTTGATATGCCCAAGGACGTGGAAACCCGTGTTCACCGGGTGCCCTTTGACTGCGCCCAGTCCGGAGCGGTGATCGGCGCCATCAACAAAGTCATCGCAGCGGCAAAACCTGGCTGCTGGCTGTATTACTGCTACAATACCGAGTACCTGTTCTACCCGTTTTGCGAGACCCGCAGCGTCACCGAGATGCTCAGCTTTCACGCCGAAGAACGCCGCGACGCGATGCTGACCTATGTGGTCGACCTCTATGCCGGTGACTTACACCAGACCCCCAGCGCGGTCTCGCTCGAGCACGCCCACCTGGACAGGTCCGGCTACTATGCCCAGGCACGCCCAGACCCCGAGACCCAGACCCCCCGCGACCGCCAGCTTGTTTTCTTTGGCGGGTTGCGCTGGCGCTACGAAGAACACATCCCCGCCCACAGCCGCAAGATCGACCGCATCGCCCTGTTTCGCGCCAAACCTGATTTGCAGATTTTGGACAGCCACAGCTTCAACGATCAGGAATACAACACCTACGCCTGCCCCTGGCACCATAACCTGACCGCCGCAATCTGCTCGTTCCGCACCGCCAAGGCGTTAAAGCGAAACCCCGGATCGAGTTTCGATATCGACAGTTTCCGCTGGCGCAACTCAACCCCGTTTGAATGGCACTCCCGCCAATTGCTGGATCTGGGGCTGATGGAGCCGGGGCAGTGGTTCTGATGCCAGCGGCGGCAAAGCCTCCCCTGCATCCGCCTTTCATCTGGCCCTAAATATCCCGGGGGAGCCGCCCAGCGGGCGGTGGGGGCAGCGCCCCCTCTTTCTCTCACCAAGTCTCATAACGTCTCACCGCCCTTCATCGCTGCAACAGGACCGGAAACCAATCGTCGCGCAGGCGCTGGCCCGGCACCATGTCATGGCCCGGAAAGGGCGGCGATGTCGGTCCGGGACGCTCAACATAGCGGGCGTCATCGCCCACCAGCCGCAATGAAAACGCCCGGCGGCGCGTCGTGCGGGTATTGCCGCGCGCGCCGTGCAGGGTCTTGAAGTTAAAAGCAACGGCATCGCCCGGCTGCATCGGGTATTCCACAATGGGCATCCCCTCGGCCTCCGGGTCGGGCACCGGCATATACTGGCCCGTGTCGGCAAAGAAATCCTGCTCCGAAACCCAGCGGGTCGGCAGCACTTCCTTGTCCCACCGATGCGACCCGGCAACGCAGCGCAGCGTCGCCTCGCTCACCACATCCAGCGGCGACCAGAAACTGACGGTCTGCGCCCCCTCGACGAAATAATACGGCCCGTCCTGATGCCAGGGTGTCGCCATTGAGGTGCCCGGCTCCTTGACCAGCACATGGTCATGAAACATCTGCACCCTGCCGGAGCCCATCAAATCAGCGGCCACCTCTGCCACCGGCGAGGTCTCGATGGCCTCCCTGAACTGGGGGATCCGGGTCCAGTTGCAATAATCGTCAAAAAACCGCCCACTTTGGCCGGCCTTGTCATTGTTCGACGCATAGGGACCGGGGGCGGCCATATTCTCCGCCACCCCGGCGCGCAGTAGCTCTACCTGATTGGCGAACAACCCGCGGATCAGCACCACCCCGTCGCGCTGATACTGATCAATGTGGTCTTGGGTGATAAGTGGGTGAACCATTGCGGAGATCCTCGGGGTAAAGATGCATTTTTGCTGTGTTCAATCTGCGCCGCATCAAACATGGTTTCAAATAATATATTTCGAAGATAGCATTAGGTTCATGTTATACCTAACCCTGCGCCACTATGAATATGCCGTCGAGGTTGCGCGTCAGGGCAGTCTGACGGCGGCGGCGGACATTTTGAATGTCAGCCAGCCCGCACTTTCCACTGCATTAACCCGGATCGAGGATCACCTGGGGCAGAAGTTATTTTTGCGCCGCCGCGGCGCCTCTCTGGTGTTAACGCCCCAGGGGCGTGAGTTTGCCGCCCGGGCTCAGAAACTGCTGGATCAGGCCGCGGCACTAGAGACCCCGAACATGACATCCCCCGGCCTGCAGCGCCTAAGTCTTGGCTGCTTTGCCGACCTGGCGCCGTTTCTACTGGCGCCAGCGCTGAAAATCCTGCGCCGCGCGCTGCCCAATGTTCAGATCGACTTTCACGCCGACCGGTTTGAGCCGTTGGTTTCCGCCCTAACCAAAAGCGAGATCGACCTGGCCCTGAGCTATGATCTGGGTCTGGACAGCAGCTTTTACCGCCACCAGCTGGGCCGCGTTGCGCCGCATGCGCTGATGGCGCCCGATCACCCGCTGGCCTCACAAACCTCGGTGAGCCTTGCAACCTTGGCCGCGCATCCGCTGATCCTGTCGCAGGAGGGGCTGTCGGTGCAGCACATGCTGGCCTTATTCAAGTCAAAAGGGCTGGTGCCGCGCGTTGCCCGCCGCGCCGCCTCGCTGGAGCTGCTCAGAAGCCTGGCCGCCAATGGCGAAGGGATTGGCATTAGCTATAGTCTGCCGCCCGGCAGGCTCAGCTACGATGGCAAGCCGCTGATCACGGTGCCGGTATCTGATCCGCAGGCCGAAGAGCCGATTGTGCTGATCAGTCACGTTCAGGCGGCGGCGGGCACAGTGATCGGTGCCGCACAAACCGCGCTGGTCAGTCACTTAATGGCAGAGGGAGAGAATGGCGGAGTGAGCGCGCCTTAGACAGAACGCAGGCGGATCACCACATCGACCGAGGCGATCTCGACCCCAGCCGGGGCGTCTGGCAGCCGCTGGATAACCAGCTGATCTGCGGGCGCATCCGACAACCGCCCCTCATCCTCCCAGAAGAAATGCGGGTGGTCATGGGTGTTGGTATCAAAATAGCTTCGGGATCCATCCACAGTGATTTCCTGCAGCACCCCAGCCTGGCAAAACGCACGCAGCGTATTATAGACCGTGGCAAGCGACACCACCGCCCCTTCGGATTGGGCGGACTCGTACAGGCTTTCGGCAGTGACATGGCGATGGTTGCCATCGCCAACCAGCAATTCGGCCAAAGAAACTCGCTGTCTGGTCGGCCGCAACCCAGCTGTTTCCAGCCAGTTGGTTGCGATTTTCACGCTGTTTGGCGTCATCTGCAAATCCTGCGTCGTGTAGCTAAGGTCCTTATAGGGGAAAACCCCGGCCAATTTCAAATGAATTTCATTCGCAACTACAGATGTCAGCCCTGCCCTGCCGCCAAGGCCCGCTCTTGCAGGACCCTTTGGCGGGGTGCTACATGAAGCCAGAAACCAAATGATACCTTCAGGCAGGAGATGCGCCCGTATGGCCGATTACCCGAGCAGCTTTGACAAAGACGACTTGCTGAAATGCGCCCGCGGCGAGCTGTTTGGCCCCGGCAATGCGCAGTTGCCGATGCCTCCAATGTTGATGATGGACCGCATCACCGAGGTCAGCGCCGATGGCGGTGAGCACGGCAAAGGCCATATCGTCGCCGAATTCGACATCAACCCGGAGCTGTGGTTCTTTGAATGCCACTTTCCCGGCAACCCAATCATGCCTGGATGTCTGGGACTTGACGGGTTGTGGCAGTTGACCGGCTTTAACCTCGGCTGGCGCGGCTGGCAGGGTCGCGGCTATGCCTTAGGTGTCGGCGAGGTCAAACTGACCGGCATGGTCCGCCCCGAGCGCAAGATGCTGACCTACAAGATCGACTTCACCAAAGCGATCCAAACCCGCCGCCTGACCATGGGTGTTGCCGATGGCATCGTCGAGGCCGACGGCGAAGTGATCTATCAGGTCAAAGGCATGAAAGTCGCGCTCAGCGAGAGCTGATCCAGCTTACATATTGCAGGATGGAAAGAGGCCTATTGGCCTCTTTTTCTTTTGCAAACTTCATTTCATTCAATTTCCCGCCATTAGCCAAAAGTGACCGATGCTGCGGCGTGTTTGAATGACCGCTATAGATATAACCGTGCGCTATTTTGCTGCACCAATCCGCCGTTAACGCAAGCAAGCGATTGAGTAGTTGTCCATGAGCGCCTGCAATTCTTCGAGGGTCTCCGGATATCGGCAGAAACTATGGACGGCGGGAACATCCGCCCAAGACATCTTCTCATCTGTCATCAACTCAACAAACGGCTTGAACGACGTCGCGTCGTTTAGCACCGATGTCCGCAAGTTTATCCGCTGGTCCGCTGCCGCAATCTGCGAATACACGAAATTCAAACATGATTTGCAGAAGTAGTGCGTCCGCCTGCTTGAACCGAGACCTCCCGTTATCAGCTCGCCAGTGCAAGAAAAACTGTCCCTCGGAAACATCGTGGTGAGTGAGTACGCGCTTGCGCTTAGCCTCTGACAATCGCGGCAATGGCACGCTAGGGTCAAAAGTGGTAACGCTACCGCACTGACCTGCACGGAACCACAAAGACAGGAACCTTCAAACGGAGGCTGGGGAAGAACCATCTGCAATCTCTCATTCTTTTCGGTGCTCGTTGTATGATAGCAAACGTTCAGTTCAATAGACCAGAAAGCAGCTGTATCCCGCTTAGCAGACATTCGACCTAGCTTCTTGTCAACAACACCTGAGTCCCCCAAACCCCAACCCACCTTGCACCAGCTCTCTGCAATGCATAGTAAGACATAAGCAAACAAGGGAGTGCACGTATGCGTCGTGTCGTCGTCACCGGACTGGGAATTGTCTCCTCTATCGGGAATAACGCCGCCGAGGTTCTGACCTCGCTCAAGGCAGGTAAATCTGGCGTTGAGGCCAGCCCCTCAATGACCGAGCACGGCTTTCGCAGCCAAGTGGCCGGTACCTTGAAGATCAACACCAAGGAACTGGTGGACAAACGCACGTTGCGGTTCATGGGCGACGGCGCTGCCTATGCCCATATCGCGATGAGCCAGGCGATTGCCGATGCAGGTCTGACCGAGGATCAGGTGGTCAACACCCGCACCGGTCTGGTGGCCGGCTCCGGTGGTCCATCGACCAGTGCAATGCTGACCGCGCATCAGGTGGTGGCCAAAACCGGCGCTACCAAGCGCATCGGCCCCTTTGCGGTGCCAAAATGCATGAGCTCGACCATCAGCGCCAACCTGTCGACCGCGTTCAAGATCAAGGGTATCAACTACTCGATCACTTCGGCCTGTTCGACCTCGCTGCACTGCATCGGCAATGCGGCGGAACAGATCATGATGGGCAAGCAGGACGTGATGTTTGCCGGTGGCGGCGAAGAGCTGGACTGGACCCTGTCCTGCCTGTTCGACGCCATGGGCGCGATGTCGTCCAAGCGTAACGACGATCCGACAACCGCCAGCCGCGCCTTTGACGCCAACCGCGATGGCTTTGTCATCTCGGGCGGTGGCGGCATTGTGGTTCTGGAAGATCTGGACCACGCCTTGGCCCGTGGTGCCAAAATCTATGCCGAGGTCACCGGCTTTGCAGCAACCTCCGACGGTCATGACATGGTTGCGCCCTCCGGCGAGGGCGGCGAGCGCGCCATGCGTCTGGCGCTGGAAACCCTGCCCGAGGGCCGCAAGGTCAGCTATATCAACGCCCATGGCACCTCGACCCCGGTTGGCGATGTTGGTGAAGTCGAGGCGGTGCGTCGTGTGTTCGGTGAGGGCAACACCCCGCCGATCTCCTCCACCAAGTCGATGACCGGCCACGCACAGGGTGCGGCGGGTGCGCTGGAGACAATCTTCTGCCTGCTGATGCTGGACAATGATTTTATCACCCCGTCGATCAACGTCGACGAGCTGGACCCGGCCATCAACGAGGGCGAGATTGCCACCGCCTATGTTGAAAACGCCGGACTGGACAGCGTCATGACCAACAGCTTTGGCTTTGGTGGCACCAACGGATCGATGATCCTGAGCAAGTACAAGGGATAATTGATCATGTCTGGAGCATTGCAAGGCAAACGCGGCCTTATCATGGGTGTTGCCAACGAACGGTCCATCGCCTGGGGTATCGCCAAGGCGATGGCCGAAGCTGGCGCCGAACTGGCCTTTACCTACCAGGGTGAGGCCTTTGGCAAGCGACTGGAGCCCCTGGCCCAGCGCGTCGGCAGTGATTTCATGGTTGACGTTGATGTCACCGACGATGCGTCCCTGGACTCGGCGTTCGAGCAGCTTGGCGCCCGCTGGGACAGCATTGATTTTGTGGTTCACGCGATCGCCTTTTCCGACAAAAACGAGCTGACAGGCCGCTTCCTGAACACCAGCCGGGCCAATTTCAAGAACACGCTGGATATCTCGGCCTATTCCTTCATCGAGATCGCCCGCCGGGCACATCCACTGATGAAAGACAACGGCGGCACCCTGCTGACCCTGACCTATCAGGGCTCAAACCGCGTCTGCCCGAGCTATAACGTGATGGGGGTGGCCAAGGCGGCACTGGAATCAGCGACCCGTTATCTGGCCAATGATCTGGGCCCCGAGGGTATTCGCGTCAATGCGATCTCACCCGGCCCAATGAAAACACTGGCTGGGGCTGCCATTGGTGGTGCGCGCAAGACCTATAAGCACACGGACCAGAACGCACCGCTGCGCTCAAACGCAACACTTGAGGCTGTCGGCGGCACCGCTGTCTATCTGGCCTCGGACGCTGGTGCCTGCACCACCGGAGAGATCCTTCGGGTCGATGGTGGATTTCACGTCTTGGGCATGCCGCAACCCGACCACCTGTAAGATCTCCACGCAAAATATCAGACAAGGGGCGCCTATTTGGCGCCCTTTTTCGCTGTCTGCCCCCCCCAAACAGCCATCACCATTACGGCTAGCGCCACGATGATCGCCAAGCCCCATCAGGTCTCGGTCGCCAACCCCGTTCAATTGGGCAAGAAAAACCAAACCCTATTGCGCATGTTTGGCCCGGTTTGAAACCGGGGCACTTGCCAGTAGTGCCGACCCTCCTTAATTTGCTGAAAGGTACAAAGGATTTTTTATGTTAGATTTTGGTTTGGTTTTGTTTGGATTATTGGGCTTGGTGATTGTCATCGGCGTGCCTTACCTGCTGGTGTCTCATGCGCGATTGAAGGCGCGGGTGACGGCCCTAGAATTCCGTCAAACCATTGCCAAGCCGGCTACGGCCGCTGCCCCTGATACGGCTAACAGGGCCGCAAACCCCTGGGGCGATGCACAAGCGGATGACCATGCAACACAGGAGTCCAAGCCAGAGTCACAGGACCTGGCCGCGCGCCATGCCTCGGACGCGGCCCAGAGCAAAGGTCCTGACCAGAAACCCGCCGCCCCACCGCCCGCTCAGCAAGAGCCGCAGCCGACACCGCGCGCCTATGTGTTCAAACCCGACACCTATGACGCCCTCAGCCAGTGGCTGCGCGAGAACTGGGTGCTGGTTGCCGGAGCGGCATCGCTGGCCTTGGCGGGTGTCTTCATGGTGCAATACGGCGCCGAAAACGGCCTTCTGACGCCGTTCTGGCGGGTGATGGGCGCCTTGGGGTTTGGCGCCGCTCTGATCTGCGGAGGCGAGGTGATCCGCCGCCGCTTTGGCGACGAGGCCGAGGGCAGCATGATATATCTGCCCTCGGCGCTGGCTGGGGCGGGATTGATCGCGCTGTTTTCGGGCGTCTTGGCAGCGCGGGCGATGTATGATCTGATTGATCCAGGATCTGCCCTTGCGGTGCTGTGTCTGGTGTCGGCCCTGGCTATGGTTCTGGGCTGGGTCTACGGGCCATTCCTCAGCGCGCTTGGCATCATCGGCGCCTCGGTCACGCCGTTTCTGGTGGGCGGTCAATCCGACGCGCCCTGGATGTTCTACTACTATTTCACCCTGATCGCGCTGGTCGGGCTGGCGATTGACACCCTCAAACGCTGGGCCTGGGTGTCGGTGCTGGCGCTGATCGCCACCCTGTCGGCAAATTGGTTGCTGTATCTTTCTGGCGCAAGTGAGCTGCATTTTATGGTCGCGACACTGCTGATTGCAGGGGCTGCGATTGTCATCCCCGAGCGGAACCTGTGGCCGCGCCACAGCGGTTCTTCGGTGCTCGATATGCGCCGCGTCACCGCCGGCAAGCGGGTCTTTCCTGAATTCACCACCCGGCTGTCCGCCGCCGTCACCCTTGCCGCCACAGCGGCAGCGCTGCTGGTGGCGCTGGATGCGGGCAGGCCTGAGGGGGTCTATCTGGCGCTGGCCAGCCTTGTGATTCTGCTGATCGCAACCCTGCTCTGGATGCGACAGGCACCGGCCCTTTATGATCACGCCCTGGTGCCCGGGCTGGCCATTCTGACTGTGCTGGTGATTGAGGCCACCTCTGTTGGCCCGCTGTATCGCGAATTTCTGGCCGGTGCCCAGCGCGCCCCGGAAACCGCAGCTCCGGCAACCGCATGGGTTTTGACTGCCATTGGCGCGCTGGGGTCTGTCCTCGCCTTTCTGCGGATGCAGCAGGCCGAGGGATCCGGGGCGACGAGCGACAACACGCCGGTGGTCTGGGCGCTGGCGGCAGCGGTGTTTGCCCCTGCCACCCTGCTGGTGCTGGAATTTCTCTGGCAGCCTGGCGCAATTGTCGGCGCCTACCTCTGGGCGCTGGCCACGCTGGCAGTTGCTGCTTTGATGACCCTGCTGGCGGAGCGCACAGCCCGGGGGCCAGACGCGGATCAACGGGCGCTGCGGATTGCGCTGTTTGGCATCGCCGCGCTGACGCTGATGGCGCTGGCGTTCTTCCTGCTGCTGGCCAAGACGGCCCTCACTCTGGCGCTGGCAGTGATGATCTTGCTGACGGTGCTGATCGACCGCAAATTCGACCTGCCGGCCCTCGGCCTGTTTGCCCAAGTGGGCGTCGCGGTGATAACCTACCGACTGGTCATTGATCCCGGATTTTTCTGGGCCAGCGGTTACTATTTGGTTGATCAGATTTGGATCCCGAGAGCCGCTACAACTCAAGTGCTGCTGGCCTATGTCGGCACTCTGATCCCGCTGGTCGGGGCCTGGTATGTCGCCCGCGACGCCAGACCAAAAACCGGCGTCATCCTGGAGAGTGCTATCGCCACAATCGGCGCTGTGTTCATCAGTGTGATGATCCAGCGTCTGATTGCGACTCCCGGTGATAGCTCACATGCAGATCTGGGGATCCTGGCAACCGTCTGGGCGGCCTCGATGGCCAATCAATTGTACCGCATGCAGAGCAGCAGCCGCTTCAGCCTGCTGGTTCGCGCCGGATTGGCCACCGCATATGGGGTGAGTATGCTGGCGCTGCTGGCCGAGCTGTTTGGGGATGCAAACCCGCTGATCAGCCCCAACGAACTGGTTTATGGGCCACCGATCCTGGATTCGCTTGCCGCCGCCTATTTGCTTCTGAGTGCCGTCTTTGCAGTCGCTGGGTGGAAAGTGACCCATTTTGGCCGCAGGGTTCAAACCGCGTTTGCGGCTTTGGCCAGCCTGCTGGCGGCCTGGTATGTCGCCCTCGAGATCCGGCGTTTGTGGCGTGGCCCTGACCTGACGGTGCCCGGCATAACCGACCCCGAGCTGTATTCCTACACGCTGGCCCTGCTGGCGTCCTCGGCGATCCTTCTGATCATCGCATTCTGGCGCCGCTCTGACATTTTGCGCAAGCTGGCTATGGCCGGGGTTGTTCTGACCATCGCCAAGGTGTTCCTGATTGATATGAGCGGGCTGTCGGGGCTGACACGGGTGTTTTCGTTTATGGGGCTGGGGCTGGCGCTGGTTGGTTTGGCCTGGCTGAACCGGGTGATGACCGCACAATGGGACAAGGGCATGCCTGCCCGCGCCTCTGATACGGACGCTGAAGGCTGAGTGCAGGTCCAGGGGAGACAGTCTGGTATGTCCGATAGTCTCCGTGGCGGCACAATTGCCTAAACAGCACGCGCACTTGCTTCTTTTCTTGAAAGGTTCAGAAAATGAAGTATACCGCCCTGACGCCACCATAGGAAATGCGATGAGCTTGGACGAATCGGATAATGCCTTTCAAACTCTGACGCCTGAAATTCGGGCGATCATGGGTGTTTTTGCGCTGTATTGGAAATTGGACGACAGCATCGAAAAGATGAACGACGATCCAAAACTAACCAAAATGGAATGCCGGATGATCATTTGGCTGGAGCGCCCCAGTCGAATGGGCTTGCTAGCGCAAATGATGCTGGCCGTTCCGTCAACAGTTACCGCCACCGCCGACAGCCTGGAAGCGCAGGGCTATGTGCAACGCAGCAGAGATCCACAAGACCGGCGGGCCTGGTTGTTAGAGCTGACTGAAAGTGGCTGGAAACGACGCCACGAGATGGAACATCTGGCCAGTGAGATGTTCCGCGACTCCTCGGGGCTGAATGATGAAGAAACGCTCATTTTTTCGGAACTGGCCGGCAAGGTCTACGACAATGTACTGCGAACCGGCGTTCCAGAAGGACTAAAGACATGCAATTGATGACCATACTCCCGGCACTGTTGACCGCTGTGCTGGTGCTGGTGCCTGTGGCCTCCAGAACTGAACCGCTCCCCAAGCCGGTAAAACTGATGACCACAAAATCGGGGGATGCGCGGCTGGAACGTCAGTTCTTTGGACAGGTTGCGGCCAAACAAACGGTTGATCTGGCGTTTCAGGTTGGCGGGCAGATCCTGAAATTTCCGGTCTCTCAAGGTTTTCTGGTGCCCAAGGGGACGCTGATTGCCGAGCTGGATTTGGAACAGTTTGAGCTGAAGCTGGAGCAGGCCCGGCTGCAAAAAGGTCAGGCGGATCGCACCGTTGCCCGGATGGCAAAGCTGGCAGGCACTGTCAGCAAGGTCGCCATCGATGATGCGGAAACACAGGCTGGTCTGGCTGAGATTGCGGTGCGCAATGCCGAATATGCGCTGCGCCATGCCACCCTGCTGGCGCCATTCGACGCCTTGATTTCCAGCCGCGAGGTAGCGGTGTTTACCACCGTCAGTGCCGGCACACCAATCGTCCGCCTGCATGACATGTCCGAATTGCACATCGAAGTGGATGTCCCGGAAATCCTGTTCCAGCGGGCCGAGAAAAACAATATTCTGGAAATCACCGCATCCTTTCCCGGGCGCGACGAAGCGTTTCCGCTGCGCATTCTGGAATTTGATGCCGAGGCAAGCAATGTCGGTCAAACCTATCAGGTGACCTTCCTGTTTGAGCCACCAGAGGGCATGCAGGTGTTTCCGGGGGCCTCGACCACGGTCAAGATTGTGGCGGATGCCGGGGAAAACATCATTTCGCTGCCTGCAACGGCGCTGATCAGCAATTCATCGGGTCAGGTTGGGGCAATGGTATTTACGCCAACCGGAGCTGACGAGGGAACCGTGAGCTGGATGCCGGTGGAGATTGAGCCAACCCAGTTCGGCGACTTCCGGGTGCTGTCGGGGCTGCGGGGCGGCGAAGAAATCGTGCTGACCGGCGGCGGTGCCCTGATCAGTGGTCAGCCGGTCCGCCGGTTCACCGGCTTTGCGAACTGAGGGCCGCGTCATGAACATTGCACGCGCCTCAATCGACAAGCCTCTTTATACTTGGCTGATCATGGTGATCGCCCTGTTGGGCGGCATTTGGGGCTTCATATCTCTGGGACGGCTGGAAGATCCGGCCTTTACCATCAAGCAGGCGGTGGTTTTGACATCCTATCCCGGTGCAACCGCCGAACAGGTGGCGCTGGAAGTGTCAGAGCCGCTGGAATCCTCCATTCAAAAGATGTCCGAAGTAAAACTGATCACCTCGATCAACCGACCGGGGTTTTCCCTGATCGAAGTGGAAATGAAGGATATCTATGACGGTGCCGAACTGCCTGAAATCTGGACCAAGTTACGGGCTCGGATCCGGGATGCGTCACGCCGATTGCCGGAAGGGGTTGGGCAGCCCTTTGTGAACGATAGTTTTGGCGATGTGTTCGGGTTGTTTTACGCGGTGACAGCCGAAGGCTTTACCGATGCCGAAAAGCACGAACTGGCGACCTTCCTGCGGCGCGAGTTGTTGACCGTCAGTGGCGTCGCGGATGTCGAAGTTGTCGGGCTGCCGGATGAGGCGATTTTTGTGGAACCGGATCTGGCGATTTCCGTGAACCAGAATATCGCCATGTCCGCCGTTGGCAATGCCATTGCCACATCAAATTCCGTGCGGGCAGCGGGCACCTTGGATGCCGGTCCTAGTGAAACCCGATTACTGGCCCCGGCCGGATCTGACAGTGTGACCGAAATTGCCGGCCTGTCGGTGGGGGCGCAGGGCGAGGTCATCAATATCATTGACATGGCCTCGGTGCATCGAGGCCGCATAACGGACCCGGACCTGATCATTCGCTTCAACGGAACCGAGGCATTTTCCTTTGGCATTGCCGGGCTGGCAACCGAGAACATTGTTGAGGTCGGCAAACGCGTTGATGCCAAGCTGGCGGAACTGGACGCTGAAATCCCCTACGGGGTTCAGCTGGAGCCGATCTATCAACAGCATGTGGTGGTTGAAAACGCCTCGAATGACTTTCTGGTCAACCTGGCGATGTCTGTGGCCATCGTGATTGCGGTTCTGGCTCTCTTTATGGGCTGGCGCGCCGCCATTGTGGTGGGCACCACGCTGCTGCTGACGGTTGTGGGCACGCTGCTGTTCATGAAACTGTTTTCGATTTCGATGGAACGGATTTCGCTGGGCGCGCTGATCATTGCCATGGGGATGCTGGTGGACAACGCCATTGTGGTGGCCGAGGGCATGCAGATCTCTATGCTGCGCGGAAAATCTTCGCGCGACGCAGCGGATGAAGCGGCCGCCAAGACACAGATCCCCCTGCTGGGGGCGACAGTGATCGGTATCATGGCCTTTGCCGGCATCGGCCTGAGCCCGGATTCGGCGGGTGAATTCCTGTTTTCACTGTTTGCAGTGATCGCAATTTCCCTGCTGCTCAGTTGGTTGCTGGCCCTGACGGTGACGCCGCTACTGGGTCACTACTTCTTCAAACAGGGCAAATCCGGCGGTGCCGATGCCTACGGCGGGCTGCTGTTCCGCGCCTATGGAGGCCTGTTGCGATTGGCGTTGAAACTGCGATGGCTGGTGGTGGTTGGTCTGGTGGGTATCACGGCTGTTTGCTTCATGGGCTTTGGCCAGATCAAGCAACAGTTTTTCCCGGACTCCAACACACCGCTGTTTTTCGTCCACTACAAATTGCCACAGGGAACATCGATTCACACCACCTCTGAGCACCTGAAAGTGTTCGAAGACTGGTTGGCAGACCGCGATGACGTTGTCTCGGTTGCCAGTTTTGTTGGCCAGGGGGCGTCGCGGTTCATGCTGACCTATCAGGCACAAAAGCCGAACCCCAGCTATGGCCACCTGATCATCCGGATGCCGGATCTGAGCGCGATTCCTGCGATACAGGCGGATCTTGAGGCCTTTGGACAGGCCCGCTTCCCCGAAGGCGAATTCCGCACCAAACGGTTGGTTTTTGGCCCCGGTGGCGGCAATCCGATTGAAGTGCGGTTGTCGGGGCCGGATCCAAAGGTGTTGCGCCAACTGGGCAAAGACGCCGCAATGCGATTGACGCAGGCCTCGGACAATATCCTGAATGTCCGCAACAATTGGCGGGAACAGGAATTGGTGTTGAAGCCAATTTATGCAACCGACAGGGCGCAGACAGCCGGGGTCACCCGAGAAGACATCGCCGATACCCTTATGTTCTCGACAGACGGTATCACCGGCGGCGTATTCCGTGAGCGTGAACGGCTGATCCCGATCATTCTGCGCCGCCCCTCGGATGGGGCCTACAATCTGATGGATCAAGTGGTTTACTCCAGGTCGACGGGGAAGTTTGTGCCGCTGGAACAGATGATCGACGGGATCGAGGTCGAGGTGCAGAACACGCTGGTGCATCGCCGGGATCGGGTGCCGACACTGACAGTCAGTGCCGATATTCCCAAAGATCTGACGGCCGCGACAGTGTTCAAAGAGGTTCAAGAGGTGATCGAGGCGATGGAGCTGCCGCCCGGCTACAAGATGGAATGGGGCGGCGAACACGAGAGCGCCGCGGATGCCAATGCCAGCCTGGGCGGCCAATTGCCCCTGTCGGGGCTGATCATGGTGCTGATCTCGGTGTTGCTGTTCAATGCCATTCGTCAGCCGATCATCATCTGGCTGCTGGTGCCGATGTCGGTGAATGGCGTGGTGATTGGGCTGCTGGGCACCGGCCTGCCCTTTACCTTCACCGCCTTGCTCGGCCTGCTCAGCCTGTCGGGAATGCTGATCAAGAACGGGATTGTGCTGGTCGAAGAGATCGATCTGGTCCGCGCCGAGGGCAAGATGATGCGCGACGCGATTGTCGAGGCCTCGGTGTCGCGCCTGCGACCTGTGATGCTGGCGGCAGTGACCACCGTACTGGGTATGGTGCCGCTGCTTGGGGATGCCTTCTTCAAGTCGATGGCGGTGACCATCATGGGGGGGCTGACCTTTGCCACCGTGTTGACCCTGATCGCCGCACCGGTGTTCTACCTGATCTTCTTTGGCCGTGAAGCCCGGCTTGAGGCCAGACTTGAGGCCAAGCTTGAGACCGGAGGTGAGGCCAGCGCAGCATAACCGGCCCTGACGGTAAGACCTGCAGTTGAGGGAGGCGTGAAAGCGTCTCCCCTAACTGCATAGCCCCTAGATTTGGAAACGCCATGCTTGCTAATTTTGGACGCAGGGAGACAGTGATGTCAGGTCTTAGATTTATGGAATTGGAGTGCGACCGTGGCCCCCGACCGTGGCCCCGGTGGTGCCGCGTAGGCCCATGGCAATGGCAAGCCTGATGCGGTCGCACAAGCAGTGGATCGGGGGGGGGTATTCGATCGCGGACGTTTCAGAGCGATTTGGGGTTCCATCGACCGGCAGGTGATTGCGCAGCAATCGCCGAGTGCGGGCACCAGTGGGGCGCTTCCCAGATGAAGGCCCCCGTGTATTTCGCCAGAGATGCAAAGTGAGCTAGGCGTTCATCCCTTGCCCGGCCGGGTATTGCGCAGCAATGTCCCGAGTATCTTATTGGTCAAGCCGGTGTCTGGGGCCCGGTGTCTGGGGCACAGATATCACCTATATTAAGTGTAGCCCAATTCTGCTGGGCCTGGTGTCAAAGCTGTAATTCGTCGATCATTGTCGCCTTGTGATCGGGAATACGACCAAGCATGTCTGTCAGCCCAGCTTGGTGATCGACACTGTTGAGCTTGGCAGTTTCAATCGGAGTTCTGGCGGTAGGAATGTCGGGCGGCTTCAACGGACCGGCGCAGAAATTAGATGAAGAAGTCAGGAACCGAAAACACAAAATCGGTTGAGTCCAGCGTTAAATAATCAACATCGGGAGTATCCTAAATCAAGCCCCGCAAGGTATTCTTCCGCACCGTGCTCGCCCACATAAGTCGTATCGGCTTCGCCTTGCGCCTAGATGATTGCTTGGAACTGCGTTCCCGACGCAACTTCATCCTCAAGTGACTGCACAAAAGACACAAGGTTTGGCCCGGCCTCGTCATTTGTTTCATCGTACCAATAATTCTGACTAATTCTACCATAGAGGTCGGGATCATCTCCAGCTCTGGCGGCGGCGTAATCGAATGCAGAGCCTTGAAGTATCGCAGACCCGCCGCGCGCGGCGTCGAAAAATGCCACGCCGGTAAATTGTGGATTTAGTGAGATGTACGCGTCTTCAAAAGACTTCAGCGCAGCGCCGCCACCGGCGTGAATCCATGGATCTATGTTCGATTGTCCCGCTAAAACAAAACTTGCGATCATGTGAAATACCCCACGCTGAATTCATTGTTTGAAGTGTACTTAGAAACCCGCTTTAATTCGCTCGAATTCCTTGACCATTTTGGCATCCAGTTCTTGCGGTACTGAAACGGTGAAGAGACTTTCACTAAGGAAGCCCTCAACATCACCATAGCCGTAGGCATTCACGGTTTCCTGATCCGCCGCCGTATAGGCCTCGGTGTTTGAATGTGCGTAACCCCATGCTTCGATGATGTATTTCCCGGCTGCAACATCTGAAATTGCGTTGAGATAGTCATATACAGCCTCGTCGCTACCTTCTCCGCTTTTCAGGTGAACATAGCCACAAGCCCAGCTTGCAACACCAATGCTCCCATCACGGACCATGGTTACGGGAACCTCTTCGCCAACCAATGCCAATTCAGTTGCGCTCCAAGCCCAAGCAATGTCAACTTCGCCAGACTTGATGGCTGCGTCCAGCTGACCCTGATCGGACCAGTAGAAGCGAACATTTGGATGAACCAACCGTAGGAAGTCTGAAGCCTGTTCAAACTGCTCGTCAGTCATTGCACGCCAGTCTGTTATACCAATGGCCAGAGCTGCAAGCGCATAGGCGTCCGCAACACCATCTGGCAGCGAAACACGGCCTGTCATGCTCGGATCAGCAAACAATTGCAAAGTGGCCTGTGCCTGATCAATCTTGTCGGTCCGATACACCATACCCGTATTGCCCCAGTCAAAAGGCAGCGCCCAGACAGTGCCGTCTTCATCGACGAAATCAGACAGCTGGGTGAGAGCTGGAAGCAATTTATCCCAGGCGGAAATCCGGCTGGTATCAATTGGTTTGATCAAACCTGCCGCACGGAATTTTGGCATCGTATTCAGGCAGGGATGCGCCAGATCAGCCGAAAATCCGGCTCTCAACTTGTTAAAGCCTTCTTCATCATCGGCAAAGAACGAGAAATCCGGCGCTTCGCCATGCTTTTCTACATAGGCTTCAAAGAATCCGGCGTCGTCATAGCCAGACCAGTCAAAAACCGTTATTTCTCCCGCCATTGCGGTTGACGCAAGCGCGGATGCACTCAGAAGGCTCAGAGCCATTACCTTAAGTTTCATTGGTATTTTCCTCATTGTTATTCAAATCATTCAGGGCAACGCAACAGCGGCTCTGCCGCGGAAGCCTGCCTGCACTGTGTCGCCAATATTGAAGTGATCAGCCCGTTCGAAATTCGTGACAGACGCGATGAGAGGCTCTCCCAAACCGTTGATTTTCAGAAAATAGTGGATTGTTTCGCCATAAAAGGCCTTGTCAATAACCGTTGCCTGGGTCGTCGCATCTGCGTTTAGCAACCCATTCCGCCCGAGGTGAACACGTTCCGGGCGCAGACCAACTGTGATCAGCGCATCGACGGCATCCGTCACACCGTGGGCATCTATCCGTATGGGTCCGAAATTTTCGACATTCACTGATAGGCTGACGTCATCGCGGCCTGTGATCTTCCCATTCAAAAAATTCATTCCGCCAATAAAATTGGCAACCGTCTTATTGATGGGCTTCTGATAAAGTTCTTGCGGTTCAGCAACCTGCGCGAGCTTTCCGTTAAACATAACGCCGCACCGGTCAGAAATTGTCATCGCTTCATGCTGGTCATGTGTGACCATCAAAAAGGTGATCCCGACAGCACGCTGCAACTGGCGCAGTTCCATCTGCATTTGCTCGCGCAGCTTTTTGTCCAGCGCCGACATCGGTTCGTCCAAAAGCAAAACCTTGGGTTCCAAAACCAAGGCCCGCGCCAAGGCCACCCGCTGCCGTTGGCCGCCTGACAATTCGTTCACTGCCCGTTTTCCCAACCCGGCGAGACCGACCTTTTCAAGCATTTCACCGGCTTTGGCCATTTTCTGAGCTTTGCTCAGACCCAATTTTGCCAGGCCAAAGGCAATATTTTCTGCGATATTCAGATGCGGGAAAATCGCATAACTTTGAAAGACCATATTGGTTGGACGATGGTTGGCTTCCACATTTTTCATGGAAGCACCATAAATTTCTACGTCGCCTGAGGTAGGCTTTTCGAAACCGGCAATCATTCTAAGCAGCGTGGATTTTCCACAGCCGGAAGGGCCAAGCAGAGAAAAGAATTCCCCTTCCTTTAGCGCCAAGTTCACATTTTGAACTGCTTGAAAGGACCCAAAAGACTTGCTGACATTGCAAATATCAACTGCGGTGGTTTTCTGCATGGTTCTGTCTTTCCTTTAAGTCTTGGTCTGCAGGCGCACGCTGCGACGCCGGAAATATTCTGCAAGGGCGAGAAACAGCAGCGACACGACAATCAGCACCGAGCCAAGGGCGAGAACGATAGGCAGCTTTGCGGGGAACCTGACTTGGCTCCAGATATAGACGGGCAGCGTTGGCCGGTTGCCCGACAGAAAAAAGGCCAGAATGAACTCGTCAAACGACACGGTAAACGACACCAGCATGCTGGAAATAATTCCCGGTGACACAACCGGAATGGTCACGCGGCGCAGAGCGCCCCATGTGCTTTCTCCCAAATCAATCGCGGCCTCTTCCAGAGAGTCGTCGAATTGACCAAAGGCCGATGTCATGATCGATACGCAAAATGGTATCGTCAGCAGCGTATGCCCCAGAATGACGGTGTACAAAGACGGATCAACGCCGATCCCCAGAAACAGGATCAGAAGAGAAATCGCGATGATGATCTCTGGCATAACCAGCGGGGCCATCACGATCCCATACGAAAGGTTTTTGAATGGGTATTTGTATTTGACTACAGCACGTGAGGCCAGCGTTCCCAGCGAAGTTGCCAAGGCTGCAGATATCAAGGCAACAAAGAGACTGTTGCCGAGGGCCTTAAGCAAAGCGGATTGTTCCGACAGCTGCGCGTACCACTTGGTCGTGAAACCGGACAGCGGAAAGGACAGGATCTGTGAGTCGTTGAAGGAGAATACAGGCAGCAGCAAAACAGGCAGATATAGGAATATTAGATAGGCAACCGCATAGACCGGCAGATACCGCCCAATATTGCTGAGAATACGCGTTCCGATGTTCATTTCAGAACCCTTTCCAACACTTTAAGGAGCGCCACATAAAAAACTGCCGCGATGGTCACACAGACCACTGCACTCAGCGCCAGTGCAGCCCCCAGAGGCCAGTTATTTGCCTTGCCGAACTGAACCTGGATCATGTTCGCAACCATTGCCCCATCGGACCCGCCGACAAGCGCCGGGGTTACATAGTCACCTACGGTAGGGATAAAGATGATCATGCTTGCCCCGATCACCCCAGGCATGGACAAAGGCAGAGTCACCCTGAGAAATGTGCGCAATGGCCCTTCGCCCAGATCTTTGGCTGCCTCAAGAAAGCTGCGATCAATCTTATTCAGCGCTACAAAAATCGGCAGTATCGCAAACGGTGCCCAAGCATGGGTGAGCGTCAGGACCACCGCATTTGAATTGTAAAGCAACGACGAGATCGGTTCATCAATGACCCCCAGCCCCAACAGTGTGGAATTCAGCACCCCGTTCTGACCCAGGATAATTTTCCACGAAAATACGCGCAGCAAGTAGCTTGTCCAAAAAGGGATCGTGACCAGAAACAACCACATGGCTTTGCGTTCTTTCACATTGAACGCAATGAAATAGGCAACGGGATAGGCGAGGAGAACGGTATAGATTGTGACCAATGTCGCAATTTTTACCGATCGGAATATCAAAGTCCGATATAGTGGGTCCTCGAAAATTTCGATATAGTTGGCGAGAGTAAACGTACGCCGGACGTCGACAAAATCCTGAATCCAGAAACTATATGCGATCGTCAAGGCCGTAGGCGCTGCGATAAGCAAAATCACGTAGAGCGTTGCGGGCGATACCAGCAAAAGCCCTGTCTTTGCCTGTTTATTCAATTTCATTTTCTCCTCCCTGGATATGATGAGTTAGGGTCTTTCCACTCCATCAAGGGTAGAGATTGCGCCATATAGATCGGGGCGGCGGTCACGAAACACACCCCAGTAGCGGCGATTTTCAGCGATTTCATCCAGATCAAAAGTCGCGGTGATAACTGCGCCGTCCTCGTTTCTTGCATCCGCAACCCTTTGCCCGAATTGATTGGCGATAAAGGAACCGCCAAAGAATTCCAACTTCAGGTTTTCGTCTTCAGTTGCGACCTCGGTCCCGACCCGATTGCTGGCAACCACCGGCACAAGATTGGCACCCGCATGGCCCTGCATGACGGTCTGCCAATGCGATATACAGTTGGCATCAGGTCTCCATGGCTCTGATCCTATGGCCGTGGGGAACAGCAGAATCTCGGCCCCCTTCAACACCAGACAACGGGCGGTTTCCGGAAACCACTGATCCCAGCAGATCCCGCAGCCAATCCGCCCAAACGCGGTCTCCCAGACCTGAAAACCCGTGTCACCAGGCGAAAAGAATTGCTTTTCCTGATAGGCGACATCATTGGGGATGTGGCTTTTTCGGTAGGTGCCCAAGATGGTTCCGTCTGCGTCAATCATGGCTAGGGAGTTGAAGAACGATTGTCCGGCGCGCTCAAAAAACGAGATCGGCAGAACAACACCTAACTCGCTTGCAATATTGGAAAAATGCCGTATCGCTGGGTTTTCGGAGGCCGTCGTTGCAAGGTCGAAATGTTTGTGGGCCTGTTCTATACAGAAGTAGGGCGTTTCAAACAGTTCCTGAATCAGGATGACATTGGCACCTTTGGCCGCGGCTTTGCGCACCAGGGCCTCAGCCTTGGCGATATTGTCATTTTTGTCCCAACTACAACTCATTTGGGTCGCGGCAAGAGTAACCTTACGCATCAGAGAGGGCCCCTTTTGGTTGCTGTTGTGTGATGCAATGAATGTTGCCTCCCGCGTCAGCGACGGTCGGTGTCATCACACCCACGACCCGACGATCCGGGAACAGATTTTGCAAAACTCCGATTGCGGCGGCATCTGTCTCGTCCATTCCATATTGCGGCACCACAACACCGCCATTGACGATGTAGAAATTGATGTAGGACAGCATCCTGCGCGATCCGTCTGGATTGCGGCTGACGGGTGGGGCGACAATCTTGTGAACAGTCAGCGGGCGGCCATCTGCATCGGTTTCCTGCTCAAGAATGGTCAGGTTATTTAGGAGGTTGTCATAATCAGGATCGTCAAAGTCTTCGCTGATTTGCACAACGACATGACCGGGTGACGTGAAGGCTGCGACCACATCCACATGCCCGTTTGTGCTGTCCCCTTCCAGGGTGCGTTCCAGCCAGATGATTTTGCGGGCCCCAAGCCGGGCTTTCAGCTCCGCTTCGAATTCTTCGGAAGTTGGCCCCCCATCGCGGGTCCGGTGTTCGAAACACTGACGTGTGGTCAATACCGTGCCCGCGTCATCGATACTTAGGGCGCCACCTTCGAAGACCATGTCACTGCCAAACCGGCGCACACCGGCAGCTCTAAGGATACGTTCGGCAATAGCCGCATCGTTGTTTGCAGGATGCAGCCCACCCCATCCATCAAACGTCCAGTCGATCCCGGCAACAGAACCATCTTCACCAGTTACAAATGTCGGCCCCGTATCTCGCAACCAGCTGTCATCCAAAGGAAGCTCCAGCAATGTTAGATTAGGGAGATCGCGCAGTTGCTCTACCCCGTCGCCAGCATTGGGATCGTAAACCATAGTCACGGGCTCAAACTTTGCAATCTCACGGGCGACCGCGGCATGCTCTGAACGGCCTGCCGCCAGAGTGTCACCATAGACAGGCTCTGACAAAGGCCAGGCCATCCAGGTACGCGCGTGTGGCAGCCATTCCGCAGGCATACGAAAATCGGCTGAGAAGGACGCGCTCATGCGCTCCAAAGCCCTTTTACCGCCAGATCTTCGGTGGTCAGTTTGATGCCTTTTTCCATGATGTCGAACATCTGATTGATCTGACTAACATTGATGATCAAGGGCGGTGAAAACACGCACATGTTGATAATCGGCCGCAGGATAAGGCCCAGTTCCTGACAATGATGATCAATCCGGGCGCCTACGGTTTTGTCCAGATCCAGAGAATCCTCAGAATTGCTGTCCACCACACATTCAACGCAGCCAACCAAGCCCATGCCGCGAGTATCGCCGACAATGGGAAAATCACCCAGTGCCGTCAGTCGCTCCTGAAACAGAGGAGACACTTCGCGCACGTGCTCAAGAATGCCCTCGCGTTCAAAAATCTCGATGTTCTTCAGGGCGGCAATGGCTGAAACCGGGTGACCGGAATAGGTGTAACCATTTGAAAATGTGGCTCCCTGTGATTTCTCGCCCGAGACGCTGTCGATCAGCGCATCTGAGATAATACAGGCCCCCATCGGAACATAACCTGAGGTCAACCCTTTGGCTGTGGTAATGATGTCAGGTACGATATCGAACACATCTTCGGATGCAAACCAATGGCCTAAACGCCCCCAACCGGTCACAACTTCGTCCGAGATATAGAGAACATCGTACTTGCGGCAGATATCAAGACACCGCTTGTGATAGCCTTTGGGCGGAACAATCACCCCGCCTGATGCCAGAATTGGCTCCGCAATAAATGCGGCGACTTTGTCAGCGCCAATTTCCAGAATAGCGTTTTCCAGATCGGCAACTTTCTCGTCAAGAAAGGCTTGGAGGCTCATACCCTCGGGGCGGATATACGGATTCACATTGGGCAGAAAATAGGACATGCCCTGCGCCTGATCCAACCAGCCCTTGTCCCGCTCTTTCCCACTAACGCTGGCCGCGAGGAAAGTTGACCCGTGATAGGCCTTCTGTCGAGAGATCACGATTTTCTTTTCAGGTCGTCCCAAAATATTGTTACGGAAATGAACAAATCGGATTGCTGTATCCACAGCGGTCGACCCGCCAGTTGTGAAAAACACGTGGTTCAGATCGCCGGGCGTTCGTTTCGCAATTTCATGCGCCAGCCGTGCCGGTACCGAATTGGCATTATTGAAGGGCGAAAAATAGGCCATATCACGCGCCTGAGTGGCCATCGCGTCCGCAATTTCACCATTGCCATACCCAATCTGAACGCACCACATGCCAGCCGGACCATCAATCAGGCGCTTGCCAGCCTCAGTGGTCACATAAATTCCGTCCGCGGTCTCCGTAAAGGTCCGCTCATTCTGACCTATATGTTCCATCCCTTCCCAAGGATGGACAAAGTTCTCGTTGTCCCAAACGCGGATTTCATCAAAGTCTGAATTTCTGAGTGTCATAAGCGGCTCCAAGGTCTGCATTGGAAATGTATGAACGTTCATTCATTGTCAAGCTTGAACTTTTGCACGCCACTGTGTAACCGTTTTCCTAATGATTCAGTTGGAAAGACAAGATGACCAAGACTGACGTCCCTCAAAACGCCAGAGACAAAAAGAAGAGCGCTCATCGGGGGCAACTTCTGGATGCCGCAGCGGAAGCCATTTTTCAACACGGGGTGCGCGGCGCAACCATCAAGAACATTCAGCAGATTTCCGGTCTATCGAATGGCATGATTAACTTGCACTTCAAATCAAAGGATAACCTGCTCTTCGCCGTGGCTGAAGAACTGTACAATTCATATGAGGCAAACTGGCAAAACGCATTCGCGTCCGAGGACGAAAGTCCGATCTCCAGGCTCCGCGCTATCATTTCCGCTGATTTTGCCAAGGGAGTGTTGAACAAGCGCAATATGGCCATTTGGTTTGCCTTTCGCGCAGAGGTGAATTCTCATCCAGAATATCGTGCCCTGGTCGATTCCAGAAACAAGCCGTTTCGAGATTCACTGATCAAGATTTGCGAAGAGATCATTGAGGAAGGGCAGTATCAAAATGCTGATGCGATTCTGGCTGCGAATGCGTTCGTTGCTCTCCTTGAAGGTATGTGGACGGATTTTCACTTGAACCCCGACCAATTTGATCGTCAAAAAGCAGTCGACGCTTGCATGTACATTGCCAGCGGCCTGTTCCCAAAACACTTTTAAGCCAGCATTCTCTACGCAACTTGATGATTTCCCCTCTTATCTGTCTGCATTCTCTGGCTGGTCTGTTGCGCCAGTCGGCCTTCAGCCAGTGGACCGGATACGAGTGAAGCGGTCCTGCTTTTCAGGACAGGTTTTCGGCTTGTTTAAGATGCATCAGCTTTCTGTTCATGCTGCTTTTTGTGTTTCTACTTTGCCGAAGTATGCTTTGTCCGGCGTGCGCTTATCAAAAGCGGTATATGGCCGCTCGGAAGTGTAGAACCGCAATCTTTCTACCAGGCGTCCTTCGCGCTCAGCCCTGGGCAACGCTTCGATCAGCCCAGCTAAGGTCGCGCGGTAAACGCTCTTGCCCGCTTTGACGCAGGCCACGCCAAGCGCTGTCACCCTCCTCTCGGACCTGCCAACAGGCCCTGCCGGGCAGTGAATGGCTTTTGCCGGTGCCAGGCGGATCCAGGAAGTGAACGGTTTCCGCGCGCCTGACAAAATCCAGCTGCGCCAAAACCATGATACGGCTTCTGTCCAAAAACGGTTGGAACGAGAAGTCGAAGGTTTCAATCGTTTTGATCCTTGCCCAACAGGTGATCGAACAGCATTCAATGAGAGGGAGGCAGCAGCTTGGCGGTCATCAGTGCCATGGACACACGGCGGGTTTCGCGGTTGGTAAATTCCTCGGACAACAGCGCATCAATCGCCTCATGGTGAGCGACCCCCCGAAATTCGGACACTGGCGTAGGCTGCAATTTGTAGACTGCTGGTCTTCAATACGAAGGAGATCAGATATGTCGAAACGGAAGCAACTTCACCCAGAGTTTAAGGCCAAGGTCGCGCTGTAAGCGCTGAAAGGCGAGGAGGCGGTCAGCGAGCTGGCCAGCCGGTTCGGTGTTCAGCCAACGATGATCCATCAGTGGAAACGGGCTTTGCTGGAAGGCGCTTCAGGCCTGTTTGAGCGCGGTGGCCGAAAAACCCCGGAAATTGATGAAGAGCAGGTAAAAGCTGAGACCGAGATGAACCTCGGTCTGATGCGGATGATCGACAAGCCGTTGTTGGAGACCCCGTTTTATGGTGTTCGCCAGCCTGTCGGGACATTGCTGCGCAGGTGCCCTGTCGGTCGGCGGATGACAGGGCACCTGCGGAATGAAGAAAACCTGATCAATGAGAAACGGATCAGACGTTTGATGCGGCTGCTGGGCCTCATGCCGATCGACCAAAAGCCGAACAGCCGTTGCCCGGCAACACATGCTTGCATGTGCGAGAGGGGGCAAGGCCGCAAAGAGCCATAAGATTTTTCCCTACTTGCAGCGTGGCCTGCGGGTGGGTCGGCCCAATCAAGTTTGGTGTGCCGACATCACCTATCTACCCCCTCTCATGCATATAAACATGCACTGCCGGGCAGTGGATGGACGGCAAAGGCCGGTTCCTCGGCAACATCTTGGTAGAACGGCTCTGGCGGTCTCCTGAATACGAATGCGTCTATCTGCATGCCTGGGAGAGCGGATCCGAAGCGAAGGCGGGCGTCAGAAAATGGATCGTTTTCTACACTCACAAGCGCCCACACTCAGCCCTTGGCGGCCCACCACCGTGGTTTACTGGCAGAGAATTGAAACAACCAACCCCGACCATCAGGTGCAGAGAGTAGCTTAATTTCCGCCAAAATCTGTCCAACTATTGGGGAGTAGCTTAGTTGCACAAATGGGGTTGAGGCCAGACTTCCCCTTAGCCTGGACGGATTCATGCTACTGCAACAGTTTCGAGCATGCAAAGCGCTGTAAAGCCGTTGAGGATCGCGGCCCGGATTTTTAATCTCCGCAACCTGCCGGTCGAAGTCTCTCGCAGATAGGCGCTGGCCGAGCAATTTCACACCATGCATTCGCTGCCCGGCAGGCGCATCCGCAGGATGCTGCCGAGAGCGGGCCTTGATGCCGGTACTGTCCGTTGCCCGGCAGGCGGCTGTGCCGTCGACAGGGCAACGGTTATAGTTCGACCAGTTCGTGGTTTTGGAAGTTGTTGGTGACCAGTTGCTCATGACCGCCAAATACCACGCTGGATTCACGAGATGAATCCTCTCAACTGATTTGTGCAACAAAGCCGATAAACTCTAGAAATCGACTTCGATTGCCACGCCTTTTTCAATAGCCAGGTCAACGACACTTGCCGCGACGGCTAAATCTTGCAGACCAACACCGGTGCCATCAAACAGCGTGATTTCGTCGGCAGAGGTGCGACCGGAATGGGTGCCATTGATCACGGCGCCAAGCTGGTTCACATCGCTTTCTTTGATCAAGCCTTCACCCACGGCATGCTGCGCCTCGCCGATGCTGATGGACTGGGCAACCTCGTCCGTAAACACCGTAGCGCGGGCCAAAAGGGCGGACTCGACCTCTTGCTTGCCTTTGGTATCAGTGCCCATGCAGGCAATATGCGTGCCCGCTGAAACATGCTCGGACAGCAAAGACGGTGCAAAGGCCGAGGTGATCGAGATAATCACATCCGCGTCGTGACCCAGTTGATCCAGCTCAACTGCCTCAAACGGCAGGCCGGCCTCGTTTGCAACTTTTTCAATATTCGGAAGCATCTCAGGGTGGAAGTTCCAGCCGATGACTTTCTCGAATTCCCGCTGCTCAAGTGCGGCACGCAGCTGGAACGTTGCCTGGTGTCCTGCGCCGATCATACCGATGACCTTGGCGTCTTTGCGGGCCAGATGCTTGATCGAAACGGAGGATGCGGCGGCTGTCCGCAATGCGGTCAGAAGGTTGCCGCCGACCATTGCTTTGACGCGACCAGTGTCAGGATCAAACAAAAAGACAGTCGACTGGTGATTGATCAACTGATGCTTTTCCATGTTATTTGGCCAATAGCCGCCGGCCTTCAGGCCAAGCGCCATGCCCGCCTGATCGAACCCGCCCTTAAAGCCATACAGCGCATCCTCGTGGCCAATGGCTTCGCGGATGACTGCGAAGTTATAGGCATCTTGTGATGCCATGGCTGCAAAGACACCTTCGACTGCGTCAAAGGCTGCTTTGCGGGTCATAAGATCTGGGATTTCACGCTCTGGAACGATGATCATGTGAAGTGCTTTCCAAAAATAAGAAGGAGGTCGGCACCGCCGACCTCAGGCTGGGCCAGGAAGAAGTGGCCTCAGAATGCTTTTCCGCGCGCCGAGACGGGCCAAAGTGTTTCGACTTTGCCGTTGCGGACACCGACATACCAATCGTGCACGTTGCAGGTCGGGTCACAGTGACCGGGAACCAACTTTAGCTTGTCATTCACCTTCAGGACACCGTCCGGGTCGGCGACGACCCCGTGTTCGTCAGAACATTTCAGGTATTCAACATCGACACGGCCAAAAACAGTTGGCAACCCGCTGTCGACAGATTGTGCCTTCAGGCCAGCGTCCACGATGGCTTTGTCGGCTTTCGCGTGGCTCATCACGGTCGTCAGGATGAACAGCGCGTTCTCCCATTCGCCGTCATCGATACGCTTGCCATCCTTATCAAGGATACGGCCATAATCCGCGTCCATAAAGGCATAAGACCCGCACTGAAGCTCATTATATACGTTCGAGCTGCTCTCAAAGTAATATGAGCCTGTGCCGCCGCCGCCAACAATATCACAGTCCAGGCCTTGGGCTTTCAGACCGGTGACTGCGTCGCCAACCTGTTCGATCGCCGCGTTCAGCTTTTCTTCGCGATCCGTGTACAGATCCATGTGTTGCATCGCGCCTTGGTAGGCTTGGATGCCAGCAAATTTCAGGCCGTCCGCTGCGTCGATCAGTTTTGCAATGTTCACCACGTCTTGCGTCGTGTTCACACCGCAACGACCGGCACCACAATCGATCTCGACCAGCGCCTCGATTTGCGTGCCGTGTCTAACGGCGGCCTCTGACAGGGCTTTGACGTTTTCAGGATCATCAACACAGACCAAAATGCGCGCGCCCAACTTGGGCATGCGGGCCAACCGGTCGATCTTAACCGGGTCAGTGACTTGGTTCGACACCATCACATCTTTGATGCCACCGCGCGCGAAGACTTCCGCCTCGGAGACCTTCTGGCAGCACACACCAACGGCAGCGCCCATATCTTGCTGCAGCTTCAGCACGTCCACCGATTTGTGCATTTTGCCGTGGGCGCGGTGACGCATGCCATGTGCTTTTGCGTAGTCGCCCATTTTCCTGACATTGCGCTCCAGCGCGTCCAGATCAAGAATCAGGCAAGGTGTTTGGATGTCAGCCTCGTCCATGCCAGGCAGGGCGGGAACGTCAAAACCTACCTCGAGGTCGTTGAGATTTACATGCGAGTTCATAGCTTATGCTCCCTTTAGTTGAGCCATGGCAGAAGGTCGAGATCGACATTCCCACCAGTGATGATGACGCCGACCCGCTTACCCGCGAACCGATCTTTATTTTTGAGGATGGTGGCAAGAGGCACAGCGGAGCTGGCTTCCATAACGATTTTCATCCGTATCCATGTCAGCTTCATCGCGGCGATGATTTCGTCTTCGCTTGCGGTCAGAATGTCGGTGACGTGGTTGGACACAAAGTGCCAAGTCAGATCTTTGAGCGGAACCTTCAGCCCATCGGCAACCGTCACCGGCGCATCATCTGCGATGATGTGGCCGGCTTTGAAGCTGCGATATGCATCGTCGGCCTGCTCGGGCTCGGCCGCGATAACCTGTGTTTCAGGCGCAAGGGTCGACAGGGTCAAACAGGTGCCCGATATCATGCCACCGCCGCCGATGGGGGCGACAACCATGTCTAAGCCGTCTGTCTGCTCGATCAGTTCGCGCGAACATGTGCCTTGGCCTGCAATGACGCGGGGGTCATTATACGGGTGCACGAAATTGCCGCCGGTTTTGGCGTGGACCTGAGCGAACACCTCTTCGCGGCTAGACGTGGATGGCTCACATTCAGTGATTATCCCGCCATAGCCTTTGACAGCGTCCTTTTTTGCCTGCGGCGCCGTGCGTGGCATGACCACGTTGCACGGGATGCCACGACGACCGGCCGCGTAACTCAAAGACAAAGCATGGTTACCGGAGCTGTGGGTGCAGACGCCTTTCTTAGCCTCTTCATCCGACAGCCCGAAGACCGCGTTGGACGCGCCGCGCACCTTGAAGGCCGCCGCCTTCTGAAAGTTCTCACACTTGAAGAACAACTGCGCGCCGGTCAGCTCGTTCAGAAAGGACGAGGTCAACACAGGGGTGCGATGAATGTAAGGTTTTACCCGCTCATGGGCGGCCATCATGTCATCAAAGGTTGGAATATACATAAGTTACGGTTCCTTCTGTGGTGCCGTGTCTTATTGCGCGACTGCGGGGTTGTTACGGTAATAGTCTTGAGCAGCAGCAACGCCAGAGCCCAGCTTCACATCCAGACCCAGATCAACCATGCACATCTCGGCAGTGGCCAAACCGCTGAGCATCATGACGTCTGTCAGGCTGCCCAAGTGACCGATACGGAACACTTTGCCCGCAACCTCGCCAAGCCCGACCCCAAAGGCCACGTCGTATTTTTCAGCTGCAAGAGTCACAATGTCCGTGGCGTTGAACCCTTCTGGTGTGCAGATCGCGCTGACCGTGTCAGAATAGAGATCAGGGGAAGTTGCGCAAAGCTTTAGTCCCCACGCCGAGACAGCTGCCCGAACACCTTCCGCGATGCGGTGATGGCGTGCAAATACAGTCTCTAGCCCCTCGTCGAGCAGCATGTCCAAAGACAGCTTCAGCCCGTTCATCAAGCCAACTGGTGGCGTGTAAGGGAATGCGTTGGCGTCATAGCCTTTTTGCATGTCGCCAATGTCAAAGAAGGTTGTTGGCAGATCCGAGTGCGCAGTGGCCGCGATTGCCTTGCTGGAAAAGCCGATGATGGCCAGGCCTGCTGGCAACATAAAACCCTTTTGCGAGCCGGTGATGGCGATATCGACGCCCCACTCGTCAAAACGGAAATCCATCGAGGCGATGGAGCTGACACCATCAACATATAACATGGCGGGGTGGCCGGCTGCATCCAGCGCCTTGCGGACGGCTGCGATGTCGGATTTTACACCGGTCGCGGTCTCGTTATGGGTGGCCAACACGGCTTTAATGTCGTGGTTTGTGTCGGCCTTTAGGATTTCCGCGTAACGGTCCGTCGGGATGCCCTCGCCCCAAGGGGTTTCAACAATTTGGACATCTAGGCCGTGGCGCTGACACATGTCGATCCACCGGTGCGAGAACATGCCATTGCGCGCAGCCAGCACTTTGTCGCCCTTGCTAAGGGTATTGGACAATGCAGTTTCCCAGCCGCCAGTGCCGGTCGATGGGAAGATGAAAATCTTGGCGTCTGCCGACTTTAGAACCTGCCGGATGCCATCCAAACAAGGGTGCAAGATTTTGCCAAAGGTTGGCGAACGGTGGTCAATGGTCGGCATATAGCAGGCTTGACGGACCGCCTCGGGCATATTGGTGGGGCCAGGAATGAAAACTGGGTTCTGGAAGCTCACGGTCGTCTCCTATTACTCGTTACCGCCACAGTACATTTCCGGATCCGGCAGTGATATTTTTTTGAAAAAGTTTTTCAAAAGCTGGCAGTGTCAAATAATGTACTATTGTTATAGGCTTGCATTTTTCATATGATGAAAAAGTCTTTCACATAGAATAGGACTAATTTTGTGGATTCCCAAGATAATGAACACCGACCCACACGGAAATCCCGTGGTCGACCACGGGATTGGCACGACAAGACCGCTCAAAACACGATCAAATCTCTGGATCGCGCAATGGAGGTGTTTGAGTTTCTGAGTGACACGCAGGGCAAGTCCTTATCCACACTTGCAAGTGACCTTAGCCAATCTCCGGCCACCGTTTATCGCATACTGGTAACTCTGGAGGGGCGGGGGTTGGTTGAATTTGATAAGGTTGATCAGGTCTGGAATATAGGGGCGCGCGCGTTTGTGATAGGATCCCGCTTTCTGCGTCGCACCAGCCTTGTGGAACGCGCCCGCCCATTCCTGAGGGCGCTGATGGAAGAAACCGGTGAAACCGCCAATATCGGTATAGAGCAAAACGGCCATGTTCTGTTTGTCAGCCAAGTCGAGACTCGTGCTAGTATCCGCGCCTTTTTTCCGCCTGGTACGCTGTCACGGCTTCACGCGTCTGGCATCGGCAAAGCACTATTGGCGGAAATGGACATGCAACGCTTTGAACAGTTTCTAGCCCGCGCACCGCTTGAAAGTTTCACCGAGTTCACATTGACCGAAAGGGACGCGTTGTTAGAGGATCTTCAAGTCACCCGGCAACGGGGCTATGCCCTTGACGGCGAAGAGCGCAACTTGGGCATGCGATGTATCGCGGCGCCAGTCTTTGATATCCATGGTGAGGCCGTCGCGGGTATTTCTGTGTCCGGGCCAACCTCACGAGTTGGGTTGGACCAGGTTTCCAAGTTGGGTCAGTCTGTCTTGGCCGCAGCAGGCGAATTGTCTGCTGCCATAGGCGGTAAGTCTAAGCAACAGACGCCCTGAAACCGGGTTGACGTCTGGGTAACATCGGCAGCCAGCTCAATCGCTGGCTGTGTGCTGACTAGCCTACAGCCTGATTGTCCGACGCGCGGCCACCGATTTCCGCCACCCAACGCAGGCCTTCCTCGCATGCCTTCCTCGCATGCCTGACCCCAGGTATTGTGTTCGCGGCATAGGTCCGGTTGCTCGGGATTGCTGAGCAGACCATATAGGGTCGAGAGCAATGCATCACGTGTTTCGATCACTGCGCCACCGATGCAGATTTTCATATTGATTCTGATCTGGCCTAGCTCGATGGGTTCTGGCGCATTCGCCACGGCTGGCAGCACCGAAGCCGTTGGCGTTTTTGAATGCTGCTCAATCATGGTATCAAAACAGCGATCCATTTCAGCCTTGGCCCGGTCGCTTATCTCAATAATATTTGGGTCAAAGCTGGCATTCATCGCACCACAAATCAAGGCATGAGCCCAGGCGAAAAGCTGGGTCTCGCTGATCTGTCCAACCCCCAAGACAAGCCGTAGATAGGTTTCGGACAAGGGTATGCCGCGAACAGAGAACTCACGCGGGTGCCATCTGGCAGCCTGGCCTCATTCCCGAGTCCTGACACTTGCCTGAGTACACACATCCCTTCAAGGTGACAATTTCATTATTAAAATCAATCGGATGTACGAAATATAATAAAAAATTTGATATTTAATATTTTTTGTCTACCTTGGAGAAACTGGTTGTTGAAAAGGAAAGACTGATGTCCCATCGCTGGAAGCTTGGATTGCTGACGCCATCTTCAAACACAATCATGGAGCCTCAGGCAGCTAATGTGGTGGCAGATCTATCTGACGTCTCAGTGCATTTTGCCCGCTTTGGAGTGACCGAAATCTCACTGAGTGAATCCGCACTGGGACAGTTCCAATTCGCCCCGCAACTGCAGGCAGCAGAACTTCTTGCGGATGCAAAATCTGATGTAATCGCCTGGGGCGGAACATCTGGGGGTTGGGTCGGAATTGACAACGATCACGAGCTTTGCCGATTGATCACAGAGCGCACAGGCACGCCGGCTACAACATCGACGCTGGCTTTGCTGGAGGCGTTCAAGGCGTTGGGGGTGAGCAAATATGCATTGGTGACTCCGTATTTGTCAGACGTGCAGTCCGCCATCGAGACGAACTTCGCAGCCCAGGGGTTTCAGTGCGTTTCGGAACGCCACCTGGAAGACAAGGGCAATTACTCGTTCTCGGAGTACGACGAAGCGACCATTGAAAGGATGGTGCGCGAGGTTGCGCAGGACAAACCCGAAGCCATTGCCATCTATTGCACCAATTTCAACGGAACACGGATCGCCCCCCTGCTCGAGGAGGAGCTGGGGATACCGGTCTTGGACAGCGTCTCATTCACGATTTGGCACGCCATGCTTTTGGCTGGGTGCGACGCAAGCCGGGTTCGGGGCTGGGGGTGTCTGTTTCAGGAAACTCTGTAACTGGCATCTCTCGCTCGGATCAACCGGTGGTGTTGTGCACATTTACAACCCGCCGGTCTTTTAAGCTACCATAGTGGAGGAATACATGAGAAAAACATTAACATTGGCCGCAGCGGCCGCGTTGACGGTAAGCGCTAGCTTTACCATGGCGCAGACATATGAGTTCAAGGCGATCGGGCAACCCGTCGCCACCGGACTGATCCAGAAAAACGTGGAACAGCCGTTCTTTGAGAATTTTGCAGAACGGACCGGTATTGACGCGACGATGGATTACAAGCCCCTCGACGTCACAGGCATCAAAGACACCGAAGAGCTGCGTATTCTGAAATCACGTCTTGTGGACATCGTATCGCTGCGGCTGTCGCAGGTGTCACGGGACGAGCCGACCATTCTGGGTCTGGACCTGGTTGGTCTGAACCCCGACTACGCCACCGGCCGGATTACCTCTGCCGCCTACAGGGATAAGGTGGACGCGCAGCTTCAGGCCAAATTCAACACCAAGCTTCTGGGTGTGTGGCCGTTTGGTCCACAGGTGCTGTTCTGCGAGCCTGAAATTGGCCAGCTGAGCGACCTGAAGGGTAAGAAGGTGCGGGTTTATGACCAAAACCTAGCCAACTTCGTATCGTCAGTCGGGGGCACCCCGGTTCCCATCGGTTTCCCCGACGTGCACCAGTCGCTCGCCCGCGGTGTGGTTGATTGCGCCATCACCGGACCCAGTTCGGCAAACTCGGCCGGTTGGCCCGAAGTGACCAACTATATGCTGCCGGTCGCATTCCAGCTGGCGATGAATGGCTACGGGATGAACCTGGATGCCTTCAATTCGATGACCCCCGAGGACCAGAAAAAGCTGGAAGCTGGTTTTGACGCCTTGGTCGACGAAATCTGGACCTATTCGGAAGAACTGTTTGACGATGCGGTGCGCTGCAACGTCGGTGCCCAACCCTGTGAGACCGGTAAGTCCTATGACCTGAAACTGGTTCCGATCACAGATAAGGATCGCGGCATCATCGGCAACGCTGTTCAGGAAATCTCGTTCCCGACCTGGGCTGAAATCTGCGATGCGCAGAATTCAGAATGTTCCGCAGACTGGAAAGCATCGGTCGGTGATGCGCTTAACCACTGATCCGAAATGACAACGACGGGGCCGTTTCGGCCCCGTCAACTGCATCGGTCATACAAACCTACAAGGCGAACAACGAATGCATTTTTTAGCCCATTTGGCCAGTCGGCTATTCGGCGCGTCCCTGATTGGGCTGTCGATATTTGTCTCAATCGAGACCCTCTCCCGCAAATTGTTCAACTTTTCCTTTGAAGGTGCGGACGAGTTGGGCGGCTATGTTCTGGCTGTCGGGTCAAGTCTGGCCTTTGTCGTCGCGCTGGTTGATCGCGCCCATATCAGGATCGACGTGTTCCACGCACGCTTCCCTCCCAAACTACAAGCTATCATGGATTGGCTGTCTATCGTGTCGCTCGCCACGCTGGGTGCCTTTATGATCTATGTCGGGCGGATCGTCGTGATTGACACCGTCAGCTACGGCAGCACGGCACCGACCCCCTGGGCGACACCGCTGATCTATCCGCAGGCAGTGTGGTTTGCGGCGCTGTGCCTGTTTTCATTCTGCGCCACCCTTCTTGCGGTCAAAGCCACCTATATGGTTGCCACCGGGCGTCTGGATGATCTGTCAGAACACTTCCACCCCAAGGGCACAAACGAAGAGCTCGAAGAAGAACTAGGTGATCTGAAACGCCGCTAAAGTGTTTTCGGATTAATACAAAATCTTGCCGCGAAGGCCGCAAACGAGGAAATAAGATGGGAATTGGATCTGTATTTGTAGGCTTCTTCAGCATGATGGGATTGCTGCTGATGAGCTTCCCGATCGCGGTCATTATGGTCGTGCTTGGTGTTATTGGCGGGGTGATGCTGTATGGCATGCCTTTGTTGAATTCGATGGGCCCGGTGATCTGGGGGGTTCAGAACGAGAACATCCTGACCGCCATTCCGCTGTTCATCCTGCTGGGTGAGCTTCTGCTGAGAAGCGGTATTGCCGACAGGATGTACGGAACCCTGGCCCTTTGGCTGGGCCGCCTGCCCGGTGGATTGCTGCACACCAACATTGGCTGCTGTGCACTTTTTGCCGCGACGTCCGGATCGTCTGTGGCCACAGCTGCCACGGTTGGCACCGTTGCGCTTCCGGCTTTGGATAGCCGAGGATATAGCGCTCGTCAGTCTTTGGGCTCGCTTGCGGCGGGTGGCACCTTGGGCATTCTGATCCCGCCAAGTGTGAACCTGCTGATCTATGGCTCCCTGGCCAATGTATCGATTGGGCAGCTGTTTCTCGCCGGCATCATTCCTGGGCTGACCCTGACCATCCTGTTCATGCTCTACATCGCCATTGAATCCAAATTTGGTTCCAATGCCGGACCTGCACAAAAAGAAGAGCTGGCACCGCTGGATGTACGTCTTCGTTCGCTGGTCCACCTGGTGCCGCCGATGATCATTTTCGGGGTTGTCATGGGCTCGATCTACATGGGCATCGCCACCCCCACGGAATCTGCGGCCTTGGGGGTTGTGACCGCTTTGGCCTTTGCCGCGCGCGAAGGTAAGTTGAGCCTCGAGTTTTTCGACACTTGCTTCCGCCAAACCGCCAAGACAACCGGCATGATCCTGTTGATCATCACCGCGGCCTTTATGCTGAACGTCACCTTGGCCCTGGGCGGTATCGCACAGACGATGACGGCCTGGGTCGCATCCTTTGGGCTTTCGTCGACGGGGCTCTTGCTGGTGCTGATTGTGTTCTATCTGTTCCTGGGCATGTTCATGGATGTTCTGTCGATGCAGGTCCTGACCATTCCGGTGGCTTTGCCGATCGTTGCGGCCGTCGGCGTGGATCCGATCTGGTTTGGCATTTTCATCGTGCTGATGTGCGAACTGGGGATGATCACACCACCGGTCGGCATGAACCTCTATGTTGTGCAGGGCGTCAGAAGCGATGGCGGCCCGTTCCGGGACGTGGTTCTGGGCGCCCTGCCCTATGCCCTGATCATGATCTTGTTCACAATGCTGCTGATCATGATGCCGGACATTGTGTTGTGGCTGCCAGATTCGATGAGTGGGCACTGACTATGGCACATGACTACTGGAAACTGGGGGCGGCCGGGTTATCGGCCGCCTACAGCACTGGAGCAGCAACCCCTGTTGGGGTTGTCACTGAATTGGTCACGCGCATTGAACGGCTGAACCCGCAGGTGAACGCCTATGTCAGTATTGCCGGCGATATGCTGGAACAGGCCAGAGACAGTCAAAAGCGCCTAGCAGGCGGTGCTGCCCGGTCAGCTCTGGAAGGGGTTCCGGTTGCGCTCAAGGACAATCTTTCGATGGCTGGATTGCCCGCAGCCTGGGGCGGCGCCGTGTTTTCCGAGACCCGCGAAAATGACGAACTTCCAGTGCGGCGCCTGCGCGAGGCAGGTGCCATTCTGGTAGGCAAAACCAACTGCCCGGAATTCGCGGTCGAAGGATATACGGCTAACAACACATTCGGCGTCACGCGCAACCCCTGGGATCTGACCCTGACCCCTGGCGGTTCATCGGGCGGCTCGGTGGCCGCTGTCGCTGCCGGTCTGGCACCAGTGGCATTGGGCACTGACGGAGGTGGATCCATCAGACGGCCCTGCGGCCATACGGGTCTCTATGGTCTCAAACCCACATCAGGATCAGTTCCACGCCACGGTGGGCTGCCTCAGATTCTGATGGATTTTGAAGTGGTTGGCCCGATCGCCCGGACTGTGCGGGATCTGCGGCTGTTATACTCAACGATTGCAGGGCCGGATCTGCTGGATGCAACATCCCGTGCCATTGAACCGCAGCGCAACCCAGGTGCCGCACTGAAAATCCTCTATGTTGAACAGTTCGCTGAGAACCCTTGTGATCCGCAGATCGTGGCATCGACCCGAGCGCTGGCAAATCAACTTGAGGGAATGGGTCATCAGGTCATTCGCGGCGCATTGCCGTTCAACCTGACGGCGCTGGATGCGTTTTGGGGCAAATTCGCTCAGATCGGTTTGGCCCATATCGCAGCAACTGTGCCGGACATGGCCAATCGGGCCTCGCCCCTCTATCTGGACATGGCGCGGCAGGGCGCAGACATTCCGGCGCACGCGTTGTTTGCCGCGCTTGAGGCAGTGCGCGATCTGCGTTCGGAGGTGTCGCTTGGGTTTGCTGAGTGGGACGTCATCATGACTCCGTCTGCAGCAGCACAGCCCTGGCCTGCGGGCGACGGGTTCCCGGACAAAATCGACGGCCAGTCGGTCGGGCCGCGCGGTCACGCCATCTATACCGGCTGGGTTAATGCAAGCGGGCATCCCGGCGTTACCGTGCCGGTTCGCCCGGATGCTGCAGGAATGCCTATTGGTATGCAGTTGATCGGTGACCGATTTTCTGAGGAGATGCTGCTCGACCTTGCATCTCAGATCGAGGCGGAAGGTCCAGGCTGGACCTTTCCGCTGTTCGCGTCCTGACAGATCAGAGGGGGAAGTCGATTGCGATTTCCCCCAATCCCCTGATCTCACCGCGCACTGGGGTGCCACGCTCGATGTAGGGCAATCCGTTCAGCGATCCGGTGATAACGACATGGCCGGGTTTCAAGCCGCCGCAATGGTCGCCAACCATTTCTGCCAGCGCCCGGAAGCTTTCAAAAGCATTACCCGCCGGAACAGATGCCATCCCGTCCAGAACAACCTCATCCCCGAACGACAGGTATGCGTCGACTTCAGGCTGGTCAAAGGCGGCCCAGTCACGCAATTCCTGCCCCACGACCAGGCCACCATTCAGTTGGTTGTCGGCAAGCCTTAATTGGGGTGAGCAGTCCGGATCATCTGACAGACGGGTCAGGACAATTTCAATCACCGGCACCATCGCCACACAGGCGCGCAGGTTTTCCAGATAGTTCTCGGTATTCGGAGCGGGAAGCGGCGAGAGAACTTTGAATCCGATCTCCAGCTCGATCCCTATGAGCTCATCCGGTGGCGTCTGAACAGCCACAGGAGACGAATACGTGTCTCTACTGTAAATCGGGGCCATGATGTTTGGTTGCCCTGGTTTCCTGGCCACTTTGAACCCCGCGACAGGCGCATATTTTTTCACCAGGATCGACTGAACCTGATACGCCTCCTCCCAAGTGACCTGTCCGTCTCGCTCAAATTCCGGCCCCGGCTTGACACCGCCGGCACGACCGTGATCCAGTTCTTCTGCAAGCGCATCTGCCCGGTTGAATTCACTGTTTCTCATCTGCATTTTGACCCCGTTTGCGCTGAAAAGCTGCGTCAGCAGCTGCCCTGTTTATTTTATATTTTATACGCTACAATCCCTCTGAAACAAACATGAAAGATCGGAATATCCCTCTACTTCATCAGGGGAGAAGGGAATATTTTGGCGTTGGGAGAGCCACATGAAAGATACAGCCAAACCAAGATCACGACGCAAATATGACACCCGTGGGAAACTAATCATCACCCGCGTGTCGCTGCATGAACAAGTTGTCGGTCTTGTCAGGCAAATGATAGTTACCGGGGCGCTTCCTGTTGGCGAAAAGATCAGAGTGGGCGAATTGGCACAAGAACTGGATGTCTCGCTGACACCGCTTCGCGAAGCCCTGAAAGTTCTTGCCGGGGAAAAGCTGGTTGAATTGATGCCCAACAGAGGCGCGCGCGTGGCTGCGATGACGGTCGAAGGTGTTCAGGAGCTATTCACGGTCATTGCAGGGATCGAAGCCCTGGCGGCCGAACTGGCAGCCGAGCGGATTACCGAGGAGGAAATGGCGGAGATCGAAGCCGAGCACGCCAAGATGGCTTTGCATCATCAACGCGGTGAAAGGGACGAGTACTTCGATCTGAACCGCAAAATTCACGACATGATCGTCACCTTTGCCGGAAACGAAACGCTTACTCAGATCCGGGCCCAACTGAGCATTCAGGCTGAACGCGCTCGCTTCCTGTCGGTAGTGTCGGGAACGCATCGAATGGAGGCCATGAAGGATCATGAAGACTTGATGGAAGCGTTCCACGCCCGTGACTCCAAAAAAGCGCATGACATCTGGCGGCAACATCTGATTAGCTCTGGCGAAGAAACCTGCCGCATTCTCAGATTGTGGGAAAACGAAGCTGCGGGGGACGATCAAATCCCAGGGAAATCTGAACTGAATTCCACAGGCTAAGGCTCTAGCTGCAAGATGACCGGCGCAGACCGGTCATCTATTGTGTTTCAGGAATTTTGGCTCAGGCCGCGTGGGACAGATCTAGCGACGGATTTGTTTCCGACAGATATTCCAAGGCGGCTTGGACGCCACCAGCCTGATGCGGAACTTCGGCCAGTTTCAATCCCATCTCGACCCCTGACAACGTACCTGCCAGCATTAGATCGTTGAAATCACCAAGGTGCCCGATGCGGAATACTTTGTCCGCCAAACGGCCAAGACCATTGCCCAGAGACATGTTGAGACGCGTGTGGACCACTTTGCGGAAGGCATCTGCAGAATGTCCTTGCGGCAACAAGACAGCCGTCAATGCGCCGGAGGAATGCTCGGGAACTTTGCACAGAACTTCCAGACCCCAGCCGCGCACGGCGCGACGCGTGGCTTCGGCGTGGCGCTGGTGCCGTTTGAAGACATTGTCCAACCCTTCTGCGTGCAACCGATCAAGTGCAGCCACCAATCCATAAAGCAGGTTTGTCGAAGGGGTGTAGGGAAAGAAACCGGTCGCATTGGCCGCAATCATTTCGTCCCAGCTCCAGAACGCCCGAGCCAGGCCAGCCGTACGGGACGCTTCTCTTGCCTTGGCGCTGATGGCGTTGAAGGACAGCCCAGGCGGCAGCATCAGACCCTTTTGCGAGCCACCAATGGTGACATCCACGCCCCATTCATCATGCCGGTAGTCGATGGACCCCAGTGACGAGATCGTATCCACCATCAACAAGGCGGGGTGGCCGGTGGCATCCATCACTGCGCGCAGCTTATCAATCTGCGAGGTGCAACCGGTTGAGGTTTCGTTGTGAACGACACAAACTGCCTTGATGGTATGTTCGAAATCACGCTCCAGATGATCTTCGATGGCGGCCAAATCCGCGCCGGTCCGCCAGTCGGTATCGATGACTTTAGGCACCAGCCCCAGACGTTTGGCAAGGGTTTCCCACAGCGAGGCAAAATGGCCGGTCTGGCACATCAGAACTGTGTCGCCGGGCGACAGGGTGTTCACCAGTGCAGCCTCCCAGGCGCCAGTTCCCGATGCCGGATAAATGACCACGTCCTCTTTTGTTTTGAAGATCGTCTTTATCCCGGAAAGCGCCCTCAGTCCCAGCTCTCCGAATTCCGGACTTCTGTGATCCATGGTTGGCTGATCGATCGCTCGCAGCACATCATCCGGTACATTTGACGGGCCCGGAATTTGAAGAAAATGTCGGCCAGGTTTGTGCATGTCATTGCCCTATTTCTGCATTTGTTGACTATTAATAACACGATACAGAAATAAAATATTATATCAATAAATTTCTGAACAGGGTGACACAGTGTCCAATCCATTGAACTGAACCGATTTTCCTGGCTGGCGGCTCTGTCCGTTGCCAAAAAAGCATGCACCCGCTGCCTGGCTATTGGGGCCAGGCAGCGTAGTGCGGCATCATCCCTTCACAAGGTCATCGCGAAGGGGAATTCATCAGATGAAATCGGAGATTTCGCGTGAACAATACGCGCCGTCCCCCTTGGATCCGGTCACCTCGCCATCAACCATGATCGTCTTTCCACGCAGGATAGTCCGGACCGGCCAACCGGTGATTTCCATCCCCTCATATGGGGTGTAATCTGCGCCGTGGTGCAGATCTTGCTGGCGGATTGTGGCGGTTTTTTCGCGGTCCCAAAGGACAATATCGGCATCGGCTCCGACAACTAAGGAGCCCTTGCGCGGGTACAACCCGTACAGCCGTGCCGGATTGGTCGAGGTCAGGGCGACAAACCGTTCAATGGAAATCCGGCCCTTACTGACGCCTTCTGAGAACAGAATTGGCAATCTGGTTTCGACGCCGGGTATGCCATTGGGAACCCATTTAAAGGACGTCCGGGCATTTGGATTGTCCTTGCCGGTATTGTTGGAACCTTGAAACTGGAACGGCGCGTGATCGGACGAAAAGATATCAAAGGTCCCGTCCCGCAATCCTTCCCAGATGGCATCCTGACCAGCCTGATCACGCGGCGGCGGAGAACACACGTATTTCGCGCCCTCAAAATCCATGTTCAGCCCCTGCAGGTCATCCTTGGTAAGGGCAATGTACTGCGGACAAGTTTCGGCAAAGACCTTTAGTCCGCGTTTGCGGGCCCATTGAATTTGCTCCATGGGATCACGCCCCGAAACATGTACGATCACAATGGGAATATCGGTCAGCTGGGCATGGCTGATCGCGCGATGGGTGGCTTCGCGTTCGGCAATCTCCGAATGCGCCAAGGCATGGTAATACGGTGCGGTCTTGCCACTTTCTTCAAGTTTCCGGGTCATGTGCTTGATGGCATCATGGCCCTCGGCATGCACCATGACCAAGGCTTTTTCCCGGCGCGCAACTTCGAACACTTCCAGCAGCTGGCTGTCGGTCAGCATAAGATCGTCATAGGTCATAAAGACTTTGAACGATGTGTACCCATCCTTAACCAGAGCGGGAAGCTCCTGGCCCAGAACTTGCGGTGTCGGGTCGGACACAATCAGATGAAACGACACATCCACCAGGCAGTTGCCCTCCGCCTTTTCGTGGTACTCGGTGACGCACTGACGCAGCGACCTGCCCTTTTCCTGCAACGCAAAAGGCAGGATCGTGGTATTCCCACCCGCTGCCGCAGAGCGGGTGCCGCTTTCAAAATCATCGGCCATCACGGTCCCGTCGCTGGTGGGTTGCGACAGATGAACATGCCCATCAACACCGCCCGGCAAAACCATAAGACCTGTGGCATCCACCGTTTCCAGCGCGTTTTCGATGGTCTCGGAAATCTGAACGATTTTCCCGCCACGCACGCCAATGTCAGCGATAAAGGAGTCGGATGCGGTGACAATTGTGCCGCCCCGGATTGCGAGATCAAGTGGAGTCATACTAATAGTCCAATTTGGAGGGTGGAGAGCTTTCTCCACGGGTTTCCGGCGATGCCTCGGATTGCAAAACCCGGCAGGCTTCAGCGCCTGAGTTTAAGAAATGAATGTGCCAAGCTTGACGCGCCGCTTGGGGGGACTTGTCGCGAAAAGCCGCCATGACATTCTCGTGTTCCTGCATGGCTTCCTCACGACGGTTGCCTTGCTGCAATGCATGAAACCGAACGCGCCGCGCACGAAGTTCCAGTTTAGAGCGCATATGGGTGAGGATGGGATTTCCAGCAAACTCCGCGATCAGATCGTGAATGCCATTGTTGAGCTCAAAGTAATCGTCAATGGCAGTTGCGTTGTGGCAATCGCGCATTTTGGCGTGCAGCCCCTCAAGCGAATTCAGATTGTCTCTGGACATGCGTGCCGCCGCCAGTTCAGCACCCAGACTTTCGATCTCGGCTGTAACTTCGAACAGAGCACGGGTTCCTTCGATCGTAATGGGGGCAATGCGAGTTGGTCGATTTGGGGTCAGCTCAACCAACTGCTCTTCGGCCAGGACTTTCAATGCCTCGCGCATCGGCGTCAGGGAAACATTCAACCGCTCCGCCAGTTCGGAAATGCGCAGTCGCTCGCCAGGCTCCAGCTGTCCTTTTACAATCAAATCGCGCAGGCGCAGCGCGACTTGCTCATGCAGAGCCAAACGGTGAATGGCAATCTTGCCATGCTGTAGCCCCTGAACCAGCTTTAAAGCCTTGCGTGCGGATTGTGGCATCGAGTTTCCGATCTGGCGGTGTTTCCAAGGCGGGTTTGGGGTTAAGATGAATGAGGCAGTGTGGTTTTATGCGCAATTCTTGCCGCGAGTGCCGTGGAAAGACCTTTTGAAGGTTTCGCCGCAGGCCGCCGGAAACTGCCGGCGCTGGCAGAGGCCGGCCGAAGTCTCGCCAAAGTTTCCGCCTGCCCAATGGCCGCCTGGGCGCAATCAACAAGAGGGACGGAAACCCGGTCGCGGACAAGCTCGGCAAGTCCGGCAAGAGGCGCCCCGGCCAAAACAATGGTGTCAGCGCCGCCATCGGCCACAACCGAATTGCACAATTTGATAAGCTGTTCCGATTTCTCTTCCTGTACGTCATCAATAGAACTGAATGACCCGTTCAGCATGTGGACACCGGCACAGCGGGCCTCCAAACCATGCCAGGCGACACATTCGTTGTACCAAGGACCCAAGGCTGCCGCGAAAGTCACAACTGCAAACTTCCCGCCCAGCATGCAGGCTGTCAGCATCCCAGTCTCTGCCAGTCCGACGACAGGAATGTCAAAAAGCTCTCGTGCGGCCCCCAAACCGGGGTCTCCGAATGCGGCAATGATGGCTGCGTCAAACTCCATATGACGCTCGGCCAAAATTTCTAGCGCCGCCATGCCCCCAATAATGGCTTCGGTTCGGGTTGAAATATAGGGAACGCCGTAAGACGCGGTGGCCGTTTCCAAAACCGTGTCCGCTGACATAGTCGCACGGGCTGCATTCGCCAGGCGCTGAGTGATTCCCTCGGATGTGTTTGGGTTGATCATCAAAATACGCATTAGTCTTCCTTGAATTTTGGTACAGATGCCCTTGCCGGGCTGGATTTATGGGGCAAATTCAGTAGCCAAGTGTTCTTGGCAGCCACGTCACGATCGATGGGAAAATCAGACAGAGAACCAGAACCGCATACTGGACGGCGACAAATGGCCAGACAGCCCGGATCAGTTCAGTCATTGGCACTCGCGTCACACCGCTCATGACAAACAGAACAACCCCGACAGGCGGCGTCATCATACCGATCACCAGGTTGAAGACGAAGAGGAAGCCAAAGAACAGCGGGTCCACTCCAAAGGTCAGTGCAACCGGCGCAAACAGCGGAACCAGCATGATGTAGGCAGCATTGGATTCAATGAACATGCCAACAACAATCAAGATCCCCATGACCAGCAGCAGGAAGATCATCGGGCTGGAGGTGACCTGGACCAGGAAGTCGGCGATTGCGGCAGGCACCATGTCGATGGTGAACAGGAAGGTCACTCCGGCCGCAAAAGCGATCAGTGCTCCAACCATAGCGGCCCCGACAGCGGCCTTGAAGAGTGCCGGAAACAGGTCCGAGACCTTCAGCTTTTTGGTGACAAAAAAGCCAATGATGACGGCATATGCCACCGCAATTCCGGCGCCTTCTGTGGCCGTGAACACGCCGCCGACAATACCACCGACAACAACAATCGGCATCATCAGAACAGGCAATGCCCGCCAAGTTTCGCGCAGAGCATTGCGCAGGTCGAACACGTCACCAGTGAGCTTAAAGCCTTTACGATACGACAGCCACGATGCCAGCGCCATGAATGCCAGTGTCAGCATGATGCCCGGCACGACACCCGCCATGAACAAGCCACCAACGGACACCGAAGATCCGGCCATCAGCGCGTAAACAATCATCGCATTTGAGGGCGGAATGATCGCACCCAGGTTAGAAGCCGAAGCGACCACGGCGGCGGAGTAACCGTCGTCATAGTTCTTCCGCATGGCGGGCACCAAGGTCGAACCCAGGGCCGATGCGGAAGCCACAGCGGCACCGGATACCGCGGCCAGCATCATGCCGGCAACAATGGAAACATGCGCCAGGCCGCCATGCAGGCGCCCGACAATAGCATTGGCGAAGTCAATCAACCGCTGCATAATGCCGCCAAGGACCATAAGCTCGCCTGCGAGCATGAACAGTGGGATCGCCATCAGCGGAAACTTGTTCACCGAATGCATCATACGTTGCGGTAGCACCGTTAGCTCGATATCGCCGACCAGAAACCCGCCAAGCGAGGCCAGACCAAGGGCGAAGGCCAGCGGTGTGCCCATCAGCGCCAGGGCGAAGAATATCAGAATAACTGCCAAAGTCATGACATGGTCTCCTCTGACCAGGTCTCGGAGCCACCCCAAACCAGCAATAGTAAATGCAGCGTGCTATGGGCTGCGGCGATCAGAATAGCGATATAGTAAACCGCAGCAGTCAAGTTGATCGTGGGCATCAGTTCAGGCCAGGAATAGACCGTGACCTGGGCACTGAAATAGAACAATACCAACATCAAGATACAGCCGAGCGCAGCCGAAAGGCGGAAAAGCCGCTCTTGCAAGGCGGCGGAAAACCGGGTGACCAACGCATCAATGCCCACATGAACACCGGCGCGAATACCATGAGGGATTGCCAGGAACATCGCCCAGACAAAGGCCAGCCGGGCGACTTCGTCCGACCAATCGATGGCACTGGAGAAAGCGTAGCGAAAGACGACTTGTGTCACGACAAGCACTGTCATTACGGCCATGGCGCAGATAACCAGACCCTTGGACGCGGTATCAACATGTTTCAGCAACATTTTACATCTGTCAAACATGGGGCCCGCCGAAGCGGGCCCTTTATTCTGTTGGGTAGTCATTACTGGCCCGCTTCTAACAGGACGGCATCAATGATATCAGCACCAATGCGGCCTTTCAGGTCATCAATGACAACGCTGGAACGCGCGCGCAAATCGGAACGCAATTCGTCCGAAATCGGGGTGAACACCATCCCCGACGCGATCAGAGCACCCTTGGCAGAGGCATCTTCTTCCGCCGCTTTGGTCCGCTGCCAGACCACTGCCTCGGCTGCCGCCTCGCGAAGAGCCGCCTTGTTTTCATCGGACAGGCGCTCAAACTTGCGCTTATTCACAACTAGCGTGATGTAGTCGAAAAAGTGGCTGCTGTCGGACAGGTAGGTCTGAACTTCGTTGAACTGGCGGCTTGCAATGATTGCATATGGGTTTTCCTGCCCGTCCAGTACCCCCTGCTGCAACGCCGAGTAGACTTCGGAAATGCCCATCGACACCGGGTTGCCGCCGATGGCTCGGAAGGTTCCGATATGGGTTTCATTCGGCTGCAGACGAATTTTCAGACCTTCAAAGTCCTCAATTGTTGCAATCGGGCGGGTGTTGTTGGTCACATTGCGCGATCCAAGCTCCATCCAGCCCAAAGTCTCAAAGCCCTTGGCTGCCAGTTTTTCGCTCAGCAGGTCGCCCACTGTGCCGTCGATGACCCGAAAGGCCGTTTCGCGGTCCGGATAGGCAAAAGGAAGAGAAACCGCTTCCAGCTCGGGAACCGTGCGGGACAGATATGCCGTTCCAATCCAGGTGCCGAAAATCACGCCAGAGCGGACCTGGTCGACATTTTCCTTGGCTCCTCCCAATTGCATTGCCGGGAATGTGGCGACTTCGATATCCCCGCCGGTTTTTTGTGCCACCAGTTCAGCAAACATATCAATAGCTTTGGAGCTGGAATGCTCAACAGGGAAATTCCCCCCGATTCTCAGCGTTTCCGCCGACAGGGGTGCTGAAACCAGTGTGATCGCAGCAGCCAAGCTGGCGCAAGTGTTCTTGAAATTCAAAGTCATGGGGCCTCCTCCAAGTGTTCATGATGAATATCGTGATGAGCCCAGTATTCAACTTCAGACAAATCTTGCAAGATAATTTTTTGTTTTTTATTATAAATCATCTAAACAATTGTTTTATATGAATATTCAAGGAGAAAACTTGGCAACGTGTGTTTCTTCCCTGTAGCGACGGAGCTATAGTCGGCCACGAAACCTGTTGAGCGGTGCAGTCGCGGGCGGCAAAATGGCCGGCACTTTTGCCGCCTTGGATTTCAGCAGGGCGTGGGGATATTTACCGTGGAATCGTATTTGAAGTTGTGAAGGGCCCATGACACCGAGCAAAAGTCGCGGTTCAGCATCGCTCACAGAAGAGGTTACTGCAAAATGGGATGTAAGAAGCAAAGCCGTTATGCTGGGACGTTGGCGTGCGGCGGCCTGAGGTGGTCCCGGGATTTCGGGCCAGTAGCTAAGGTGGATCGACTTGTGAAAGGGATGATCCCAAATGACGAAGAGAAAGAACCACTCAGCAGACTTCAAGGCCAAGGTAGCACTCGAGGCGATCCGTGAAGACATGACGGTGGCAGAGCTCGCGAAGAAATACAGCGTCCATCTAGAACCGACAGGACATGCAAGCATGTCCAATAGGCGACCCAGATCAACACTTGGAAACGTTCAGCGATCAGCAATATGGCCTCGACATTTTCCAAGCGGGGGGATGAGGCCGCACGAACCAATGAAGCTGAGATCGACAAGCTGCATTCCAAAATCGGTCAGTTGGTGGTGGAGCGCGATTTTTTGAAACGCGCCTGGGATCGTTAAGCAAGGATCGCAGGCAGATGTGCATTGAAAGAAATCACCCCAAAATCGGTTTGCGACGGCAATGTAAGTTGCTGTCGTTGGCACGTTCAAATCTGTATTATCAATCAACGGGTGAAAGCGCTGAAAACCTGCGCTTCAGGGCCATCATCCGTTGCCCGGCAGGTGCATGCAAAGCATGCTGCCGAGAGGGTGAACCTCGTCCTTGTTCCCGGACACTGGGGTACTTTCCCCCTGTCCATGAAAGGGGCACCAAATGGGACGACAGCGACGGAAATATACGGACGATTATAAGGCACACGCAGCGAAAACTACTATGCGGTTTTGCTGCATGAACTGACGCACTGGACTGGACTTCAGTCTCGATGCGACCGGGATCTGCGCAACAGGTTCGGAGATGCAGCCTATGCGATGGAAGAGCTGGTGGCCGAGATCGGTTCAGCGTTCTTCTGCGCCCGGCTTGGCATCTCCTCATCCCCGCGCGAGGACCATGCGCAATACCTGGGAAATTGGGTGTCCGTTCTGAAGGATGATAAGAAGGCCATATTCACCGCTGCAGCCAAGGCGCAAGCCGCGGTTGATTTAGTTCTTTAGTGCCCTTTCGGCCCCTCTTGTTTGAGGGGTCGTTTTTTTTGATCTCGCCTTCACTGGGCTAGGCCAATGTACTGACTGACAGCCACTTGAGGCGCGGCCCAATCAAAGTGTGATGGGCAACGCGGTCTTCACGGTCCAGTGCAGGGATCTCCGTGAATTAGCTTATTCAGTGGCCCCATAAGACACGTTTGATCCGAAATCCGATGCGACGGAGGCGACTTTCCGTCCCTTATCTAAGGGGGCATTGGCAAGTGCAATCACGTGGTCGGCGAGCGACATGCTCGGATGAATAATCTCGTTTACACGTATTAGTTGCGCACGGCAGGTTTGCATCAGTTGATTTTAAAAGAGGATTTGTTGGATGAGATCGTATGAAGCCGCCAGATCACTTTTTTCCTTCTTGGCGTTCATAGCTTGGGCAGTGGTTGTTACCGGGGGTTTGTTGCGCTGATGGCGCTTCCAAGTACGGGGGCAGTGCTGCGGGATTTCTTGCGATGGTTCCGGGTATTGGGATTGGAATAACAGGATTTATTCTAGTCGCGTTTGTTCAGATGGGGAGAGCCACAGTCGACACAGCTGAATACACCCAACAGATGCTGAAACTCTCCCGTGATCAGTTGGAGGTTTCAAAACAAAGCCTGAAAGTGCAAAATTCGGCACCTCAGACCTTCGCGGCAGCTACGCAGAAAGAGAATTCATAGGCATCAAAGAATTCGTTTGCCAACCGATCTGACAAGATTTCCCCGCAAGGACGAATGGTCGGGAACCTCGAACCGGAGCAGCCGGTTGCCCGGAGTACAATTTACCGGGGCAAGACAATTATCATTGAAGATGGGAAATTCCACTTCGCCAGAATGTCCTTCAGCACACTTGAAAAAACACAGAAGTACATAGACCAATTGGGCGTCAATCCAGCTGTTCAACCTCCCGGCGAAACCAACAATAGATAATCCTACCCCCCCATAGGACACCCCCAATCTCTATGGGGATCACCTATGGGGGTTCATCGCTGAACATTTGGAAACATACCAACGCATGAAACGCTGTTTTGCACCCATGACTTCATCCGCTTTTGCGGATGATATTTATGTCGTCCTCGCCGAGGCCGCCAACAGTCATAGAAATTGAATCGACCATGCGTGTTTCCATTTCCCATGAGACCATCCGAAAGGGGTTCATCTTCAAGAAAACCTATCGCGAAGTACATTTGATGGTTGCGTTCACTCATGAGGAAAAACAGATCATCAAACAACGTGGGTTGTTGGAAACCAAACTGCTGGATCGTCGTCCTGCGGATGCCAAAAACGATGCGCGAGACGAGAAGTTTGAGTTGCGCGTCGAACATCTGATGGATGGTCAGATTGATCGATTTCTCTGCGCCACGCCTTCCAAATCCAAGATCTATGAAGAAAACCTTTTGGCTGTAATGCAGCAGATGAAAGCCTGGCTTGACGACAACGCCGAAACCGGCACGCGCATTGTCGTGGAAATCTGATGGCAGGTTCAGGCTCGGATGACACTGGCAGGCTGATCCTGTCGTTCCTGATTATCGCTGGCATCCTTTCCCTTGCGGCAATTATTACGCCGGTTCTGCTGGTTGGCATTCCGGCCTATGTCTTCTACCGGCTATACAAGGAAAGCCCACGACGCCTAGAGCGTCTGGCCCGTGAAGAAACAGAAATTCTCTACAACCACGCGCTGAGCGGCCAAGTTCGTCTGAGCGTTGCTGAAATCGACGCCGCCCTGTCACACCATTGGCCGCCAGACACACCTGAGCCGCTCAAGATCCAGTTGTTGGGGATCAGGCGCGCTTTGCTCAGCGACGAAGGTTTGAGCCCTGAAATCCCGCCAATGCCAGCGCTGTGCAACACTATTGAGGGCGCGCGGTACCGCGACATGCTGGCGCGGTCCGGGCAGGCCCGTAGTGACCGGGTGATGGTCCTGACAGCCCTGGATGTGATCTCGGACAGTCTGGGCACAATCGCACAGGCTGTGCCGCCGATTGAGGGCGACGTGCTGGTCGATGTGACCCAGTTTGCGCATCCGCTTGGCCAGGCGGTGCGGAATGTCATCACCCCGTTCTTTGCTGACAATGACTACTACCATTTCAAACGGCTAAGAGATCGGCTGGATGCCAACCTCAGCCGGACCCACCGGACCCAGCCGATCTTCCCCAGTGACTACAAAGGCGATGATGTGGTCAGCACCTATCTGGTGGGCACTCACCTCAAAGCACTGTTTCAGCTCAGAACCCCTTTTGAGATCCCCGAGGCCAGCCGGTTTGAACACATGCACATCGTGGCCGGGTCCGGTCACGGCAAAACCCAGACCCTGCAATACTTCCTAGCTAAAGATCTGGATGATGTGGTGCGGGGCGACAAATCGGTTGTGGTGATCGACAGTCAGGGCGACCTGATCGACACAATCCTAAAGGCAAAAACCCTGCCACCCGAGCGGATCGTGCTGATCGATCCCGAAGACATTGCCTTCCCGGTTAGCCTCAACCTGTTCTCAGTTGGTCAGGACCGGCTGCAAAACTACGGAGACCTTGAGCGCGAGCGGCTGACCAATTCAATCATTGAGCTATATGACTTCGTTCTGGGATCGCTTCTGTCCGCTGGAATGACCTCCAAGCAAAGCGTCGTGTTCCGTTATGTCACGCGCCTGATGTTCCATATCCCGGATGCCACCATCCACACGTTGCGCGAGCTGATGGAACCGGGCGGGACCGGCAAGTACCAGGAGCATATCGGCAAGCTGGAGGGCACACCACGCCGGTTTTTTGAAACTGAATTCAACAGCAAAGAATTCACCAACACCAAAACTCAGGTGCTCCGGCGTCTCTATGGCGTGCTGGAAAATCAGACTTTTGAGCGGATGTTCACCAACCCGCAGTCCAAGTTTGACATGTTCACCGAGCTGAACGCGGGCAAGCTGATCCTGATCAACACCTCAAAATCGCTGTTGAAAGAACAGGGCACTGAGATCTTTGGCCGCTTCTTCATTGCCTTGATTACCCAAGCCGCACAGGAGCGCGCCACCCTGCCCGCAAGGGATCGCCTGCCCGCTATGGTCTACATCGACGAGGCACAGGATTATTTTGACCAGAACATTGGCATCATCCTCAGCCAGGCGCGCAAATACCGGGTCGGCATGATCATGGCGCACCAATACCTGGGCCAACTCAGCAATGGGCTACAGGAAGCGTTTGAGGCCAACACGTCGATCAAATTTGCTGGCGGCGTCTCAGCCCGCGATGCACGGTCTCTCGCTGGGCAAATGTCGTGCGATGCCGATCTGATCCAGCGCCAACCCAAGGGCACCTTTGCCACCTTTGTGCGCGGATTGACCGACCGCGCCGTGCCTATCAGCTTTCCATTCTTCGTTATGGAGAAACGGGACCGCGCAACAAAAGACGAGATTGATGCAATCCGGGAACACAGTCGAAACACCTATGCGGAACCATGGCAGAACAAGGCTGAAGCCCCCGGAACATCAGATGATGTGCCGCCGGAGCCATCTGAGGAAAACAACGCAGAAGATCCCGCGAATCCTTCGCCAGAGCTCTGATCCAGCCTAATCTGGCATCATGAGCCACTCTGATTCACAACACCACATGAAACAAACCGACAGCCTGGGGCGCGCAACATTCCATCATATTGCGCCACTGACCGACGTGCGTCCCACGGCTCGTGAAGTCCGCTGGCTCAAGCATATCGAGCGTCACGGACCGCTCAACTCGGCCCATCTACATGCACTCACCAAAGGTACGCATCGCTGCAAAGACACCAGCCGGCGGCAGTTGCAGAAATTGCGGGCCGGTGGATTCTTGAGGCTACCGCGCCAACAGCGCTTCACTGAGCATGCCGACTTCAACCCCTACATCTATGACCTGACAAAACAGGCGCGCACTCATCTTATCGATCTTGGCTTGGCAGAACCCGCCGTGCGGCCAACCGGGCATTGGGGACACGGGGCTGCTGTCACTAGCCTGACCAGCGCAATTGATATTGCCGCAGCATTGGACGGCGTGAGCTATATTCCGGCCCATGACATCCTGGCCATCAAACAAACTTCCCTCGCCATTCCCATCGGTAACCGCAAACTGATCCCGGACCAGCTCTTTGCACTGGATTACGGCGGTAGATATCGCGCCTTCCTATTGGAGGTCGATCACGGGACAGAACCCAAGACGTCCAGTGCGGCCCGCAAGAGTTACGCTTCATCGATTGAGCTGTACCGACTGATGATTGAACGGGACCTACACCGTGCGCATTATGGCCTCAAGGCAACCACGTTGGTCCTGTGGGTGTTCTCGCGACGCAGCAACGAACAGCGTTTCCTGGAAATGGTAGCCAAAACCGGTGGCCCGGCGAGAAACCTGATTGGACCTGTCACGGTATTGTTCCGCCCCTTTGAGAGCATATTCTGCCCCAAAGGAGATACACCATGGCACCACGACCATCCGAAGAATTCAAACGCGACGCAGTGCGGATCGCACTGACCAGCGGGCTGACCCGCCGACAGGTGTCCTCCGATCTTGGGGTTGGTATGTCCACCCTGTGCAAGTGGATCAGAACCTATCGTGACGCGGACGTTGTTTCGAAAGAGGATCAGGAACTGGCCAATGAGAACGAGCGCCTTCGCCGGGAAAACCGCCTTCTACGTGAGGAGAGGGAGCTGCTAAAAAAAGCAACAATCTTCTTTGCGGACCAAAGCAAATGAGGTTTTCATTTGTTGAAAAGCACCGCAATAGCATTCCCACAGAGCGACTTTGCCGGATTGTGGATGTCACCCCACGTGGCTACCGAGCCTGACGCAAACGCCCTGCCTGCCAGCGTCAACGTGGGGATATGGTTCTGTTGGCCCACATCCGGGAGCAGCACCGCCTGAGTTTGCAGAGCTACGGCCGACCGAGAATGGTCGAAGAACTGAAAGAGCTTGGTCTGGATATTGGTCACCGCCGTGTCGGCCGATTGATGCGCCAGAACGGCATATCTGTTGTCAGAACCCGTAAGTACAAGGCCACAACGGACAGCAATCACAAGTTCAACATCACGCCAAACCTGCTGAACCGGAACTTCTCAGCAGATCGACCCAATCAAAAATGGGTTGTTGATATCAGCTACATCTGGACCCGCGAGGGCTGGCTCTATCTGGCCGTGGTTCTGGACCTGTACTCCAGGCGCGTGGTCGGTTGGGCTGTCAGCAACCGGATGAAGCGCGATCTGGCCATACGGGCGCTGAACATGGCCATAACCCTGCGCAGGCCGCCCAAAGGATGCATCCATCATTCTGATAGGGGCAGCCAATATTGCTCGCAGGATTACCAGAAAATCCTGCGCCGGTATGGCTTCAAGGTATCCATGAGCGGCAAGGGTAATTGCTATGATAACGCCGCAATGGAAACCTTCTTCAAAACCATCAAAGCGGAATTGATCTGGCGGCACTCTTGGCAAACCCGCAGGGCTGCTGAGATCGCCATCTTCGAGTACATTAATGGGTTCTATAATCCCCGCCGGAGACACTCGGCATTAGGCTGGAAAAGTCCCTTGGCTTTTGAAAAGATCGCCGCCTAAATGAGCACAAGGGGCGGAACGAAAGCGGGACAGGTCCAGATCTGCACGCAAGTGATGCCGAACGACAGAGCCACTCAGGCCAACATCGGTTCCTATTATAGGAGCGATTGGGCCAGATGCCAAAGCGGGCCAGTTCTGTTGTCCCGATCCGGTTTGATAACCGGCTGAACCGAGTGGCCCCAAAAAGCGGGTGACCGAAGTGTGCACCTCCGGCCACCCATACTCCTACATGAGGAGTGTCGGTCAGGCCTCCTCGCGACCCTCCATCCGTATTTGGAGCCAGTCCAGCACTTCATCCTCTACCCATCCCACTCTGCTCGGGCCCAGCTGTACCCGCTTGGGGAATAGGCCGGCCTTTTCCAGACGTGCGACATGTTGTGGTGAATACAGAACCAACTCCTTCAGCTGGGGTTTTGAAAGTATCCTCATCACGATCTCTCCATCTCTGAAGAGCATCGCGATGCCCAAGGTTACGACAATACCTAGGCAGACAGAGGTTAGCAGCTTGGGGATATGGTGGCGAGAGGCGTGTCATCCGGTCAGAATAGGCTTGCTTGGTCAAACTAACTGTCGATGCACAAGAGTATTTGGAAGCGCACAGGAGAGTTAATCTAGGAGCCTATTGCGAGCCTAAGATTCTCAACGATCTTGTAAGTCTTTGTTTTAATGGTGCCCAGGGGCGGAATCGAACCACCGACACGAGGATTTTCAATCAATCTGTGCTTCAATCCTTCCCGAGTTGGGAGCGTCTGATCGGCACTATTTGAGACTAACTGAGACAGGCTAACCCCCTGGAAATCAGTTGAATTGACGAACAAGATTGCGGCATAGTGACGCACAACTTGTCTCAAGTTGTCTCATCCTGTTTCAGGCAATCCCAAGGGTTTTGCAGTCCCGTGCAGTCCCGGTTCTGATAGAGTGCGTCTGGCCAATTTGCATCTCGCAACAACGCGAGAATGAAAATGAAAACCACCCAAATTCTAACCGACAAACTGATCCAAAACATCAAGACGGACAAGCCGCGCATTCAGATCACTGATGCCAAGACAACCGGCCTCAAACTGCGCGTTTCGCGGTCCGGGCACAAGTCTTTCGCCCTGATGATCCGCAACAGCTCCGGAAAATACGCAACTTTCACAATCGGCACCTACCCGGATGTGTCGTTGAAGAAAGCACGCGAAATCGCACTCCAATCACGCGTCGATTTGAAAATCACCGGTTTGGTAACACCGACGGCACCATCCGTCGCTAAGCAGGATGAAACAACCCTCCGTTTACTGCTGGGCGAAGCGCAGTCGGTTTTCGCAGGGAAGAAGAAAACCTGGCGTCCACGTGGCATTCGCAAACCAACTGCTTTTGCCCGGAGGGCCATCGAGAACGTCTTCGAAAATCTATTAGACAAGCCTGTTGAAGCGATTTCAGCTAAGGAATTTGGCTACGCCGCGAACAGCTATAAACCCAAGCGTCCATTGAAGGGGAAAACTACAGCTAATGGCCAAGTCTCTCGTGCATTGTCATACCTCTCCCCGGTCTTAGACTGGGCCGCTCACCGTGGACGCAAATATGGGAAGTTCGGCGCAGGGCGTAAAACCCAACTCAATGTTGCTGAGCTGCTCCGCGTTAATGATCCGTCCACCGACGACCCGACGATTAAGGGCAAACGGGATCGAGTGTTAACGATTGAGGAAATCGCCGCGATATATCCGTTGCTTCGACATCCAACTCCGGACAGAATCCGCCGCAAGAAAGTGTCGCCGAAGAACGACTATGGACCCATCGCAATGCGTTTCCTTTTGTTGTCCGTTGCCCGGCGCGAGGAAGTCGCATCTGCCAAATGGAATGATTTCGATTTCATCAACGGCGTTTGGACCAAACCAGAGGTTAAAGATGCCACCGGAAAGGGTCGCAGCCAACGCTTGCCCCTGTCCGAAGCAGCGTTGAACCTCCTCAAAAGCTTGCCTGGCTTCAAACTATGCCACAAAGACAGCTTCGTGTTCCCCAACCGCGACGGCGGAAAGCTCGACAATTGGAACCGGATTGCAGCGCAAGTTCAAAAAGGCAGCAAGACCAGCGATTGGACGCGCCACGACCTACGCCGCACGGGCGCTACGCTGCTGGAGGAGTTGCAGGTCCCGGTTCAAACCGTCGAAGCCATTCTGGACCACACCAACCGTTTCGCAAATGCGGGCGTCAGTGGTTCCGCCGGGCATTACATGGTCGCCACACGGATCATGAACGTGACGGAAGACCCCAAAGTGACTGCCTTAAATAAATTGAGCACCGCGCTCGATCACATTGTTGCAAAGGCATCTACACCGGCTTCGTTCATCGAGGATTCGTAGAGGTAAAACGCAATGCGTGACTTGCCCATCGCCTGGCAGATATTGGACACAAGGCTAAAGTCCTGGCCAGGTCCAGAAGGCCACTGTTCTGTTTGATGATCTTGTCGGCAGAATTCAGCATCGTGGTTTCCGCGTTTTGATGTTGGTGAGCACCACTATCAAAACGACAACCTCTACCTCGATCATGAGGTCCGCCGCTCCCAGTTCAGTTCGCTAAAATGGGGGCGGTGTCAGCTCAAGTCGAACTATTACAAAACCGAGGGTCCCCGCTTTCGCTGGAATGACATGGCGCGCGTCATTGCAACCAAGGCGGATCCTCGTCCAGCCCCAGTTCTGTGCCTGTTTTTTGTGGTTCTGTGCCTTCAGGGCAAAGCCAATCAGCGCGAACTCTTTCGGGGTTCCACCAATTGTCACCTACATTGGCCATTGACACGTATATTCCTGAAACGTGCGATACCATATTTTCAAACCCTTCTGGCGGTTTAACCCAGCAGGACCAGACATGACGGCCTATCGGTAAAAGCGTGTATTTGTTGCCAATGACTAAATCCAATTGCTCTTGATCAAAGGACTTGGCACCACGTAAATCTGCAGAATGGACGACCGAGCCCGAGAAGACGGTCCGGGCCCAATCTACAGACCGCATCTCAGCGCCAATTAGGACTACCCCCCCCATCTGCATGTCGGTGAGTTCTGCCCCGTTCATCTGCACGTTTCGGAGATCTGCCCCGCCCATTCGCGAGTTTCGGAGTCTTATCCCATTCATCTGCGCGTTTCTGAGGATTATCCCCTCCATCTCCACGTTCCAGATGTATGCCCCCTCCAACTGCGCGCCCGCAATGACTGCTTTTTCCATCAATGCATCACTGATTGATACTCCATTCATCTGTGCGTCTATTAGGACTGTCGCTTCCATCTGTGCTTCGTAAAAACTTGCTCCTTCCAACTGCGCACCCCAAAATTTTGCCCCTTCCATCTGCGCTTTAGTTAGGCTTACCCCTTCCATCTGCGCGCGATTAAAGAACGCTCTTTCTATCTGCGCAAACGAAAGGTCTGCCCCTTCCATCTGAGCTTCGATGAAGTTGACGCCAGCAAGAAAAGAATTACTCAAGTCAGTGCGGCGCAGGTCGGCGCCACTGAAATCCGTTCTTTGCAAGACTCGCAACTGACTAAATCTAAGAGCCCACCACTCCTCGTAGAATAGTCTGTCAAGATCAGCAAAAAAGGCGCGGCATGTCTCAGGATTAAAATTTTGTTCGGCGTTTTCTTGGCCACACCAGGCAAGACGCATCTCGTCTTGATAAGGCGGGGCAGCAATCCCAAATGAAGGATAACCCCCGCATATTCTGGTCTCGACGCCAGCACGTTTGCACCAGTCATATCGAAATATTTTACGACTGGTCAACGGATCACGTGCATCAGGCGGTAGTTCTACAAAATTGATGTTACTCAGATCGGTGGAGGCCATAAGTGCCGTCAACCGCATCCAGATTGGCGGATCATAAGTCAGCCAGGTGGGCGAATTGAATTTGGTCTTCTCGTCAATGAAACTTGAAATTTCATCGCCCCAAGGCGGGCCGGTAAAACCGCCCTCGGTTCTTGCCCAACTTACCAAAACCAGAAAAACGCAAAACACCCTTATGTGTGTCTTGCCCATTTTCAGAATAGTTTTGACCAAGCGATTGTCGACCTTATGCTGTCCCAATTTCTTCCACATCCAAGCATAGCTTTTGTGACCGGTGAGCACACAGAGGCCAAAACTACCCGCCAGAAGAAGAGACATGATCTGATCATGGGCGGGCCAGGAACGGACCCAAAACCAACCGGTGACAAAGGGACCGGACAGCCAGATCAGACAGACGGTTGCCAAATCACCCAGACTGTCCAGCGTCCGCGTTTTGACTGCACCATCGCCCCGACGTCGTAGCACAAAATCATTCAGCAGCCAGGGAGTGAGGTATTCTTCGATGGGTTCAGATTTGACGGTAGCGGTGGTCTCGGCCAGAGCCTCGGTCACTTTGCGGACATGAAGGTGCAGATAGACATAGAGTACTGTCGCCAGTGCCGGGGCGAAGTAGAAAAAACTAAAAGTGGGGATCGAGACGTTGATCAGCGGCAGTTGAGTTTCACGCCATGGAATAAAGAAATCTGCGTCTTGCACACCCAGCACGGTGATGAACGTGAAAGCCAAATAGGCCAGTAACCCCAACCAGTTGGCACGCCCTGCTCTGGTCAGCTCGTTGATCCGGGAGATCTGAGCGGCAGAGTTATCTACTGGTTTATGTGATCGGGTGCGTAGGTTGCGTTTTTTTGAGCTGAGCATGGTGCCTAAATAAATGAATCCTTTGGAATGCAAAATGCGTAGCACGTATTTTTGTTTAGGTCATTTTTCAAATTTATTGCGCTGCGCACAAAAATCTCGGTCTTACCGAACTCAGCAGTCGATGCCGCTCATAGTTTTCTCTTAGTGATCGGAATGAACGATTTGAGCACCTCATTCGGACGGACGGACGCCCCTCCCTTTAGGAGGGCGTCCGTCCGTCCGAATAAATGTTCTCCATTTGTTTTCCGTCCGGATCAAAGGAACCTACTTCCTTTTTGGCGCCACAATCCGCGCCAAAGAAACCGAAACCAGTAAGGGCAAAATATGAGCCAAGATCAATTTAACCATCCAACCGACAAAAACTCATCCCCGCTTAGCGTGCTGGGACATCCGACGATTTCAGCAAATGATTTCACTCCCGATCCCAACACCCCTTACATCGTTCAGCATCTATTGCATCCTGGACAAGTCAGCATGTTTTCCGGGCCGTCAAACTTGGGGAAATCAGCCATCGTTGCGTGCATTTCGGCGCATGTCGCGATGGGTCGCGATTTCTGCGGGTTGCGTGTTTCCCGTGCAGCCATCCTCTACGTGGCCGCGGAAGCACCCAAAGGGGTATTGAACCGGGCGTATCCCTACCTCAGCCAGAAAGCCGCTGGGATCGCTCCGTTTCGAGTATTGGACAAGGCCGTGGACCTGTCCAATCCGGTGATAGTTAAGAAGCTGGCACACGATGCGAATTTGTTCCGAGATCACCACAATTGCGCAGAACTGCTTATTGTCTTTGATACGCTCAATCTTTGCATTGGCGAGGGTGATGAAAATTCGTCCAGGGACATGGGAAAGGTGCTCGCCAATGCTACGTTCATCGCAGAAACAACGAATGCGCATGTCATGATTGTCCATCACATGGGGGCATCGGAAAATGGGCGGCCACGCGGCTCAACAACTTTGACTGCGAATGTCGACACCGGGCTTACGCTGCACAAGGCTGATGAAACACAGCCAAAAGGAACAGTCTTCATCAAAGTTTCAAAGCAGCGAGAAGATGAAAAATCAGAGCCGATTGCGTTTCGGATCCAGGGGTATGAAATTGGAAGGAATAGGCATGGTGAATTATCCACGGTCCCAATGGCCGTTCCGTTCAAGGCTCATAGCTCTTTGATTGAAAATGACAGCCCGAAACCGAACAAAAGGGGGCAATTGTCACTCACTCCAGCACGCGAAAAAGACTTGTTGCGTGTATTGTCTGACCTGCGTGCAAAAGATTCTGGGGCTTGGCACACGCCGAAAGACATAGGCCAAATGTCAGGCGAGCCATTCAACAACATCAGAGGCAACGCTGATACAATGAGAAAGAAAGTCCGAGCAGCCTTGGACGCTCTCATAACAAAAGGCAGGGCAGAGGAAAGCAAAGAAGGCGTGAGGCTGCGCCCATCAAGTGCTGTTGAAACTGAAAGCAATACGCCTCAATCTCTGCATTGACGTCGTCGTAAGTCCACTTGCGCTTCTCCGGATGAACCTGCCAGCGCCCCCTTTTTTGAGGGGGCATCCCGGCGTAGCTGCAAGAAGCGGTCCTCGAACAAATTGACAATTTCGCAAGCCATCTCGTCTTTGGCTTGCACCGACAACTCCGAGAGATCACACGACCGCATGAGATGGCTCTGCATGTAGTTCGAGATGAACTTCAACAACTGGCCACGTTGTTTACGTTTCCTGGCCAGTAAATCCATTTTTTCAATTTCCATGATCGTGTCCCTAATTCCGTTCCAAGGGAGATAGGGAAGGCGCACAACGGATAAAAACATGTTTTTATCCACGCCACCCTCAGCGAGATCATGGCACTGTTTTCATTTCGGCATTCAGTAAAGACCTTTTCAGAAAAGTGTCGAAGCGAAATTCGCACGGCGCAGCTGGGCCAGACTGAGGCACATTTGGCGTATATTACACGCCCCAAGGCAACCCGCGTCGTGTTGCAAGAACGGCTCTCAGGAGACACGCGGCCTCGTTCCGCCAGAAATGCGGAAGAAGCTGCCCAGAAGTCCAAGGGGCGCGTTTGTGAACGCATTATGCTCGCCCTGCCAGTCGAAGTATCGCCGGAGCAGCGTGAAGCGCTTGCACGGGCCTTTGCGGAGCGTTTGACCCAAGGGATCGCCGGATATGTTGTTGGCATCCATGACAAGCATGGGAACGACACCAGAAACCCGCACGCACATTTCGTCTTCTTTGATGTGAAGGAGAAAACCGGTGGGCGGGGCAGACCTAAAAGTATCCTCGGGTTTGCACGGAAGAATGCGATTGAAAACACAGCCAAAATGTGGACCGAACTTCATAACGGGATGATGCATAAATGGGGTTTTGGATCAGATTCCGAGATCTCCCACTTGTCATACGCAAATCGCCGGATCGACCATATCCCGACGATTCACGAAGGCACGGGCGCCAGGGCAACTCCAAAAACAAAAAAGATGAACAAAAAAGAATGGCGACACATCGACCAAGGCCACACACGTGCAGAGGCAAATCTGGTCATCCGAGAAATCAACGAACTGAAAGAGAACCAGACAAATGAACGAGAATTACGATTGGGAACAAGTAATGGAGACAACTCGGCGCAGCGCGGCGGCGGCGTCTCTAAACAGCGAGAATTCGCTGGCAGCGAGTTTAGAACTCCTGCGGAATATGAAAGACCATCCCACCCGGCAAAACGAACTAAGAGCGGCCATTGCGACACTGGAAAAAACACAAACCCAATTAGTCGCCAAGTCCAAGCAGGTGCTCGATGCCGCCAAGGGCGACAATCAAGGTTCCCACCGCTTGCACGCTTTGGGCTTGCTCGTCATCTTCGCGGGAGGCGTCGCATTCGGCGGATATATCGTGAACTGATAATGCTGCGTGATACTTTGAGAGCGCGGCTTTTGCCTAATGAGTGGCAACGCCGCTTACGCTCTGATGATACCCGGCAGAAAGAAGCGAGGCAATGTCTACGTCAACAGGCAAAGCCCCGTATTAGCGAGGCTGAGCTGTTTGAATAATTGCTTCTTAGGCAGCCAAAGGCTCACCGTTGTCGATGATCTTGTTGAGGTCCGAGAGTTTCCAGCGGGAGGAACCACCCAGTTTGATTGGGCTGGGGAACTCGCCGCGTTGAATGTCGCGGTAAATGCTGGCGCGCGAGCGGCAGAGAGTGTTGCAGACGGTTTTGATATCGACCAGGTAGTCGTTAGGTTTTTGAGGTGCGTTGTGTTGCATGGGGTTTCCTTTCACAAAATATGCGAAAGTCAGATTGGCTTTTTTTCCTGAATCCGAAGGGGAGAAGGGATTTTTTTACAATCTTTCAAATACTTGATCATAATTTGTTGGGTCGATTCTGTTTCTGCAGGCCACATATAGGTGTTGAACTGATTTCATCAAGATCCGCTCCCATAAAAATAGCAAGTAGAGGTTTATCCCGGAATATTTCTCAAGATCGCCTCCTCCCCCTTGACCATGTTAATTTTTTGCTCCACAAATGAGGTCCCGATAATTAACATGAGTAGACTTGGTATGGAATCTATTAGCCCCGTAACGATCAAAGATCTTCACGAAGGGGATGCCCATCTTGACGCGCTGCAACTTGATCGCGACCGGCTAATTGCTGCTGGACATCATGCTATGGCAGGCCGCGCCAGTGCTTCCCCCCTTCACCCCTCAAACACCGCTGGCTTCTTGTCCTACGCTGACGGCGTTAAAGGATTGCGGGCTGAGAACATCGGCGACGATTGGCAGCTCTTCAGAAGCGAAGGTGTCGAAGGGATATGCAACGAAGAACTCAAACTTCGGGTTCTGTTTGCAAACGTCTTTGAAGCCTGTGGCGAGGATGATCCTCAGGCCAGATCACGGAAAGGTGCTGGTTCGGAGCGAGTGGCTTGCGGCGACATGTTCGAAGCTGTCGGCGTTGAGCTTCCATTGAGTGTGATTAAATTCAGTGGAGACTACAAAACCTACTACCTCATGGTGGATCAGCACGGGGCGATGGAACTGAGCCTTCCCATTGTGAAGGCTGGTGGAAATTTCTTGCGCTGTGTCGAACGGATTTTCCTAATTGGTGGGAATGACCTTGACGAGATCGACTTCGGCGTTGATGAACCTGCCGACGATTCCGATTTGGACATTATCGTAACTCGAAAATAACGTGAATTTACTATGTTTAGCAGCAAAAGACTCAGCCTGGCCAGAAAACGGCGCAGGCTGACGGCGAAAGGACTCGCCGAGATGGCAGGGGTTTCCCCTGTAACTATCACGCGATTGGAAAACGGCCAGAATGAAGCCGACCCTGCGACCGTGGAAAAGCTCGCGGACGTGCTCAAATACCCCACCTCATTTTTCTTCAAGGAAGAACCCGCGCCTCTGACCAAAGAGATTGTGAGTTTCCGTAGCCTGAAGAGTATGAGCGCCAAGGAAAGGGATGCTGCGCTGTCGGCTGGCGAATTAGGTGTGGAAGTCTATTCGTGGCTGGATGACCACTTCAACTTGCCAGCACTCAACCTACCATCGTTCGATCCTGAGCTAACCCCTGAAGCTGCTGCAGACGCTTTGAGACAGCATTGGGGCCTTGGATACGATCCTATATCGAACTTGCTAAAGCTGCTTGAGTCCAAAGGGATCCGCGTTCTCGGCTTGGAAGAAAACACAGCCAACGTAGATGCGTTTTCGTTCTGGCAGGATGACACCGCTTATACCTTCTTGAACTCTTACAAATCCGCCGAGCGCAGCATTTTTGATGCAGCGCACGAATTGGGCCACCTCGTGTTGCATAAGCACGGCGAAACCTCAGGTGCGAACGGGGACACTCGCTCTGTTGAGTTGGAGGCCAACAGGTTTGCGGCTGCATTCTTGATGCCCGAAGAGGATATTCGCGCCCGAATGCCCCGTCTCATTACAGCAGATCTCATCATCAAGGCGAAAAAGCGGTGGCGTGTATCCGCTATGGCCCTGGCATATCGCCTGAGCCATTTTGACAGGCCTATGCTGACTGAGTGGCAATATCGTTCCATCTGCATTGAGTTAGGAAAAAGGGGATACAGAAGCGGAGAGCCAGACGGGATCATCAGGGAAAGCTCTGTTCTCTGGGGGAAGATATTAGCCGAGCTTTGGTCAGACCGGAAAAATCTTCAAAATTTGGCTGATGATCTGTTCTTGCCTGTTGGCGAGGTCGAAATGTTGCTTTCAGGAATTTTGCCACGAGCCGAACAAAGCGGAGCGAGAAACGGCAATGAGCGCCCAGCCTTGCGAATTGTCGAATAGATTTGAAAAGTGCCCTGCTGACTCTTAGGGGTCAGCAGTTGCGCAATTTCATCAACGGTGGCTCATTCACACCCCCACTCAAAGATGGATGATCTCAACATTACCCCATTTTTGATCAAGGTATTGAGCCAACAGCCGCCGATGGCAAAAGTGTGGTGTGTCTTCGCTGCATAGCAAACAACAACCGTCCAAGTCAGCGGGGCGCAGTTTTTCAACTTTCCGTTTGATAATAAGATCCAGATACTGGTTCTCATAATTTGACCAGTCAATTTTCTTTTTCTTGTATGCGTCAAGCATTGGCTTTGTAGGCGCAAAGTTGGGAGCGTGGATGTAGTCCATTTTGCACAGGCTCTTGGCAAAAAACTTTAGGTCGTCACGTTTAGCGAAACCAGCAAGCTGCGAGACATTATTCAAGCGAACATCTATGAGCTTTCGAGACTGAGATTCTTTGAGACGCCCAAAAAAATTTTCGGCGGTGGTTTTGGTAAAACCAATTGTGAATACTTGAACCATCTCGTCTCTAACCTTCCCGCCGATAAGCGATCTGTTTTTCTCGGCCTTCGTAGGCTTGAGAAATTAGCTCATCTTGTGAGTCAAGCATGTCCCCCCGAGGTGTCCCAAGAATATCAAGAACTCTGAGCATTGTGTCCCTGTGGGATTCCAGCTGACCACTGCCAAGTATATGATTTACCTTGGCGCCGCGCTCCTCAAGAACCTTCGATACTAATATTGTTCTATGGCACTCGGTTGGATCGCGTTCAGAACACATCAGTGCAACTCTATACCGGGCGCTTCCATCTACTACCCTTTTAATGCCGTTCTGAAAAAGAGAGGTTTGGGCCAACTTTTCATAGCTGACCGCATTGCCCACATAGCAGGAACTGTCATCCGATCTGGCACCCAGCTCCTTGCCTAAGAAAACATAGGCAATTTCACTTTCTTTGAGCGCCATCTTCAACGCGTCAGTGTTAAATTGCGGAGCGTGCCTACTATATGGAGACGATCGAACGTCACCAATCGCTGTTATCGAGTGAGTTTTGAGTAGCTTAACAAAGCTCTCGAAAGTCTGAGTGGAGTGACCAATAGTGAAAATTTTCAAGCGTTCTACCATGCCTCCACTCTATGGCATTAATACTGACGCAACCACCTTGAAAGCGTAGGGTTGCTCCACCCAGGGCTCCGCCAAGCTCACTACCAACAGAGGTTGCTGAATTTCATAAGTTCCTTGCCCTCTTCCCATGTAATCGGCTTTTACAAGCGGATCTGTGATTTTGAGGGAATTGGCTTGTCCTCCGCAAATAAAGTTTGCGCGAACAGCCACTCGCCCCGGCGCCCCGTTGAAGCCTGGATCTGTGCTCACAACTATCTCCACTGATTCCGGCTGTATCAAAGCCAAAGAGGTATCAATGTCCACCAGCCGGTTTTGGTCGATTTTATCGTTTTGACCGTATCGCGTAGACTCACAGTGTGGCCAAATTGGTTCATCAAAGTTCTGCACGGCAGGAAGCAAATGTGCCGCAGGCATTACTCCAATTTTTTTCCAATATAATTCCCCATTGATTACATGGTTTTCATTTTGATGTAGAAACGGTTCATGCCGCTCCATGGGGACTTCGACAATATCGAGAACCGAACACTTTTGACCATTTTCGAACAGCCGGTCTTCTTCAGAAATTTCCCGCCCAGGTCGTTCACTTACCGGACGGACCCAGCCTGCATACTGATTTTCTACAATTTTAATTCCCGCAATGCATCGCCCCAGGTGCTTGGTTGAGTTGGCAATGCAAACAAAGGTATTTTTATAAGTCATCTTTTCTCCAATGAGTTGTGTCACTGAAGTAAGAGTTACTATCGCAGATTCAAGATCACTGCATGCTGGACGCCACAATAAAATGAAGACAGTCTATAATCTTTGCTATTCTGCAAACGCAGTCCTGGTGCAGTCCGGGGCGATTAACCAAAGAGGTGCAATAACGGCCAAGTCCTCAAGCCATTATTCTCATTGAGATAAATGGTGCCCAGGGGCGGAATCGAACCACCGACACGAGGATTTTCAATCTCATCCACTATATTAAAATCAATTACTTACAAGCAACTGTGTAACAAACTGTGTAACTTTTGCTATTTCGCTAAGCCGTTGGATTTCCACGATAATCTATAACGACGACGCGTGGACAGGTGAATTTTCTTACCGCCAGTTAGGCCCTCTTGCACTGTACGCACATTCAGCTCATAATCCACCCAATCCCCTGCCAGACCCGAGGGGATTTCAAAATATCTGGTTCATCAGGTGCGACAACTTGTCCACTTGACCTGTTTTTGTTTGCATGTATAATAGCGTTATCGCTTAAGAATAATATGTATTACATCTAAGTGGATATGAAGAGCAGAATAGATTCAGAGATATGAATCATGCGAAGCATTACACATCGAAGATGTGTGTTCTAAACCCCATCCAGCATTGCTAAGACTACGCTGAATTATCTCTCCAGCAATATTACAAGAAATAAGAAACGCGTAAAAAGCGCCCGCCCGCCCGTCTGATAGCTCAGTCGGGTTTTTTCGTGTTTGCTGTCAACAATATTGGCCGGGTCCACGACGACAAATGAAAGCTCAGGCCCGCAGCTTAACTCTCAGCAACCAACACACACAAACAGCGCTAGACCATCACAGTGACCGTCTCTGCGCTTGTCACGACCAATGCACTCGCATGCGCCTCACTGCCTCACTCTTCAGAACTCTTGAACGCGTTCAGTCATAGAGTTTCAGCTACCACCACAACAGCGCTTGTACTTGCGCCCTGATCCGCATGGGCAAGGCTCATTCCTGCCGACTTTCTTCCCTGAGAACGGAGCGCTCGGTGTATTGGCGGATTGCATGAACGGCGGCAGACTACTCTGAGTACTGAGTGATTTTGTCCAACCGTTTATCGTCAGCACCAAAGTCGGAATGAGATCCGGGGCTTGCTGAGTTAGCTCTTTGATCGATTTCTTAGGGAGATCGCTGTTACCTTCAGCAATGCTGTAGAGCGCCAGCATCATTGTGACCGACGCACCAGCTTCTTCGTCTTCGCTTTCGACTATCTGTTCCCACGCATCCATTCTGAGCCGCATCGCCTGTTCAAAACCACACACCCAGGATTCCCATAGAATTTCTCCCGTCCGAGCATCCTCATCGTAAAGTGGTCCGTATTCCAAACTTGGCGGTGTTAGTGAAACCGCAACGTCATTGTAATGGCGCATTATGAGATCTGTCGCCGACTGAAGCGCTTCAAGAGTGGCAAAGTGATCAGCTCCCTCACCCCAGACGCACGGCAACCATTCACTGGGCATGGTCACCTCAGGGCAAACAATCAATCCCGCACAGAAGCCATCGAACTCGCTCAAAAGCATGCCTTCATTTTCCATCGGGATGGAAAGCAGCAATTCATTCAACTGATTCAGTTCGCTATCGTTTAACATGACGGTCCTACCTGAGAGGAATTCCCCGTTACCTTTACCGAACTGCTGCGGAAATGTGTAGAAGTCGATGGTGGTTCAAGGCTGGGATTTTCTGATCCACCACCCGAAGCGGACGTCATGCAATCCGCAGAAAAATGAAGGGCCGAGCCTCTAGCAAGAGATGCTGCGGCCGCAGAAACTCGTCACTAAGGGCGAATTCCGGACTTTCGTTGCAGACGCGAGCCATTCAAGACACCATGTCGGCAGCCGACATTCAGGTGACTTCGAAACCGGTTCTTGTTCTGCGCCGCCGCAAGGCGACTCCGAGCCAAAAGCAGACTATGAAGTTCGCTATTGCCGTCGCCCCGTTGCTACCCATGCTGTTGCAACATAAGAGCGAAGTCCATCAGCTTCGCCATCTAGATAGGCATCTCGCACGGCATCCTTTATCTGTTTTTTCAGTTCGGCGGGTCTCTTCGAAAGATAGGATGGAATTGGGCCGTCTTTCCCGTCGAATGGCCTCCAATAGTCTTCGAAAGATGCGAATTCAGTTCGGATGTGGATTTCACCGATCTGAACTTTGGCAAAGCCCGCTGACTTCAAAGCATCTTCCAGATGGCCGGGTCGCGTGAGCGGCCGCGTGAAGTTCTTTTTTCTAAGTTCGTTGGCCTCAGGGTCTAGCATTGAAGCTGTGTCCAGAAAGAAGCGATTGAACACGAGGCCTCCTCTTACATCCCAAATGGCTACCGCGAGACGGCCGCCCACCTTCAAAGTACGCGAGATCTCGGATATCGCCACGCTCGTGTTTGGAACGAAATTTAAGGCGAGTTGAGACACAACATGATCGAATGTTTCATCTGGCATTGGAAGAGCCTTCAGGTCAGCAACTTCGAACGAAACACGTGGGTCTGAAATTTGCCGTGCGGCGTATTCAACATAAGCCTCAGAGATGTCGACACCGGTAATGTCTGCGGTTTCGGTGCGGCGCAATATTTCTGATGTCAGTGCGCCGGTACCGCATCCGGCATCGAGAATATTGCTGCTATCCTCAAACTCGATGAGATCTAGGAACTTTGGTGCTAACAAGCGACTAAAACGCCCCATTTGCAATTCGTAGCCATTGCCGCTGGAAGCCGAAAAATTCGATGAGTTCGATTCCAATGTGCTATCTCCAAATTGATATTGCCCACGCAACTGATCATTCCAGCCTACACACTACACATTAGCTCGTATCGCGGACGCGACCAAATTTCTATTTCCACCAAGCCAAACTGGGTGTCCGGGTGTCCGGCAGTCCCGCCAAAAGGTGGATGTCGGCTTGGTCCGCACTGCCGTCATCCGACTGATGAAAATGCTGCGCGATGATCGAATGGCCGCTCTGGGGAAGCTGCGCGGCGGCGACGTGATGTCCCGTCAAGGGCCGGTCTGGGCCGTTCGCTACATTTATGAGCGCGTGAATTGACCCGTTTGCTGCGCCCTGCACATTTCGTCACTAAGGGCGGGTTCCTGACCTTCGCTGCGGAGTGTGCCAAGGTGTGCAAAGCTAAACCTGCCGTCATGCCTTGAATGCGGCACACAGCATTGTGTAGCCTCTACAAAGCTCAAACCGAATGGAAAATCTATGTCACGCTAGCATCCGCTGGAAAGCACTGACGTGTCGGGCATAATCGTGTTGCAAAGGATTGCGTCGGTCATAATAGCGCCCGTCATATCCGCGCTGGTCAGATCGGCGCCCGTCAGATCGGCGCCCGTCAGATCGGCGCCCGTCAGATCGGTGTTAATCAGAACCGCGCCGGTCATATCCGCGCCGGTCAGATCGATACCGATCAGCATGGCCTTTCTCAGATTTACGCCGTACAGATTAGCCCCCTTCAGATCAGTGGAGCTCAGATTGGTTCCGTTCAGGATGGCGTCCTTCAGGTCAGCGCCGTACAGTTTTGCGCCGGACATATTCGCTCCGGACAGATCCGCTCCGGACAGATCGCATTCTACGCAAGCAGCGTCTTGTTTCAGTTTTTCTACATGGGAGGCTTCAAACGCGACAACTGGTGCTACGCAAATCGCCCAAACAGTAGCAGCGGTCCCATAAGTTTTCCAATTCACATCCCCATCCCTTCAGTCATGCTGTTTCTTCTATTATTCGCCGTGCAGTTTTCGCGTCGTGCTCATTCAGAATACCCCCCGACTCGACGCAGCGACAAGCGTAGGCGCTAGCCACGCGGCGTATCAAGGTCGGATAAGGGCCGTTCTTGACAGTGATGGTAGAGCGAAATGGCCCAATTGCTGCACCAGGCACATCTCGACACTAAGGGCGGGTTCCTGACCTTCGCTGCGGCCAGCTCCAACGGCAGCAATGCGCAGATTGCGACCTTTGCAAAGTCTGGCTGCGGCTCGCCCTGATAGGGCGTGAACGGCCCAGACCGGCCGTTCGTGGCCACCCAAACTAATGACTGGTTATAGCTCAAACGCCCCTTCTTGCTGGGTTGTTCGTTGAATATCTAACGATGTGGCCCATCGTCGCCTTGACGCTTATCGAGAAGTAATATTTCCCATTTGTCCCAGCCTCTGATTTGGAAGAATGAGTTTCACCAATTGGTTCATTTAAGGGGGGTCACTCGGTCATAAATTGGCGTGTCCAAATAGGTGACGCGCCCTCCCATGATCGTCGCATAAACCTTGATGTGACGGATTTCTCTCGGATCTATTTTTACCGGGTTACCATCCAGAACGACAAAATCGGCAAACTTTCCGATCTCCAGGGAACCGACGTCTTCCTCCATGCCAAATTGATAGGCTGGGTTGATTGTATAGGCCGCCAATGCCTGCTCTGGTGTGATAGCTTGCTGCGCGCCAACGATGCGTCCGCTACTGGTTTCTCGATTAACTGCTGCCCACATATTCAATAGCGGATCAACAGGTGCGACAGGCGCATCGCTGTGCATCGCCGGGCGCAAACCAGCATCATAGGCACTTTTCATCGCACTCATCAGCTCAATATTTTCGGGCCCAAGTGTTCTCTCAAAATGGAGGTCACCCCAGTAGTAGATGTGGCTTGTAAAAATAGTGGGTTCAGCGCCAAGCTGTTTCATCCGAACGAACTGCTCTGGGTGACTAACCTGCGCATGGATGATTTGAGGACGGAAATTTTCTGTATTCGCTGCCCCCATCTCGGTCTTGGCATTTTCCAAAGCATTCAATGCGACATCGACGGCGGCATCGCCGTTGGCGTGAACCGCTGGCCAGAAACCTTTTCGGTAGATGTCGAGGACGAGTTCGTTGAAATATGCTTGTGAGCCCTGAGCACTATCGCCTTTGCCCATTGTATGGTCGTGATAGCCATTGCGCATATATGCGGTGCCCCCTTGAAGGGAGCCGTCAGTCCACGTTTTAATAAAGGGAATGTGGAAAAGTTCGGTTTCGTAGTTCTTTAGCAGCGGCACTATTTCTTCATAATCCGGTGCTGTCGAAAAATACCCTCCAACAAGCCGGGTTGCATAGTCTGGATCCTGGACCGCCTGATAGACCCCCTCCAGCACAAAGGCGTTCATTATCGCCAGCTCGGACCCGGTTGTGATCCCGAATTCTGCGCTGAGTTTCGATTTTTCCACGGCAGCCGCGTGGGTCGCGCTTGGGTAGCTTTTGTAGGGCAGAAATGCGGGCTGACCCGAGAGGTAGCCAGTCAGCTTGCCGGTGTCATCTTTTTCGTAAAAGCCCCCAGCCGGATCAGGCGTGGACTCGTCCAGCCCAGAAATGCGCAGTGCTTCGCTATTCATGAACGCACCGTGCCCGCTAAGATGATAGACAATCACAGGCGTATTGGGGAAAAGTGGGTCCAATAAATCGCGTGTTGGTCCGCGCTTTTCTTCGTAGAGCGTTTGGTCTGCCCCAAAGGCAACAATCCATCCATCTTTGTCAGGCCGAACAGTTGCAATTTTCGTCAAAGCCCCGGCCAGCGTCGGAGTAGTAAACGGCGAGACATCTTCCACCAAAAGCGTGTTGCTCGACATGAATGCGTGGTCATGAGATTCAATAAAACCCGGTACAATAGTGCGGCCGTTCAGATCAAAAAAGAAATCATAAGAGCCAATTTTCTGTCGAACTGCCTCTTCTGTGCCGATTGCAACTATTCGCCCATCACGGAAAGCCAGCGCCTGCGCATCCGGACGCGTCGCATCCATGGTCACGATGTCGGCGTTTATGATCAGCGTGGTTTTCTGTTGATCAGCGGCAGTTTGAGCATCAGCTTCAGAAATTGCGGCAGAAAGGAACATTACCGCAGTCATGAATATAATGAGCTTCACTTTTATCATCGGCTTCTTTCTGAAAATTTTGCTACAGCGATTGGAACGTTCATAGCAAGTATTTGAGGTGCATGGCAAACTGACTACTCTCCAACAACCTAATATGTCACGTTATCCCAAAGCAGTCATTGGTGCTCCGCGCAGCGAACGGCTCCTTTCCTGAAGGTTTTTCGATGCGGGGCGCGGCGTGACAGCTGCCTCCAAATGATGGCGTCCCGCGTTGACAAACCTCGGAAGGAGGAAGCCGCGGGGGGCTGGGTGATGCCTATGGGGAAAGAGCGATGCGGATGGGTTCTACGGCTGGAAGTGGCCGACACTTTGGTAGAACGATTGAGCCTTTGGTGCCGGATGGAACGTCAGTGCCCCCCAGATAAAGGTGTCGCTCGAACTTGTGCGGGTGGGTTCGTGTGCGCATTGGGATGCGAGGCACAGACCGTTTAGTCCGGGCCCTGAGATGGAACCAGAAAGGTATCGTCCAATGGAATGGGCGATTTGTCATGCGGCCTGCTCCCTCGGTGGTGCCCTCGATCTTGGTTGTTGCCCGCGGCGGAATATCTCGACAATGCGCATCGGTCCGCCACAGCAAGGGCACGGCTCCCGTAGAGTGAGAGGGATAATCTCGGCGCTTTGCTGGACCTCCTGGTCAGGCGGCTCCACCTCAAGCAGGGCGCGTATCCTGGCGATGTTGGCCTTGCGGGTCGAGCTGGCCAGCAAGCCATAGTGACGGATGCGGTGGAAGCCGTCGGGTAGGACATGGATCAGGAAGCGGCGTATGAACTCGCCGGTGGAGAGGCGCATGACCCTCTGCCGGTTGCTATTCTTGATGCGATAGTCTTTCCAGTGGAAGGTCACGGCCTCGGCGTCTGCGTTGACCAAGCGGGAGTTCGATATGGCGACACGATGCGTATAGTGGCTGAGATAGGCCAGTACCGCCTCTGGCCCACCAAAGGGCAGTTTGGCATAGACTACCCATTCGGATTTGCGGAACGGGGCGAGCCAAGTAGCAAACGTGTCAGCCTTTGCCAACCCACCCAGATCCCCGAAGAAGCTCAGTTCGCCTGCGTTATGGAGGGCCATCAATCCTTCGATAAAGAGGCGGCGGAACAGCCTGGACAGCACCCGCACATGCAGAAAGAACCCCGGTCTGCATTTGATCCAGCCTACGCCATCCGGCAACAGGCCGCCGCCGGGCACGATCATATGCACATGGGGATGATGTGTTAGTGCTGATCCCCAAGTGTGCAGCACGCTTGTCATACCAACGCGTGCGCCGAGGCGCTTGGGATCGGCCGCGATGGTCATTACCGTTTGGGCGGACGCCTTGAACAGCAGGCTATAGACTGCCTTCTTATTCCAATATGCGATGCGGGCAATCTCGGCAGGCAGGGTGAAGACGACATGGAAATACTCTACCGGCAACAGGTCCTCAGCACGCGCCGCCATCCAGTCCCGTGCGGCTGGCCCCTGGCACTTCGGGCAATGCCTGTTTTTGCAGGAGTTATAGGCAATATGGCCGTGGTCGCATTTGGTGCAAGCCGCCACATGGCCACCGAGCGCCTCGGTCCGGCAGGCCTCTATCGCCGACATCACCTTAAGTTGGCTGAGGCTGATATGCCCAGCATTGGCCTGCCGCCATGCGGGACCGTACTTTCGAAAAATATCAGCAATCTCCAGCTTCGAACGAGACACCGGCCCCGAGCGTCACTCCAACCCTCGTCGGAGCGTGTGATCCTGCAACTGTTTGAGGTTGTCGAACGGGCTGACCGTATTGCGGATCGTCTTAGTGGCGACGTGGGTGTAGCGCGCTGTCGTGCTCAGCTTGGAATGACCCAACAGGACCTGGATCACCCGCACATCGGTATTGGCCTCCAGCAGATGGGTCGCAAAACTATGCCGCAGAGTATGCAGTGTCGCCGGTTTGTTGATCCCCGCCATGTGCTTTGCCGAGGTGAAGGCGCGATTGAGCTGGCGTGGTGACAGCGGATTGATCTTGGGTTTTCCGGGAAATAGCCAGCCCTCGGGTCGTGCCTCAAGCCAATAGTCCCGCAGCAGTTCCAAAAGCCTTCGCGACAGCATCGCCTTACGGTCTTTGCCATTCTTGCCCTCGTCGACATGGATCAACATCCGGTCGCTGTCGATGTCGGCCACTTTGAGGTGGCAAACTTCGGACGCCCGCAACCCAGCGCCATAGCTAATGCCCAAAGCAGCCCGATACTTGAGGCCAGGACCAGGAACGGCTGTCAGCAGATCGGATACCTCCTCGACGCTGAGCACAACGGGCAGTTTATTCGGTTTGCGTCGGAACTGCATGTATCGCTTCATCTCTTCGCGCCCGCAGGTCACGCCGAAAAATAGTCTGAGCGAGACGATCCGGGTGTTGAAGGTCGTCGTCGAAACGTCAGTGTCTGTCATGTGCAACTGATAGGCGCGCAACTCATCTGGTGTTGCGGTATCAGGCGAGCGGCCAAGGAAAGCCGCAAAATGTTTAATCGCACGGATATGCCCTTTCTGCGTCAACTCCTTCAGTCCGCGAATGCGCATATCCTCGATCATCCGCGCTCGCAGCGACGTTGTCTTCTCCTCTTTCATGGAAGCCTCCTGTCTAAAGATTGAGAAGGCCCAATCGTCGAACAGGTTCGTCAGAATACAAAATGCACAGATTTTGCGTAGGTGTGGAACGCTCAACACGAGCGCCATTGCCGCGAGAGCGGCTTAGTCCTTCCGACCTTCGTGCCCCATATGCCGCGTCATGCTGCACCCGGCACGAATGTCGTAGAAGGGCTGGGAGCAGCCGTTAGGCGTGTTTTGCACCAAAGGCAGCTTTGGGCCGAGGCTGTGTGAAAACTCAATTCGGTCGCGATTCCCAAGAATATTATTCCAGTATCTGCCGCTCTGGAGATCACCTTACCGATAGCGCCGAGGTATTGATGCGTACTGAGAATATCCTCCCGCGAGATTCTCGATATACCGAGTTTTCACACAGCCTCGGCCGTTCGCTACAGTTAGACTGGTTGGTGCGGGGCAGAAAAGTATGCTCTTTGGTGGCTCACTGGGAGTCAAGAGAATGTCGGCTTCATCCACGCATCCAGTCCCCCACTTTGATTATAGTTTCTAAGTTCTATAATCAGATCTCATAAACCACTGTCACCGAACGAATTTTTCAGGAGCGCCCTTTTGGATTTCTGAAATCCCGTTAGAATCTTGCACATCAACGCAATTTCATAACGGGTTCATGATGGCACAGGGTAAGCAGGCGAAAGTTCTCACAAACGCTCAGGTTCAGGCAATGCTTCGGCATCTTGAGACCGGTCGAAACAGCGAGCGCAACATAGTCATCTTTTTGCTGACGATGAAAGCAGGTCTTCGAGCAAAAGAAGTCGCGGGACTGCGCTGGACGTCGGTATTGAATTCGAGCGGCGAAGTTGGGGATCACATCGAACTGACAGACAAGACGAGCAAGGGTCGCTCGGGGCGAATTATCCCGATGAACAGGGATCTGCGAAAAGCATTGGGCGTGTGGATGTCGGTATGTTCGGAAAAACGTCAACGACGTGGCGCCCTGCCCTTTCCTGATCGATCCATCATTTGCACAGAACGAAGCGACAGCACACCTGCGCAGGTCATCGTGAATATGTTTCATCGCTGGTATCGCGATCTTGGCTTTGTTGGCGCAAGCTCACACAGCGGTCGACGCACATTCATTACAAACGCTGCAAAGAAAGTCGTGCAGGTTGGAGGATCTCTTCGCGATGTTCAAGAGCTTGCCGGACATTCCAGCCTGACGATGACCCAGCGATACATCGAAGGCGATACGGACGCGAAGAAACGACTGGTGCAATTGATTTGAAACTATCGAGACTGTCGACGGTCTTTAGCGATGACAATTCCCGCTTTGGCCAAGATGACCGCGAAAAAGCCACCAACCCAACCAACCAGCGGCGCGGATAACGCAACCGCTGTGCCCATTAGAGCTAACCCCATGTTACCGACCAAGACAGTCAGAGCAACAGCACAGGTGATCGGGATGATAAGGAGTAGCTGGACGAAAATTGAGCGGCGGCGGAACCAAAACCAAATTCCACTAGCACCAGACCTAACGCGCTTGAACATGTAACCTCCTAGAAATTCATCTCATATGGCCTTGAATGCTTGACCAAGGTCAACCCAAGAGTGTGAGAGCCACTCCTGAGTTCAAGTGATCACTTTGGCAAAGCCACACCGCAACATGCGATAGCGCTACCAATGCTTCCTATGACCGTTCTCTACGACGCCATTAGCGGTGCAGGTTGTTCTTGCTGTTTGTTAGGTTACCAACCGTATCAAGATCCAAATGGTTACCGATTTGACCACGCCGATGCACATGCCCCTCCAGGAGCGCGCTTGGAGCCGAGTCAATGCAGTTTAGCCCGCGAGGGTGGATTTGGCTGCGAACTTTGGCTGTGAACTATCGTCCAGCCCTGACAGACCCTGTCTCTCTAACCCCACTAGCTGTTTTGGTGACGTGGTAGATACCATCGTTCCGCTCTGGAGAACGTTCGATGTGTTGGGAATATCGTCGCTTCATTTCCGATCGGAAATGGAACATAGTCTGCTGAAATGAACAAAAGCGTAGCAGACATGGCAACTTATCGGCCAACACAGGCGGACCACATCGACGGGGCAAATTCCAATAAGGTTTCAGTTCAAGGATTCGCTGATAGCGATTAGATCTGAGCTGACTTCAAGCACAACAGGAGATAGAGATTAGGGGAGAAACACCAGACCATTCACTCTTGGCAGACCTTTTAGCCGATATCTTGCTGGTTTTATCCCCCCAATCCGATCACGCGCAATCACTCTCTGCCCACGCCCCTAAAAGACAGTGTTCAGTGCGGACAACTATTCAGGAATTTTGAAATGCCATCTTCGATAATTTACGCCCGTTTGACCAGGTTTCGTGTATTTGGATTGTTCGGTGGGTAATCCCCCCCGAAACTAAGGGGATGTGGAAGTAGAATTTTCTCGGCAGAATGCATGAGGAGATTTTGATGAAGATGACGAGATATAGCGAACCCCAAATTCTTGCGATCCTACGCCAAGCCGAAGGCGGTGTGCCTGTAACGGAGCTGTGCCGCGAGCACGGGATGAGCAACGCGTCGTTCTACAAATGGCGATCAAAATACGGTGGTATGGACGCGTCGATGATCAGCCAAATGAAGGCGCTTGAAGACGAGAACCGGCGGCTGAAAAAGATGTATGCCGAGATGAGCATGCAAGCAGAATTACTGAAGGAAGCCCTGGGAAAAAAGTGATCCGGCCAGCCTTACGACGGGGTCTGGCCGAGAAAGCGGTGGCGCGCCACGGTATCAGCATTGCGCTGGCCTGCCGCACGTTTGATGTCAGTGAGACGTGCTATCGTTACAGCCCGCTCTTGAGCGATGAGAACGAAGAGATTGCCGATCTGCTGGTTGGGCTGACGGCCGCACGGAAGACTTGGGGGTTTGGGCTATGTTTCCTGCATCTACGTAACGTGCAAGGTCATTCGTGGAACCACAAAAGGGTTTACCGGATTTACTGCGAACTGGAACTGAACTTGCGGATCAAACCTCGGAAACGGTTAAAGCGGGACAAACCCGATGCGCTGGCAGTGCCGGACGCCCCGAACATGACCTGGTCGATGGACTTCATGGCGGATCGCCTCGGGGATGGTCGGGCGTTTCGGCTCTTGAACGTGCTGGATGATTTTAACCGCGAGGGTTTGGGCATCGAGGTCGATTTTTCTTTGCCAGCCGAACGGGTTATTCGCAGCCTTAATCGGATCATTGAATGGCGTGGGAAACCAGGAACCATTCGGGTCGATAATGGGCCGGAGTACATCAGTGGTAAGCTGCTGGAATGGGCTGAGAAACAAGGTATTATCATCCAGTACATTCAACCCGGAAAGCCGCAGCAGAACGCTTACATCGAGCGCTATAATCGCACCGTCAGGCATGAATGGTTGGACCAACATATCATCGAAAACATAGAGGAGGCACAGGACTTTGCCACACAATGGCTATGGACTTACAATAATGACCGCCCGAATATGGGCCTCGGCGGCATCACACCCGCAATGAAACTGAAAATGGCCGCGTAAATTCTACGACCGCCCCCTGTTAAAAATGGGGGGATTACCGGTGAATTTGATCACGAAATCCCGTTCAGTAAGTCGGAACGTATTACAGCCTTAATCGGCCCAAACGGAATGGGAAAAACCGCCTGCCTCAAACTTATTGACGCTCTATTTAAAAAGCGATGGTCGGTTTTCTCAAGCACGGAATTTGAACACATCGTATTTAACTTTTCGGACGGTAGCGAAATAGTAATCCGAAAGTTCCCCGAAGACGAGACATCATCTTCCGTTGAACTCATGGGAATTGCGGTTGAAACAAATACCTCATCCAATGAGACAGGAACTTGGACGCCTCGTTCCATTGATACAACAACGTCAAAATTCTCCCGGGTAGAGAGGTTTTTGCCATTTCTGACGAGAAGTGGTCCGCGAAACTGGACCCATGACTATTCCGGTCAAACATTGAACTTGCAAGATGTTGTAGAAAATTATGCGGCCGATATCCCTGAAGAAATATTGGAGGAATTTTCGGAAACCCCTCCCGAAGATCTATTGACCATTATCAAGAATGTTGATTGTCATTTGATTGAAACTCAGCGCCTTCTAGTCTTTCGCGACGATGACTACAGACGCGGCCCGCATGGCCGGTCTTCTCAGTTGGCGATTTCAAAAAAGGCACAGGTTCTCCGAAATACTATCTCTAAGGAGTTGGCTTCATACGCAGCTATATCTCAGTCACTTGATCGATCCTTCCCTCGGCGCGTGATTCAAACAGGACCGGCAACTTCACCGCAGAACCTGGCCGCATCTTTAGCTGGTCTTGATGCGACAAGGCGTGGCCTTATGGAGGCTGGAATTCTCGATCCAGAAGGTGATGAGGCATTTCCTATCATAAATGATGTCAATGATGCGGTTTCGGCCGTTCTAAAAGTTTACGTTAGTGACACAGAGCAAAAGCTAAATGTTCTTGAAAGGTTACGGGAACGGATACTTCTATTCATTGAACTTATTGATGATAGGTTCACACCAAAGAGTGTGGTTGTTCACAAAAACGAGGGTTTTCGCGTACAACGATCGACGAAGCACGACGTTCCATTGGAGAAATTGTCTTCTGGTGAACAGCACCAACTGGTTTTGTTTTTTGAGCTTCTCTTTGAGCTCAAACCAAACGCCCTAATACTCATTGATGAGCCAGAGCTTTCACTTCACGTGGGGTGGCAGAAGAAATTTATTCCAGACCTGCAAAGAATCATCGCACTAAACGAGTTTGATGTGCTTCTCGCAACTCATTCGCCCCAGCTGATAGGCGAGTGGGACGATGTAGTAGTCGATCTTGGTGATGTGGAATAGCTATGAACTCTCTTACAGCTACAATCACACATCACGATATTTGCGCACAAATTCGTATGGAAAGGCAAAAGCATAGCGGAACGTTTTTGCTTTTGGAGGGCGCCCACGACTCTAGGCGGTTCAAAAAGTTTGTCGACATGGAACAGTGCTCAATCGTCGTTTGTTCAGGAAGATCGAACGTTATTGCGGCAATTGGAAAGCTTCAGGACCAGGGCTTCACAGACTCGTTAGGGCTGGCGGACGCTGATTTTGACAGGTTGCTGAAACAACTGCCGGAAAATGAAGATATAATCTATTCGCGCTATCATGACTTCGATGTGGACGTGATATCGTCGTCGGCTTTTGAGCGCTACTTAGAAGAGGTTGGGAATAGCGAGAAAATTTTGAGCGCTGGAACTATTTCAAAAATTCGGAATGACGTGCTGCAGTTCATCAGGCCCATTTCGGCAATGAGGCTCGTCAATCAAGTTTATTCAATGGGTTATCGACTTGGTCAGTTTGATCTCAGGTTGTTCTTAGCTGAAACGGAGATCGACATAGATAAGATGATTGCCGAGGTGTCCCAAGGAAAGTTTAGCAGCAACAAGGACAAAGAACTTCTTCGGAAGCGGATCGACGACTGCCTGTTACGGAAATTCGATTTGTGGCAATTCTCCAACGGTCATGATCTTATGAGTGCCGTTTCCATTCGTCTGGAAGACCAAATTGGGAGCCGGAAAGGAAGTCAGAATTATCCTAGTGAAGTTTAAAAACACTTACGGCTCGCTTTCGACATCGAAGATTTAAAATCTATTGGACTTCATGACGAGCTTAGGGGTTGGGAGAAAAATAGTAGAGGTCTCAAAGTCCTAAAGTAGAACATTTTCATTGCCTCACGGTCGCGGCTATCCAGCTTGAAGGTTGGCGTGACTGCGAGGACGTGGATGTTTGGGTGATGGTCTTGTCAATTTTCGACAAAGCATTCTGAAGAGATCATTAATGGAAGATTAATTGCAGCCGGAAACAGAAGACTTCACTGATTCACAATGCTCCCTTCAATAGTTTAACGACTGCTGCGTGACGGTATTCTATTCATAAGTTGTGTCGCAATTTATTTCTTTCCATTGGTGAGATGTCCAACAGTATCAAGCGCGACATGATTGCGTGCCTGCTGAAGTTGGTGCAATTGCCCCTCAAGCAGAGATTTCAGTGCCGCGTTTATCCGCTCTAGCTGTTCGACCAAGTCATCACGGTCAGATGGCCCACTCAGAGAAGACAAACCGCGTTTGTACGCCTGATCGGCTTTCTTGCCTGCGGACGCAGATCGGGCAGCGAATGTGGCGACTGAGCCGGATCGAATGATGCCCTCGTCAAGCTGCTGCTGTTCGTCATGGAATTCGGTAAAGGACTTCATGTGTGGTTTCTCCGTTATGTATTGGTGAAAAATGGGAGCGGGCTGTTGTCGTTGTTTGGCTTCAGTCGACGCTTGTTCGCTTCACTTTCGACGAAGGCGCGCATCATGAAAATCAGTTGTGCTGTCATCGGTAAGTTCAGGGATCGGCACGTGCGCTCGAACTCGGTCTTGAGATCGTGCGGCGCGCGAAAGTTCATTGGTGTGGTATTGTTTGTCATGTCTTAGCCCCCTGCTCTTTATTGTATTTATGCGGGCGTTACATTGCGGAGATGACGCCGTACGGGCAGTTGTGCGAAAATGCTCACGAAATGGTACGCGACTTAGATCAGGAGTGATTGTGATATGAAGAGAGTTATTCAAACAGCAGCTGCAATAGCGTTGCTCGCGTGTCCAGCAATTGCAGGCCCAGATGCCACTACTCAAAAACTGCTGGACGATCCTGTTACAATGTTGGACTGGGGCATGTTCAGGCTTGAAACCAGATATAGAGATAGCAGTTGGGTTCTAATTGGCGGTGATACCCACAATACTTTTACCAATGTCAGTTTCAAATGGAACGAGAACAGGGTTCGAATATTTGTTTTGTCCCTTGCGAAAAAAAGTGACGATGCGTTCTCTGGTGATGCAGCAACCGACCGCTGCAAACAAATCATTGAAGGGATAAGGCGCACAGCGGGTGTACTGGACGGTCAAATACACGCTGGTGAATATTCACATTTTGCGATGGAATTTTCCCACAATGGCTTTCAGTACCCGGGAGAAAAAGAGCTCTTGCTTGAATTGGATAAGAAATTCTTCATCAAGGTAAATGTTGACCATAACGGATGCTCGGGAGATTTGCTTTCTACTCGCATAGATTACGAAAGATAGAATGAGTATCATCAGCTTCCGCAGTTGAGAATTTACCGCTATTGTGGACAGCAAACACACATTGAATTTCTTTTTCAGTCACCAAATCGAGCGTCAAATCGAATTGAAATCTCTAGGCGGTCAGCCCAGAGATTTTTCGTTTCCGGCGCCTGAGTGTCAGTAAACATCAGATAGATATGAAAAGATCACGGGGCGCTCACGAAAATGTTATAATGAAAATGGATTATTTCGGTGAATTTGGGAATTCTAGCGATAGCGCGCGTATAAATAGATGTGAGTCATACAGAAGTGTGTGACGACATAACGTAATCAGCGTAGATTAGACTGTCGGAGAAGAGCCAGAGGTGCTTGGATCGCAGATAGCCCGAACGAATAAAGACGCGGGCAGATAGCTAACTATACAAAAGCGCTGAGTATCGAACTAATCACTGAATGTAGCGGGTCGTCCGTGAGATGCTGTTCAGATGGGTTAGAACTTGATATTCCTCGACTCGGCAAGACAGAAGACCGAGTAACAAATGATCTGTCACGAAGTAGGGATTAACCTGCCTAGTTGCTAGAAAGATGTTTTCGATTATCTACTAGCCGCGTTCAGTCGCAAACTAGCCGTCAGTTAAGACGTAACGTAGAATGAGACCGGCTGACCGCCATTCGAACCGAAACTCGGTAATCGTTGCAATCGAAATGTTAGAAACGTCACTTGCGTTTTTTACACTCATCCTTTTGTTTAGGATAAGTGTGTCTACTGCACACATATGAATCTCTAAAAAATCAAATATTGATTATATATTATGTGATTATCAGCGACGTAGGAGCTGATAGCTGCTTGCAGCAACTAAGAGCTTTAAAGAAAACTCTTACGCTTCGCTCCAGAGTTTAGCTTCGCTATCTCAGTATGAATAACTATATGATCTCTTACCAACATCTATAGAGATAAGAGTTCATATCCAGAAAAGATCACACCTTTACATCTAACCTGATCTAAGATTCGACTATCTGTCTTCTACCATTATCCTATGTGAGGCTATCTTTTATCCAAGAGAGACAGAGAGTTCCTTCGCTACGCTCGGAACATGGCAAGCCTTAATCCCATAGAATAATTTAATTGGTCACCTTTATTCAGCTTGCTACACTAATCCACATCAGAACCAAAATTCGATAAAACCGTGTTTTCAGGCCACCTGATAGCCGTTATTTACATGACTCAAAATGAGCCACTTTTCGCTATATGAAAGTTATGATGTTTCGCTCTTACGAGCGTATACCTTTATCCGCCTAGATCAGTGCCTTTATCCACCTCACTTGAAACCGTTCCGGTTTGCTTGTTTCCCTTGCCGCCATTTCGCTCAAGCTGTTGCGGTTTCGCAGACCGACGTCGCGCTCAGCCTGTCATACTGGAGCAAATTCACCCAGCACCACCGACGACCCTTCGAATTTCACAGCCGATACCGCCCACACAGAGCCGCGCAATTGCTTATTTGCCCTTAGTCTGCAAGTTCTCGATCAGATCAGGCGTCAGAGCCATCTTATCGAGATAGAAGCGCTGCAACATTTCGATGCTAGTGCCCGCGTTCTTCGCCAGATTGTAGATGTTCGCCTCGCCCTTCGACTCTTTAAGGCGCTTCTGCAAAGCGTAATGGCGCAGAGAATACGGCGAGAACTTGTGAACATCGTCTTTCAGGCCAGCTGCTTCCAGTATGTGGTTGAAGATCCGACGCGCTGTGTTGATCGCCGTTGTTCGATTTGGATACTCAGGCATCCAGACATATTCATTCTGGTCCGTATCAGCCTCATTCAGCGGGTTCAGCATGCCTCGGTATAGTGGCACCGCAATCGGCATCGTGACGCTTGTGCGCTGACCTGTCTTACCGTCGATCTTCATCTCGAGGTGCGGTGGTTTGCCCTTCACTTGAACGTCTTTGTGCTTCAATCCAAACAACTCAGATTCGGTCGGCCGAAGAAAGCTGTAGACAACAAACCTGAACATTCTGACGTGATGACGACGAACCTTCACACCACGCACGATGTCACCACGCTGCGCGCATTCCTCACCGGCCTGCAAGAGACGAGCATATTCGTCATCAGTGAAAGCCAGTCGGGGCATGTCTTTCGTCTTCTGTTTGGGCATCACCGGCAGTACGTTCAGCAGCCCGTCCTCAACAGCCAACGTCAGCACTTTGCGCAAAATGATCGTGTGCTTTGCTTTGGTGCTTTCAGCCAGAGGCTTGCCCCGTTTTTCGTCTAGCTTGAGCAGATAATCACGCACCGAGCCTGTGTTGATCTTCGTCACATCCCACTTGCCGAAATACGCGATCAAGCCATCGCCTGATCTGTTGAGCAGCTTTGCATCACCACCTGACCACTTGCCGCCCTTCAGCGCCTGTATGCTGATCAACTGCTTGGCATAGCGCTCAAAGCTGGTGGCTTTCTTCACAGCATGTACTGGGTGGCCACCGCTCTTGAAATTGTCAGCGAACTCTATCGCAGCCTCGACTGCCTCGATGCGCACGGTCTCTTTTGTGGTTCGCCGTACGTACTTTTTGGCAAGCGGATCCCACAGACGCAAGAACCAGTAGATCGACTGGCCAGTTTTGTAGATCGCAAGACCTTTTCGAATGTTCTTCTGTGATGTGGTCTTACTTTTTGAATCAGCCATTGGTTAAGCTACCCGCGCTGTGTAACACTGTGTAACTTTTATAGACGGATTTCTGATTTTCCACTATCGAAACTAAGTCAATCTTTTCAGAAGCTTAGTGGTGCCCAGGGGCGGAATCGAACCACCGACACGAGGATTTTCAATCCACTGCTCTACCCCTGAGCTACCCGGGCACGGGAAGGTGTTAACCTTGGGTTGGGGCGTTCTATGCCGAGTACGCGACCGTGTCCAGAGACTTTTGACAAGAAAATTACGAATGTTTGATCTGCAGATTTCTTTCGGCCTGAACGGCTGCATTTTCAGGATCCTCGGCATCCTGGCTGGGCACCGCGTATACCCCATTTAGCCATTTCCCCAGATCGATATCAGCGCAACGCTTGCTGCAAAACGGCCGGTAGGATGCAGTGGTTCCGCCATCGCAAATTGGGCAAGTCACGCCAGAAGCTCATTTAATATGCCCGTCAGGGCCACCCGGCTCCGTTTGCGCTGGAGCTCATAATGACCAAGAGGAGTCCAGCCAACCATCAGGGTTTCCTCGCTGTCGGTGCGAAAGGCCGCCCGCAGAGCCGTTTCAAAGACCCGCCGGTCCTTTTTCGGCATCGGCGCCAAATCCAGCACAATTTGCCCGCCCAGGCCGCGCACCCGCAGCGCCCGCGGCAGTGCTTTGGCACAAGCCATGTTCGCCTTGACCCCAGCCGCCAGCGAGGCGTCAGACCCGGTGTTCACATCTACAGCCACTAGCGCACGCGTCGGCTCAATATACAAAAAGGCACCGCCGGATAGTGGCACGTGAATGCCCCTGACCATCTCTAGCGCCTCCAGCACCCCGTGATGTTCAAAGCCGCCGGCCTGCCGCTCAACCTCTGCTGCCTCTGACCAATCCCGCCAAGCCAGCAAATGCGGAGTATCCCCCTCAGTCAATGCCTGGGGCTCGCAGCCATCGTCCGACATAACTGCGGCGGCCACATCCGCCATTGCTGCGATGTCCTCGGTGATTTGATCGGCTTCGGCGCCATCACAGGCCGATCTGAGAATCAGCCCGTGGGGGCTGTCGCCCATAATTTCATGGGCAATTTCCAACAGTCGGTCCCGCTCAACCTCGTCGCGAATCGAGCGCGAAATATTCAACCCTGGCGCCTCAGGGGTGACAATCGCATAGCGGCTTTTGAACAGGATTTTCTGAGTGACAGGAATGGCCTTGCCATCCTCGGCATAACCGGTGACTTGCACCAGCAGCATCTGCCCCGGAGCCAACCCTTTGACCTGTCGCAGAAACGCTGGGCCATCCGGGGTGCTCAGGAACATGCCGCCCTGCCCCTTGACTGGGCGATCAGCGCGGGCGCGGTAGATCGTACCAGGTGCCGGCTGATCACTTTCGATCAATAGGTCGTCCAGCTTGCCATCCACCATCAGCGCCGCAGCTTCGCGGCCGTTCAGGTGGTCGAGGATGATAGTGCGGCCCTTCATTCGGAGACCTCCTTGTGCAGCGGGTAGCCCGCCGCCTGTAACATGTTTGCGGTTTCGGCCAGTGGCAGCCCGACAATGCCGGTGAACGAGCCACTGATCCAGGGGATTAGCGCCCCTGCAGGACCCTGGATGGCATAGCCTCCGGCCTTGCCCTGCCAGTCATTGCTGGCAAGATAGCTGTTCAATTCCGGGTCTGACAACCGTTTCATCCGAACCTGAGACACCACATCCCGTTGCCATATCTTGTTGCCACGCCGCAGCGCGATTGCGGTGATCACCCGATGACGGCGCCCAGATAGCGCCAGCAGGAACTCGGCGGCTTCACCTGCACTTGCCGGCTTACCCAAAATGCGGCGGCCCAGCGCCACAGTGGTATCCGCACAAAGCACCAGATCCTCATCATCGGCCCGGACAGCCAAAACTTTCTCACGGGCAATGCGACTGCAATAGGCCCGCGGTAGCTCAGCTTTTTGTGGAGTCTCATCAATATCCGGTGCCCGCACCTCATCTGGAGTGATCCCCAGTTGCGCCAAAAGCTCCAGCCGCCGCGGGCTGCCTGATCCCAGAATGAATGCCATCACCGGCCCTCTTGTCCAATTCGGGCTCGCTCCAAAAGGACCCGCCCGTGCAAAGAGCGACCAAACAGAGCAGCCGTCTTCTGCTTGTTAAAAATACCTCCGCCGGAGGCCTCGGCCTTGCACCGCAAGGCCGAATAACAAAAGCCCGGCGAAGCAGCCGGGCTTTGGTCATCTATCAGGATCACGCTTACTTAAAGCGATAGTTGATCCGTCCTTTGGTCAGGTCATAGGGGGTCATTTCCACCTGAACCTTGTCGCCAGCCAGAACACGGATGCGGTTCTTGCGCATCTTGCCTGCCGTATGTGCGATGATCTCATGGCCGTTTTCCAGCTCGACCCGAAACGTCGCATTGGGCAGGAGTTCCTTCACGACACCGGGAAATTCGAGCGTATCTTCCTTGGCCATGTTATCTCCATTTTTGGTTACCCCCGCTCAGATGCGGGATGAGGGCTTAAATGGGGGCTTTTGGGCAGGTTTTCAAGGGCGCAATCACTGCAGATGGCTAATAGTGACCGATTTCACCCGATCATCCTGCTCCATCCAATGACTGCGGTTCAAAACCTGACCGTCGGCCCGGACTCGTGCAATGTCAGCAAGGTCAATTTCAGCCAGCGTCCAACCGGGCCTGCCTAGCACCCCCTCGGCCAAAACCCCCGCCCCCGGGAACCCCGAATCGGGTGGCCCATAGATACCGCCCATTGCCACATTCACAGTCACCGCCCCAAGCCACTCGGCTGCCCTCACGACCGAAGCCATGGCGGCCACACAATACCCCTCCAGCGCCCGTGCCATGGCGCCGACAGGCACCCGCCAATACCCTGACAAAGCCTCCGTGCAAGGGGCGGGCACCAGAATGACATCTGCCGCCCTCAGCGCGCGGCCCAACAGTGGGAATTCGCTATCGTAACACGTAAGAATGCCTACTCCACCTCGCGCGGTCTCAAACAGTTTCAACGCCCCTCCGGAAATTACATGCCAAGTGTCACGCTCCGACCGCGTCAGGATTGGCCAGATCACCCCCATAGGTGCGGCAACACGGGAACAGCATCTGACAAAAGCAAAGCTGAGGTGGCCCGCCACAGTCCGGTTATTGCGCTTGACTTGCGCTCCCCCAGCGCTTGGTCAGATGCCCGATGATCTGATCGCGGGTCTGGCGATAGCAGTCCAGCTTGGCCTCTCGGCTTTCGCCCAGTCCGGTCGGATCCATGATCGGCCAGTATTCCACATCGAGATGAAAGAACCGGGTCAACTCCAACGCCCGGCGCTGGCTGGCAGGTGACAAGGCCACCACCAGATCAAATGAAGAAAGATCATCCCCCCAACGTTCCATGTCATCAAACGAGCGTGAGCGATGGCGTGACAACTCGACACCGATTTCCTGACACACCGAGATAGAAAACCCATCAATTTCCATGTCGGTCTTGACCCCGGCTGACTGAACATAGGTGCCGGTACCATAGAATTTCTTCATGATGCCTTCGGCCATCGGCGAGCGCACCGAATTGTGGTCGCAACAAAACAAAACCGATTGCGGCAGTTCGCTCAACCCGTCAGCCTCCGAAGTGCAGCACGCAGATCAGCGTGAACAGGCGCCGGGCTGTATCGGTGTCGATTTCGGCCTTGCCCTCCAGCCGCTCTTGCAACACGCGGCTGCCCTCATTGTGAATGCCCCGGCGCGCCATATCAATGGTTTCAATCTGACTTGGCGGCAGCGTCTTGACGGCGGTGAAATAGCTTTCACAGATCTGATAGTAATCCTTGACTACCTGCCTGAACGGCGACAACGACAGGTGGAATTCCGCCGCCTTGCCGCCGCCTTCAGTTTCGACATCAAACACCAACCGCTTATCCCGGATGGCCAGTCCCAGATGATAGGGCCCCTGGGGAACCTCGCGGTTCTCACGAGAGGGCAACTGAAAGGAGTTTTCCTCAATCAGGTCAAAAATCGCCACCCGGCGCTCCTGCTCGATCTCTGGTGTCGGCGGCGGCAGGTTGCGGTCGTCCAATTCGATTTGGCTGATGCGGTTCATTGTCTTTGATCTCACTGCACGTATGCGTTGACCCAGAGGTATCGCAAGCCACAGGCCGAGGCAATGCATGGCTTTAGTCGCTGTCATTCAAACAAATTGCATCGGCCTGCGGCAATCTACCATCAAAAAACATTTGAGCCTCCGGCGGGGATATTTTCGGCCAGATGAAGTAACGAATCCTTAACCATCTGAGCCGAGCCTGATTGAGCGGTACAGGCGGGGACGCCGATGACCGCGCCAGGTGAAGCTTCCCGGCCAGTCCGGGAGGCGGATCCCCGGTTTCATCTGGCCAAAAATATCCCAGGGTGAATTGGCCGCAGGCCAAGAGGGGCAGAGCCCCTGCCCCCAGCCCTGCCCTAATCGTTCAATGCATCAAGCCGGGCGCGCACGGACAACCCGTGCGCTTGCAGACTTTCGCTGATGGCCAGCGTCTCAGCTGCTGGCCCAATGGCCCGCAGCGCTGCCGGGGTCATGTGGCTGAGTGTCGTGCGCTTGAGAAAATCCAGGACCGACAGCCCGGATGAAAACCGGGCCGAACGCGCAGTCGGAAGCACGTGATTGGGGCCACCAACGTAATCACCAATCGCCTCGGGGGTATATTGCCCCAGGAAAATGGCGCCCGCGTGAACGGTCTTGAGGCTCAATGCCTCTGGGTCGGCGACGCAGAGCTCCAGGTGTTCTGGGGCAATGCGGTTGGACAGCGCGGCGGCCTGATCCATGTCGGTGACGGTAATCACCGCTCCGTAATCGCGCCAGCTTGGCCCGGCAATGGCGCTCCGCTCCAGGGTCTCCAGCTGTTTCTCCACCGCCGCGGCCACCGCCCGGCCAAATTCAGCATCATCGGTGATCAGGATGGATTGGGCCGTTTCATCGTGCTCGGCCTGGCTCAGCAGGTCCAGGGCAATCCAGTCCGGGTTGTTGTCTTTATCGGCAATCACCAGGATTTCTGATGGGCCCGCAATCATATCAATCCCCACCTTGCCAAACACCCGGCGCTTGGCCGCGGCAACAAAAGCATTGCCGGGGCCGGTGATTTTATCAACCGGGACAATGCTCTTGGTGCCATAGGCCAGCGCCGCAATGGCCTGAGCGCCGCCAATGCGATAGATCTCGTCCACCCCCGCGATCCGAGCAGCCAGCAACACCAGCGGATTAATCTTGCCATTAGGCGTCGGCACGGTAATCGCCAATCGCTGCACGCCAGCCACCTTGGCAGGAATGGCATTCATCAGCACCGACGACGGATAGGTGGCCAGGCCACCCGGCACATAGAGACCCGCCGCTGAAACCGCGGTCCAACGCCAGCCCAGGGTCGCCCCAGCCGAATCCGTCCAGCTTTCATCGCTGGGCATCTGGCGCTTATGGTAAGACCAAATACGCTCGGCCGCCAATTCCAGTGCGGCGCGGTCGGCCTCGCCCACCTCAGCAATCGCCGCGTCGATCTCATCCCTCGAGAAGGCGAGCTGGTCTGCTGCCAGCTCAAGATGGTCAAACTTGGCGGTCAGTTCGAGCACAGCAGCATCGCCCCGGGCGCGCACATCCGCAATAATATCGGCAACAATCGCGTCTACGTCCGGGCTATCCTCGCGTTTGGCCCCCAAAAGCGCGGCAAAACCCATCTCGAAATCATCAGCGCTCGTATCCAGAAACTGCGGCATCAGGCTCTCCTTTTGGCGCTAAATAGCGGCGCACGGGCGCAGGCTCAAGCAAATAGCTGCGGTTAATCACCGTGCCCCGGAGCCTTGCCCGATGGCGCCTGATATGGTCGGGTGACATCGCGCAGTGAAACCTCAAGCGCCTCGACCGACAGCCGCAAGACGCCGTCACCGGCCAGGGTCAGCAGCACATGGCCGGCGCCGTCCTCGCCCGGCTCAAAGCGGAGCTCAAGCAGCGACAGGATCACGTCAGGATCACTGCGATCGACCCCCTGCGAGGCCACTGACAACACAGTGTCGATGACCAGCAGCGATTGCACCCGCTCATAGGCCCGCCCCCGAGATTTGGCCCTGTCGCTGTCTTCCCAGCGAAACCGGTTCAGCAGCAAGGCAAAGCGATTTTGCTTTGCCTGCCAGCGCATCTCGGTGATCGGGAAGACCGCGTCCTGCGTCAGTGACGAGATCACTTGCAGATCCTCCGGCGACAATGCGCCAAGGTTCAGCGGCGCCTCCTCGCCCTCTTCAAATGTTGCGTCAGTCATTACTGCCCCTTGATCCGTTCAATTTTGGCGCCAACAGAGGACAGCTTGCCCACCACGTGCTCATAGCCACGATCCAGATGATAGACCCGGCTCACCACAGTTTCGCCCTCGGCTGCCAGCCCGGCCAGAATCAACGATACCGAAGCGCGCAGATCGGTGGCCATCACCGGAGCGCCTTTCAGCCGGTCAACGCCGGTCACCGTGGCGGTGCCGCCGTGCACCTCAATCTGAGCGCCCATGCGGATCAGTTCCGGTGCATGCATAAAGCGGTTCTCAAAAATCCGCTCTTCCAGAACCGAAGTCCCTTCTGCGGTACACAAGAGCGCCATCATCTGCGCCTGCAGATCCGTCGGAAAACCGGGGAAGGGTTCCGTTATCACATCCACCGCCCGAATCCGGCCATTTCGACGCGCGACCTTCAGGCCCCTGTCGGTCTCTTCAACCGAGATCCCAGCGGCATCCAGTTTCTCGCAGAACGCAGCAACCAGATCGATCCGACCGCCAAGCAATTCCACCTCTCCACCGCAGATCGCTGGTGCCAGCATATAGGTGCCCAGCTCGATTCGGTCGGTGACCACCGGGTGCGTCGCACCATGCAACCGGTCGACCCCCTGAATGGTGATGGTCGAGGTGCCGTCGCCGTCAATCTGAGCCCCCATCCGGCGCAGACAATCAGCCAGATCGACGATCTCAGGCTCGCGCGCGGCGTTGTTGATCACAGTTGTACCCTTGGCCAAAGTCGCCGCCATCAGCACGTTTTCGGTCGCCCCGACCGAAACCAGCGGGAAATCCACGATACCGCCCTTCAATCCCCCCGGTGCCTTGGCGTGAATATAGCCGTCCTTCAGCTCCAGCTCCGCTCCCAGCGCCTCCAGCCCCTTGAGGTGCAGATCAACGGGCCGCGCACCGATGGCGCAGCCGCCGGGCAGCGACACAACTGCGTGGCCATCCCGCGCCAGCATGGGCCCCAGAACCAAAATCGAGGCGCGCATTTTGCGCACGATGTCATAGTCGGCGGTGTGATTGCTGATGTTGTGGCTGGACATCGCCAGCACCTTGCCATCTTGCAATGAGGTCACCTCGGCGCCAAGCGACTGCAGCAGCTCGGTCATAGTTTTGATATCGCTCAACCGGGGCGCATTGGTCAGCGTCAGCGGTTCGTCGCTCAGCAATGTTGCCGGCATCAGTGTCAAACAGGCGTTTTTTGCGCCTGCTATAGGGATTTGACCGCTCAGCTCGTTGCCACCGGTTACCAAAATCGAATCCATCTGCCGTTATCCTTCTGACTTGCCTGTCTGTTTGCCATCAGCACTTGTGCCCGCACGCGCCTTGGCCTGCGCCTTACGCCGCGCCATATTTACTTTCAACGCAGCCTTTAGCCGGTCTTCGCGTGCAGTGGAACTGCCGTTGCTTTTGGGTGTTTTTTTATCTGCCATGAACCCTGTGTAACTTAGTGTGAAAAAACCGTCCAGATTGCCCTTGCACAGTTTTGCAATTGCCCCTAAAAGCCCCCTCACCGGCGCTGATATGGTGCAGTAGACATAGGTCTTCCGCAACATAACAGCTCCAAAGCTTAGGTAGCTGAACGATGAGGGTTTTTCCAGAGCCCGATAGCTACCGAGTGACCATCTGGAGGACAGTGCGCTGTGGTAGCTCAGTGGTAGAGCACACCCTTGGTAAGGGTGAGGTCGGGAGTTCGATCCTCCCTCACAGCACCATTCGATCTGATGCAAAGGCATCGTTTCAATGGACCGCCTCTGGCGGAATTAAGCCCCCCACGTCGGATGTCGATAACCAGCCCCTTGGCTCTCTGACAGCCTGGCCAATGGCGTCATTCAGAATCGTTGGATATCGCGACGGCCATTGTTCTGGCCCCCTCAGCAGCAGCATGCTCTATGATAACTCTGACATGACGAGAAGGTAGACGAGATCCATGAGTGAACGTTACGAACGCCACCGCCAAGCCTGGACAGCTGAGGAAATTCAAAAGCTGCATATGCTGGTGACAAAGGGGATGAGCTTGAAGGCGGTTGCCAAAGCTCTGGCGCGGTCGGAGGAATCGACCAAGAGCAGAGCAAAACTAGACAAACTCAAAATACGGAAAATGCGCTGACCCCTTGGCGCGGCTCCTCCCAAAAGCGGCCCTAGTGCCGCTGTCCGCCGGGGTGATACCATTCGCCGAGCTCAGTGCTTTTTGACTGCAAGCCTGACCTTACGGGCCGCAATGCCGGGCGACAGCAGGCTTTGCCTGCCGCCGCGCCAATGGCCGCGTTCAACCACCCAGTTGAGGGCGCATGGCCTGATAAATAACCGCCGTGGCTACGTTTGCCAGGTTCAGGGATCGGACCAGTGGATTGCGCATCGGCAAATTAAATACTCGATCCTCCATGCCATCCAATATGGCCGCTGGCAGACCTTTGGATTCACAGCCGAAAACCAAATAGGCATCCGGTTGATACTCCGGGGCGTAAACGCTCTGCGCGCCATGTTCCTCAAAGAAATACAGGCTTTCGCGCGGAGGGCTTCGATCAGTTATAAAATCCTCCCAGCTGTCATATTCGCAGAGATTAACATGTTTCCAGTAATCCGTTCCGGCCCGCCGCACCGCCTTCTCATCAAGCGAAAACCCGTAGGGCTTGATCAGGATCAGCTCCAGATTCAGCGCCACACAGGTCCGCCCAATCGCGCCGGTATTATACGGAATTTCAGGGGTCACCAAGACCAGCTTCATGCACGGATCAGACATAGGATGTGTGGGCTTTCTAAGTCACGGGCGCAGGAGCGGCCCGCTGTTAGCCCCTGTTAACCTAACAAACAGGGCCTTAACAGCGCCAACTTTTCCAGTCCAATGGCTGCCAGATGCCCGTCGCCCCATTGCGGAAACACCCCCGTCTTAGCCCCGTTGCGACCCTTCTCCACGGCTTGCCCAAAGGTCCACCCAAGGCCCGCAAAGGTGGTCGCGGGATTTCGGATCTGGCGGAGCGGGCCGACATGGCCAGCCGGTCAATCTGCCTGACCCTGCCTTCAATCCCGGAAACACAGCGCAAATTTGAGCGGGACTTCTGGAAGCAACTTGAAGAGGCCCAACCGCGCATCCTGGCCGCGATTTTGGATGCCACTTCCTGCGCCTTGCGCCGCCATACTTAGGGCGACTTCGGCGTCCCTCCTGGACTTCGAAGTGAAATGCCGACCAGGTTGGGACTGGAGGATACTACCTGTTCAAACTCTGCACAGCACTTCGTCGCGTTCAGCCACCGCTTCGCAGGCGGGGCATTGCAATCAATTTGGGACGCCATGGGAAATCAGGAGAACGGCTTATCCAGATTGGAAGCGTTTGGTTTATCGCCAGTATCGTCAGCCATGCATTCGATCTCAGTCAGCTGACGCTGCTGGCCATAAGGATATAGATTTTCACGACATCTTCAGTGCGGGGCTTTTGCCGGACCGGCGGCCCGGAGAACGAAGGCTCTGGCTGGCGACCGTCGACTTTCGTGACGGCCCGTGTGGACTAAAGATCAGATACCCCCTAAATGACAAAACGGGCAATTCCTACGGAGCAACTCAAACCGGCTACGAGAACGCATTTTACACGCTGTATCGCATTAATTTTTACACACTGATTCACATTAATAGAGATCAAAGATATGCAATCACTACTCGACTTTCTTCGCCCAGAACCGAAGCGAGAGACCGCGGAATTAAAAGTATCTGTTTCTGGAAATCTGGCCGAAATTTCATTGGGGAAGAGGTCATTTTTCATTCGTTCGGATGCGGCGACACCAATCAAACACGACGTTTATGATTTTGCGCTTTTTGGGGCCCTGGCCTTGTCGATCTCGCACAACGTCGAAATAAAGACAGATCTGCCAATCTCCAGAGCGGCGATTGACTCGGCTGAGAGGCTGAAGGCCATAATGAATATGTGGCTGCCTCGGAAAATATATCCAGCGCCACTCAACTTCAGCAATATCGTTGAAAGTGAGCCTAGCTCATTTGATCGTCCGGGCCTGATGTGTCTTAGCGGCGGTGTCGATTCAACTTTTGCCGCTCTTGAGGCGCAAGAAGACCCCAAACTGACCCATGGCCTGTTGATCGCGGGCGCAGACTATCCCAACGCTCAGACTTCGGGTTTCAAGTCTTTGAAACCACGTGTGCAAACCATTGCCAAAAAAACCGGATTAGAGCTTATCACGGTGGAGACCTCGATCCGGAAACTGGGTTTCAATTGGGACATGCTGCATACGCTCAATCTCGCGATGTGTCTCAACTATCATTCTGGTCACTTTGGCTGGGGCGCATTTGCAGCAGATAGTTCACCAGCCATGGAATTTGCAGCTTTTCCATGGGGCAATAATCGGGTGATACACTCCGCTCTTTCCAGTGCACGTTTTCCTATCCGCCACCTCGGCCGTGATTTCTCGCGAGCGGCGAAAGTGCGTAAAATTATTGGGCACCCCAGTGACGTGGCAAGTGATCTCTCTGTTTGTTATCAGGAACAATCACATGGCGGAAATTGTGGCGTTTGCATGAAGTGTATTCGAACGCGCCTTTGCATTCTGACATCCGGTCGCGAATTGCCTGGGTTATTTGTGCAAAACGATAAGCTTGAGACGATTATGGGCAACAGGGCCCCCCAAAAAAATCAAGCCAGTAAGCGGGACGATTTGGCCGTTATGTGGGAACTTCGTTCCGACCTTGCAGACGGGCCTGTGAAAGATGCGATTGATGGCTATATCAAGCGCTTGAAATCCCGAACCATTCCACTCGGGAGACGCTAATGGAAGTGATCCAGCCGGTCACCTACGTGATCAATCTTGATCGCAACCCCGCGCGCCTAAAAGCGACGAAATCTGTTTTGGCCGCTGCCGGGTTATCTTTCACACGGGTGCCTGCAGTCGATGGGCGCAGGCTTGAGGCTGATGCCGGGAACGCCGCGCTTGGCACTTTGGGGCGGACGTTAAGTTGTGGTGAAGTTGGCTGTTTTGAAAGCCACCGCCTATGCGCAAAAAAATTCTTTGCAACGGGCCTACCTTATGGGCTTGTGGTCGAGGATGATCTTGCGCTGCGTCCGATGGGAAAATCGCAACTGGACCACCTTTGGGCGTCCCTTGAGCACATTCACGGTTGGGACGTGATGAACCTTGGCAAGAATGCCAAACGCTTTTGTACACCGCTATTGCAGCCTGGCTGGAAAGAGTTGGGAACAACACATTACCGGGCCCATTATTTTCCTATGACAACACCCGCAATATTATGGTCACGTGCAGGCGCATCGACCTTTTTGGATCTGACACAGCAAATTACGATGCCTGTTGATCTGTTTCTACGCAATTGGACTTTGACGACAGGCCGTGGGATGGCCTTCGCCCCCAGCCCCTTTACGGTTCGGGGTGAAGAAAGCGAAATTGACAAAATGCAAGCAACGCAAGGGTCTCGTTGTGCGGCCCGAAATGCCTCCTATTTGCCCCAGCGCATAAAGCGTCAAATACAGGGATATCTGCTTGCGCGAAAAAGCCAGAAAGCATGGGCATGACTGAAACGATACAGACCGCTTTTGATCGACTTGCATCCGACTTGCGTAACATTGTGCAAGATCACCCCATCGTCTTTCTGCTCAGTCCGGGCAATTGGGGGGATAGCATTATTCGCGAAGGTGCTGAGCAGTTCTTTCTGCACTATGGCTTTAAATATCATACGGTGATTGCCAAAGATGTCATGAAAAAGCGCACCACAATGGAAGCGGAAATCGCCAAATCAGGGCATCCCGCACCGGTCGTCGTTTGCAATGGCAATGGTGCGTTTTGTGGCCACTATGATACGCCGCAGATCACCGCTCAACTGACACAGCATTTTCAAACCGCGGTCATGTTGCCCTCGACAATTGATATGGACCTTAGTCAGTTAACATTTGCGCCCGAGATGCATTTTTTTGTCCGCGACCGATTTGAAAGCCAAGCGCAATTGCCTGACGCGCCGTTTTGTCACGACATGGCGTTCTTTTTGAAACTGGTAGCACCAGAACCACGCAAAGAGGTGGGGTATTTTTTAAGGCAGGACCGGGAAGCTCCAAAGGGTCTTGTGGTTCCACGCGGGAACTTTGATGTTTCAAAAAAAGGGCGTATTTATACACCGATCCAAGGATTTGTTGACGCGATCTCACCGTACAAAACCGTGCATACAAATCGTCTTCATATCGGCATCGTCGCGACTCTTTTGGGACGCGAGACGTATATCTACGCAAATGACTATTTCAAAATTCGTGCAATTTTCGATTCATCCATCAGTCCGTTTTTCCCCAATGCGACGTTCAACACTGTGTTTGTTCCACCAAAAGTGCGCAAACGGTTTTTCAGCTGATTGATTGTTTCGGGAAAGCATTTTTTGGGCTGTGAGGGTGATTGCCCCGGTAGCAGAAGGATGGATTGCCGCCCTCACAGCCATCCCTTGGATTTGAACACTGCCAGGTCAACACCAGGCGGCGCATACCATCCGCCTGTGGCGTATTTAGCACCGCATTTTTGCGCGACGTCCTTGTTGCCGTAAGGAATTTGCAGTGGCGTGTTTGCTGCCGAATTCCCCTGCTCTGAAGCCAGCGGAGGCGTTGCTTCCGCGCAAGCCGTCGTTGCCTTGGGCTTTTGTGCCCGCTTCGTTGACTTAGTGGATTTCTCCGCCATTGGTTCGGATATTTTCTTGCCCGTTTTGCGGCCCCCCCTGCCGGGCTTCGCGTCCTGGTTCTTGTCAATCCACACGGACATAGCGGCAGAGCTGGCCTTGGCCTGGTCGGTTATCGCAACACCTTGTTCCAGCGAGATCCTCTCGGCGAATAACAATTGTGCCGGACTTGCTGGTTTTGCTCCAGAGCCTCCCATTGCATTCCCGTCGACGCCCTCGGCTTTCTTGGGGGCGTGTTGCTCGAGGAACGCACGGCAAACTGATCCCGATTTGGTGTAGCCCGCTGGAGGCTTTATGCGCTTTTGGCGAGCGATGCTGTCAGCGAAACGCTTCATCGCGGCTGTTGGTGGCCGTCCACCGCCCGCGCCGTCCGACGCAGAACCAATCAAGGGTGGCATACCGCCCGGCGGGCCTTCCACCAGCTTGCCAATGATACGCCGGGCGACATCGCAAACAGCATCGATGGCACCAACCATCTCCTGCTTGCCAACGACAACATCGTCGAGCAGGCATTCAAGTCGCGCCGTCACGCCCGGATCGACCAAGGCCGGATCGGCCTGTTGCAGAACACCAAACAACGTTAGCCCAGTTTCGGTGGGCACAATGTTCTTGCCCTGGGCAATCAGAAAACCCTGCCGTTTCAACCCTCCGATGATCTCAGCGCGGGTCGCGGGCGTACCGATGCCCTTGGCTTCCTTCAGCCTGTCACGCAGAACCTCGTCATCGACAAAACGCCAGGCCTGCTGCATCGCCTCAATCAAAGTGCCTTCGTTATAACGCGGCGGTGGCCGGGTTTCCTTGTCCTCGATGACAGGGTTCCGCAACCGCGCGGTCTCGCCGTTTTGCATCTGCGGAAGCAACTGCGCATCGTCGCCCTTCTCGTTGGCGGGTTGCCATTCCGGAAAGGCCGCACGCCACCCGAGATCGATGGGTTGGCGGCCTGTGGCCTTGAATGGAAAGCCGACCGCATCAAGCGATACGGTTGTCTGGCGATAGCGGAAGTCTGGCATGACAGCGGCCAGGTACGCCCGCGCGATCACGTCAAACAGTTTTTTCTCGTCAATCGAAAGGCGCGGCCAGACATCCCGCAAACCGTCGATAGTGTTGACGTTGGGGATGACCGCGTGGTGGCTGGCCCCCTCCAATCCCTTGTCATAGAAACTGCCGCTCTTGCCCCTTCGGACTACCGGCTCCGCTGGCATGGGGATCGTGCTGAACGATTGCCCCGCTTGCAGTCCGGCGACAATCTGCGGCACATCCGCGATCAAAGTCTCGGGCAGGTAGCGCACTTCGGCACGAGGATAGGTGATGATTTTCTTGCCCTGACCATCATAGAGTTCCTGAGCGATCTGCAAAGTCTTGGCCGCGGCCCAGCCGAAGCGAGAGGCGCAGAGTTTCTGCAGTGACGGCAAATCGTGCAGCCTCGGCGGCCGTTGTCGCTTATCTTCGACGCGCACGTTGAGCGGCCCCTCGAAATCACGGGCAGCCATGACCACGGCCTCGGCAAGCTCACGTTTGAGAATTCGATCCCGTGGCGCATGTCGCATCTTGAATTCACCACCCGCGACCATGGCTGTGGCGACGATCTCGAAATAGGGCACCGGATCAAAATCGCGGATTTCCAATTCCCGCTTGCAGGCGATTGCCAGGGTTGGGGTTTTCACACGGCCAACGCCGATGACGCCCCGGGCGCCTTTGCCAAGGATGACGGTGGCGGTGCGGGTCAGTGACAGATTGTAAATCTGATCGGCTTGGCGCCGCGCGACGGCGGCGGCGTAGAGCCGGGCGTAGTCTGAATTGGGTTTGGCCCGGTCGAATGACGCGCGTATGGTCTGAGCGTCCTGGGCTGTAAACAACACCCGCATGACCTCGCCTCGGTACTTGTAATGCTCCAGGATCTCCTGGCCGATGAGCTGCCCCTCTCGGTCGCAATCGGTGGCAAGCCAGACCCGCTTGGCCGTGCGCAGCGCCTCACGGATGGCTTTGAGCTTGGCCGCCTTGTTACCGCCTTTTGCCGGCCGTGTGCCGTATAGGCCCTGGGGCCGCAGCAAGACCGGGGACCACCGCTTCCATTCCGGCACCACATCCTCTGGTTCGAGCAAGGCGAACAAATGTCCCTCGGCGGGCAGAACCATGCCGTAGCGAGACCCAATGGCGGCGCGGACATCTTTCGCCTGGCTGGCTTTCTCGGTGATGACAATTTGATCGGACATGACGAACTCGTTCGGATTAAGGAAGTCAGCAATGCCAGAACGTAAAGTGAACAACTGCCATTCGCAACCCGGCTTTTGGCGGGTGAGTAAAGGTGACGTTCCACCCCTCTCCGGTATGTGAACAAACCACAGCCAGGCAGTGGGTGAGACTTGTCGCCTCGATTATTCAGCCAGCGACCGGTTTCCTGCCTCTGTGCATTGCCGATGACTTTCATCGCAGCACTTCGAGACATAGGTCTCAAGCCCTTCACCTTCGTGATCCCGGAACGCGACGAACCCGCTCCGCCCGGCTCAAGCAGGTTCCCTCTGACACTGCCGAAAGGGGCATTCACGCTTTAGGCCGAAATTCGGCAACAATCCCATGAGGGTGCCGCTAGGTGGGGGCACTCACGCCACCGACAAAGCCATTGGCATGAACAGGGTGCTCATCTAGAAACATGGCCAGTTAACCCTGACGACAAGGACCAAAATCATGCGCGTTGTTGCGATCGATCAGGGCACCTCCAGCACCCGTGGGTTTGTTCTGGATGAGACCGGTTTGGGAAAAATCATCTGCACCCGCGCGCACCGGCAAATCTATCCCCAGCCCGGTTGGGTGGAACATGACCCGGAAGAGCTGTTGCAACATGTCACCGACTGCATCCGGGCGGCGGGACCCGTGGATGCCATTGGCATCGACAATCAGGGCGAAAGCTGTCTCGCGTGGAATGGCGACACTGGAGAGGCGATTTCGCCGGTCATCGTCTGGCAGGATCGGCGCACCGAGGCCCGCATTGCCTCGCTAAAGGCAGATGGGGCGGAACAGCTGACTATGGCCAAGGCCGGCCTGCCGCTTGATCCGTATTTCTCGGCCAGCAAACTGGCCTGGATTCTTGACAACATTGCCGAGGCACGTCCACTTTTGGCTCAGGGAAAACTGCGTCTTGGGACCACGGATGCGTTTTTTCTGGATCGCCTGACCGGGCATTTCGCCACGGATATCACCACTGCCTCGCGCACATCGCTGCTTGGTCTGGAAACCGGACAATGGGCCCCCGAGCTCTGTGCGCTGTTTGGCGTCCCCATCCAAGCATTGCCCGAAATCCGCCCCAGCATGGCCGATTTCGGTGCGGTCAGGCTCGATGGCTGTGCCACCCCGATCACGGTCAATGTGGTTGATCAGCAGGCCTCGCTTTTTGGGCATGGCTGCCGCAATGCCGGTGCCGCCAAGATCACCTTTGGCACCGGCGCGTTTGCCATGGTGCTTACCGGCGATACCCTGTTGCGGGCGCCGGATCAGGGATTGCTGCCGACAATCGCCTGGCAAGCCACTGGGTCGAACCCCGTCTGCGCGCTGGATGGAGGGGTATATTGCGCCAGTTCGGCCCTGAACTGGGCCAGATCGCTGGGGTTGTTCAAACAGTTTGACGAGATAAACAGCTTTGACGCACCCGCCGCCATTGGCCGCAATCTGGCGTTTGTGCCGGCGCTGACCGGGCTCGGTTGCCCGCATTGGGATGGGTCTGCGGCGGGGCTTTGGATCGGCATGTCGCTGGATACATCGGCCAAGGATATGGTGCAGGCAATCCTTGAAGGCATCGCCCTGCGCGCCGATCAGGTGATCACGGCAATGGACGCATTGGTGCCGATTGGCGACAGGATTTCCATCGACGGCGGCATGTCCGCCAATCCGTATTTCTGCCAGTTCCTAAGCGATGTGCTGCAAAAACAGATCATCGTGCAGCCGATGGGCGAACAGACGGCACTGGGCACTGCATTGATGGTGGCCGGAGATCCGCCCAGGGGCACCGCCAACGCGCCGGCCTGTCTTCGCTACGACCCCGCGCCTGAGGCGCCCGACAAAACTCTGTTTGCCGAAGCCGTATCGCGGTCCCGCAACTGGCGACCCAAACGGGTGTGACACCCGGCCTATTCTGCTATGAACTTCAGTTCAATTTTTACCGGTTTGCCCGCGGCAGTGAATTTTCCAACCGGCACCAGGATACGGCGTTCGGGCCGGGCATTTAGCGGCATTTTCCACAAGGTCTGATCGCCACACATGGCAACCAGAGTGCCTTTTGCCCGGCGCGTCACTCGCAGTTGCAGATGTTTCATCCCTGCGGAGCCAGCGGCCAGCGACAACCGTTGCGGCACCACATATCTGATCACCGGATCAGCGGCGACAACCTCAATCTCAGCCCCCACCGGCGCCAGATCTCCAGCCAGATCTGCGGCCACCCACCGGGCGGTCTGGCGGCCTTCATTCCAGCTCCATCCGGCGGTTTCGACCGGTCTCAGAACATTGCCCGTGGCGAAATAGCAGGGATCCGAGCACCGACCGTACTGGTCCACCACCGGACCTTTGGTCGCGGCATCAACGGCCAGATGACCACAGCGAGCCAGCGCCACTTCGGGGGTGAACTGACCGCTCAGGATCACCCCGTCGCAATTGATAACACGGTGATTGCCCGCCCTGTCCACCACTTCGACACCGGTGACGGATCTGTTGCCGAGAATGGCACTCAGCCGGGTGCCCAGATGCAGCGGCACCCCCACAATGCGCGGAAACAGCCCGGTGGGCCAACGCGCAGTGACACCCTCATTTGCCTCGATCATTGCCACCGGTTTGATGCCCGCGTGCCGACAGGTCATGATTGCCGAGAACGAAACCAGTTCGGTGCCGATGATCACCGGGCGTTCAAATGGCGTGCGATCCTGTAGGTAGACCGTCGACTGCAAAGCCCCGGTGTTCACCACCCCCAGCGGCCGCGGCCCGGTGATGAACCGGCAAGAGCGCGGAGTTTCACGCACACCCGTGGCATAGATCACTCGGCGTGGTGCGATTTCGGCAACGCCGTCCTTGGTTGCCAGCAACAATTTCCCGTCCGGGCGCGCTTCGACCACGGTGGTCGACGTGCGGATCTCGACCCCGACCAGACGGGCCGTGGCAACCAGTTTTCGGGCGTATTGCGGCCCGGTCAAAACCCGTTTGAATTCCCGAATGCCAAAGGGGGGATGGCCACAATGGCGGGGTATGCCGCCAGCCTCGGGGTCGCGTTCAAGCACCACGACCCGGGCAATGCCCAGTGCCTTGAGTTCGATCGCCGCCGAAAGACTGGACGGACCGCTGCCAATGATGGCCACATCAATCTGGTCAGTCATGTTTGATGTCCTTGGCTAGAGGGATGTCAAAATGACCGTCGGTCAGTTCCGTCAGGCGCGCAGAGCAGTAGAACCCCTGACAGCGCCCCATGGTCACCCGCGTCTGGCGCTTTAGCCCCGCCAAGGACCGCGCCGCCAGCGGCCCGGTCAACGCCTGTCTGATCTCGGCCTCGCGTACCAGTTCGCAATGACAGATCATGTCGCCCTGCCCGCCTTCGCGCCATGCCCGCGCGCTTTGCTCGGCCAGAATATTGGCCTGCGGCACTCGGGGGTCCGGCAGCGGCTCATGTGCAGCCCCCCAATCCCGATACTGGGCAAACACATGCTGGGCGATGCCCAATGCCGCGCTTAACCCGGTTGAGCGGATGCCGCCAACGGTGATCCAGTTGCTGTCCGGACGCGGGATGATGCGGTATTCCTTTTGCTCGGTCGCGGGGCGCAAACCGGCATAGGTGGCGGTGATCGGCATGTCGGCCAGCGTCGGAATTATCCGGATTGCCGCCTGCATCAAACCTTCGAGAGAGGCCGTATCCGTGGACGCCTCATCGCGGCTTTGCTGTTCATCTGCCGTGGGGCCGACCAGCAGGTTGCCAAAAATCGTCCGGCACACAACCACGCCTTTGGTGCGCGCGGTCGGGACCGGTAAAATGATCGCCTGCAACAGCGACGCGGCTGCCTTGTCAAAGATCAGGAACTGGCCTTTGCGCGGAGTGATCAAAAAATCGGACAGGCCCAGCACCGCCTGGTCCACATAATCGCCATAAAGACCGGCGCAATTGATCACCTGACGACAGTTCAACACACCGCGTGACGTCTCCAATTGCCATTCTCCACCGGCAAACCCGCCCCCGGTGACCTCGCACTTCAGAAACACTTCTGCACCATTCTGCAACGCCTGTTTCAGATAGGCATAGGGGGCCGACCACGGGTCGATCAGAGCCTCGCCCGGAACCGAGATTGCCGCCAGCGCCCGATCTGACAGATGCGGTTCATTGTCGCGCAGGACCGTCTGACCCACGAGAGTGGCATTGCTGATACCATTCCTGTGCGCCTGTTCCAGCAATGTGTCCAGCCTGGCAACCTCAACGTCATTCCACGCCACGACATAGGCCCCGGCGGCATCCAGCGGCAGGCGCATATCCTGGTGGATTTGCCGATACTCTTCGGCGCCTTTGCGGATGCAATCCAGTTCGATCGAACCGACCGGTGCGTCAAACCCGGTGTGCAAAATGGCGCTGTTGGCCTTGCTTGCGCCGTCCAGAATATCGCAGGCCTTTTCCACCAACGCCACCCGCGCGCCCTCTAGGGTAAACCGCCGGGCCATGGCACAGCCGACAACGCCGGCGCCAATCACCACCACATCGAACAGGGTAGAGCTGAGGCTGGATTTGCGGTCCGGCATCATGGCATCGCCCGTTTGGGCCCGTTCGCGGACAGGTAGAGGCCGGTCAGGGTACGGTCTGCATGGGCCAGTCGCCAGGACAGCATTTTCTGGGCATAGGTCAGAATCTGCGGTGCATAGGCCAGATCACCGGCCGGATCATCGGCCTGATCCAGACCTTCCAGATCCAGATGGTGGCGCGTCACATAAGCCAGAAACGGATGGTCCGTCGCGGCCTCAGGATCGCATGGGTCCCGCATGTCGTCCGGGGGATACATGGTGTTGTAGGGGGCCAACGCGATGAACGGAGGATGCGGGCGCAACAGGCTGAGATGCAGGAACCACGGCGCGGTTTTTTGGGTCTCGATCGCTGTGACCGCCTCGTCGCAGACGATGAATTCCTTGTGCAGGATCAGGGCCCTGGCGATGGCAATACGCAGGCGCTGGCCACCGCTGAAGGCATGCGGATAGCGGCTCAGATGTTCCACATCCAGACCACATTGGGTGGCGATCTGCTTGACCCGCTGTTTCAGCTCTTCTCCCCTGGCGACCTTGTTGGCCAGCAAGGGCTCTCCAATCACATCGCGCACCGTCATGCGCGGATTGGCGAATATTTCCCGCACCGGTCCCTGTTCGACGATACGCCCCATATACATAATCGCCACGTCATCGGCAATCTGGGCCACCACCTGCGCCTGAATGGTCACGTCCAGCGCCGTGGTTGGCTCGTCCGCGATCAGCCCCGACGGGTTACAGGACAGCGCCTTGGCAATCATCGCCCGCTGCCGCATGCCGCCGGAAAACGCGTAGGGGTATTGATCAAAGGCGCGGTCCGGGTCGGAGATGCCCACCTTGTCCAACATCTTGACGGTCAGCCTGCGCACGTTTTGCGCCGCAAACAGCAGCACCGAAAGGGCAATCACACCAACCATAGCCAGGTAGTGCTTTTTGAACTTCCACCACATCAGCTGCCATTGCGAGGCCATCTCGGGCCGACGCTTGTTGCTCTGTTCCTTGGTGGTCGGGACCGTTGTATCAGGAGAGGTCATGGCGGGGTCAACTTTCCGGGCTGATGCGGGGATTCAACATCACCACGCCGACGATTGGGTTCAGGGCGATGCGCACCGGGTATTTGAGCAGCAGCTGCGTGGGCGACAGGCCACCGGCCCGGGCCGCAATCACATACATCTTGTTGTTCAGCTCATCCAGCACCGAGGCCCGCAGGGTGCGGATCAGATAGGCGGTGCCGGAGGTGCCCAGTACGATAATCGGCACCCACAGATGCCTGATCAGATTCTTGGCCCGTGCCCAGTTCCAATCCACGTCTTGGAATTCGGGGGAAAACAGACCGCCCACGCTTGGACCAAAATATTTCTGCCCCAGATACATCAGCATCAGTGTGAACGGCATGCGTTCAGCGATCACATCGGCAACCGGTCGCTTCCATCCCCATGAATTGCCAAAATCCCCATGCAGGACGATCGTGCTGATCCAGTCGAAATATTGCACCGACCAGAGGCGGTTAAGGCCAAGACGTTCACGCAACTCAACCATTTCCGCACCGATCTTTATGTACGCATCGCTGCCGGGCAGAACAGTTTTCCAGGTCTTACCCAATTCGAACAGGCGCGCGGCCCATGCCGGAGGCTCTTCTCCGGCGGCACCGTTTGTGGTCCCCCAGTTGCCCCATTGCTGACCAACCAGCGGCGAGCCTTCGGAATAGGGCGGGATGTAGTATTCAACCTGCGAGATCAGGTTCGGCTCGAACGGAACGTCCCACTCCATATTGATGTCGCGGGTGCTGGCCTTGGCCTTTTCACGCGACAACTGACTGGTGACCTCTTTCATGGTGACGTCAACGCCAACCGCGCGCCAGTAATCTGCCACCAGAGGGGTGAAAGATTCACCGCCGAATTGGACCGCATGTTCCCACAGGATGTTGAAGGGTTCGCCATCAGGGTGCAGACGCTTTCCGTTGGCTGCCATTTTCATGCCCATTTCGTCCAGCAATGCATTGGCTGCATCCGCATCAAACGCGACCGCATAATTGCGATCCTCGTCGGTGACAAAGCAACACCCAGCGGCAGCGCCGCCCCGGGAGTTCCCAGGCCAAACCACAGCGCTTCATTCAGTTCGTCCCGGTTGATCGCCAGCGACATTGCCTTGCGGAACCGCACGTCGGCGTAAACTTCGCCCATTCTGAGGTCTTTGATGGTCTGGTTGAAAGTGATCGCCGGGCCGGTCTGTCCCGGAGGCAACGTCACTTTGTAGCCGCCCGCCTCTTCGCCCTCTTTCAAAACCGAGAAGTTGGACAGACCGACGCCCTGCGCCTGATAATCCGATAGATCCAGCTGATATGGGGATTGGGACGTGATCCCCTGGGGATCACCAACCGATGGAGAACTTGCCGCCAGGGCACCGCCGGCCACCGACATAGAGACAACCAGCGCAGCCCCCATTTTGGCACCAGAAATATACCTACGGGGCCATAGATAGCTCAAAATTTGCATTTCCACCTCCCCGTTTGTGGATATCTCATTGCCTTTTCGGCACGCCCCCCCCCTGCAAACCAGTGCAATAAGCGCTAACATGATCAGTACAATGCGTCAATCTGATTGGTTATGATAACTTACTGGCGTTTTACGATTGGCTGACCGTGATTGCGTTACCGTCCAAGGCATGGTTTAAAAATTCGACCTACAAGGTAACAAAACACGATGAGCAGCCAAAAACGAAACCCCCTGGCAAGACGACAGTCTTTACGCCACGAAATCGCATTGCGCGGCACCGTTTCTGTCACAGAATTATGCGATATCCTGGATGCCTCGCCGGCCACCATCCGGCGCGATCTGGCAGCACTGGAACAAGATGGCTTTGTCAGCCGCGGCTATGGCGGTGCCTCAGTGCGCCCAATCCGCCATGCCGAAGAGGCCTTGGCGATCCGCGAGCAAAGTCACATCAGAGCCAAACAGGCGATTTCGCGCGCCACCATCGGGTTGATCAAATCCGGCGACACATTGTTTCTGAACGATGGATCAACCATTCTGCCGCTGATTAATGATCTGGCCCTGACCGATCTGGAACTGTTTATCGCGACCCCGGCTGTCAACATTGCCCAAATCCTGGCCAACAACCCCAATGTCACCGTTTGCCTGCTGGGCGGCTTCCTGCGCCAGACATCACTGGCCACCGACGGTCATTTTGCCGAGGCGATGATTGATCAGATCAACGCAGACCTAGCGCTATTGTCCTGCGATGGTTTCAGCACCACCGATGGCATGTGTTTCTCGCACGCGGGGGATGCATCCATTGCCCAACGGATGTCGAAAAAGGCCACCCGTACCATCGGACTGGTACACCGGGCTAAATTCGACTGGCGTGCGCGCATGACCGGAGTCCCCCTGTCGTCAATCGACACACTTGTAACCGACGACCTTCCGCCCGACGTGGAGAACGGCCTGACCCTCGCCAATATCGAGGTGATCGAGGCCAAGCACTTGACCTCCTAATCTTGCCATAACGCCACCTGCATGTTCAACAATCGGAACCATGGCGGCCTTATGGCGCCTTCTAAAATCCGCCAGGATCCGGTCCGGATCAATGTCGGTCCTTGCTCCAATTCCAAAGGATAGCATCCTAGCCCGTTGGCCAGTATGTAATTCTGACAACGGCAGCCAAACTGGGGTCCCCACAAAGGACGCAAAGCCCAGCACAAGGATTAGAACCCTGCCAAATCGCCCTATCTGCGACACTGGCTTGTTGTCGTTCGCTGGGATCAATCAGCCCCCCTCCGTTACCGGACGATGCAAGATCGGTATTTAGCAGCGTTTTCAGGCCTAAGCCGATCTGCGCCGACCGTTAATTAAATCCTTGAAAACTGCGCCGCCACCGCCCAAAATCACTCGGGCTAGCGTTTTTCTTTTTCGACCTACTGTCTCCCGTTCTTCGGCGTTCAGTCCTTCGATTCAGACCTGACACGCCGGGCTGCCGCACTCGCGCGGGCAGCAATCAAATGGAGACTACGGATATGGCCAGTGGCACCGTAAAATGGTTCAACTCTACTAAAGGCTTCGGCTTTATCGCACCCGATGGCGGCAGCAACGATGTATTCGTTCACATTTCCGCTGTTGAGCGTTCTGGCCTGACCGGCCTGGCCGACAACCAGAAAGTGACGTTTGACATCGAGCCCGGCCGTGACGGTCGTGAGTCCGCTGTGAACCTCGCACTGGCATAAGCCTTTACGACAATAGAGTTATTGAAACGCGGCCTCTGTTCTTGGGGCCGCGTTTCGCCTTTCTGACACAGTGTTCGGCCCGCTTTGCTGCCCTGGAAACACGCTAAAAATTGATCGTTACGTTGGCACCTAGAAGCGGCTGAGTTGTGCAACAGAGCCCATCAGCGCGCCAAATTATTATCAAGCCGACGTGAATAAATGCGCCACCATGCTACCCTTCTGAGATGAGCAAAGTGATATTCATGCCACAAAATCCTCAATTCTGCCCTTACAGCGCTGAGTCGAGGCAAACCGCATCATTAACGTGCCATATTTCTCTGGAATTTTGACATTTATAAATGATTGGATGTGAAAAATGAAAAGTATCGCAACAATAGTTTTGGCTACTACAATTCTGGGATTGCCAACTCTGGCGATCGCTGGCGAAGGGTGGACTGGGTTTTACCTGGGCGCTCATGTAGGCCCCACCGATGCCGAAGTCACCTTCGTTGGCAGCACGGAAAGCGATAGCTCAACAGCTTACGGCTTGCAGGCTGGCTACAATCACAGCCTGTCCAACAATTGGGTCATTGGTGGCGAACTAAGCTATGGCACCGCAAAACACTCCATTGGTGGTGATCCTCCATGGGACAGTGACTCTATTCGTTTGAAATTTAAAACGGGGTATGATCTGGGAACGACATTGGTTTACGGCATATTGGGCTATGTAAACATTGATGACGGGCTAGACAGCGAAGATGGCACGACGTTCGGCATAGGTATCAACTACAAAGCGACTGACACCATCATTCTTGGTGGGGAGATACTTCGTGATTCTGTCAATTTTTTCGGTTCTGACCTAGATGTGACGTCACTTCTCTTCAGCGTAGCGTATCAATTCTAGTTTTTTCAGAATAACACTGAATGAAACTTGAAATATTTATTCGCAGGCCAATAATCAGAGAAGTTTTGCGTCACTGGTTTAGTTTCCTCCAAGGCAATCCTAAACGATCAATGATCGGCGCTTCCCCATTTACCACTTTATTTTGGGATTTTCGGGGTGACACGCGTTGGGAAATGGCTGAATTTCTTTTTTCACGTGCAGCGAATGGCCGCAAAGCCAACATGGAAGACCCTGGGTGCGCTCAACCGCAACGTTGCCAAGGCCAAGCCGTCCATTCTGGGCGCTTTGCTAGATGCCTTGTTCTGCGACCTGGGGCGGACTGTCTCTGTGACGCTCACAGACGTCCCGAAAATGGCAGACTTCGCAAAATGGGTAGTGGTGAGCTGAGGGGCATTGCTGGACTCCCACGCGGCAGATCGAGCCCACAGCGACCAAGCCGCCATCGAGGCCCGCTTTGGCGCGGCCCTGCGCCGGGTCCAACCCGTGCTCAGGCGTCTGGGGCTAAACATAGGGTTCAGCCGCGAGGGAAAGGCAGGAATGCGGATGATCGAGTGGACAAGAAGTTAACGGCCAAACATCGGCACTACATTGCTGGGAATGCTCAAGCGCTCGACCTGCCAGGGTCGGGCGCTTTTCGTCTGCACCGTCCCGATTGGCTGACAGTTCTGACAGTGCTGTCATTAGTTGCTTGTACGAACTTTCATGCGTGGGCCGCTATCAGCTGAGTACAGGAACGTTGTTCGAAATTCGGTTCACTTCACACACCGGAAATGATCACTCCGGTAATAGTTCCGGAATTGAAGCCTCGCTCAGGCCCAGCAAGCCGTGCAATTCGGTAAGAGATTCTTCCGTCAAATCTCGGATGTCATGCGGTGCATAGGCTTCCGCCAATGCAATAGTTTGAGCATATTTTGACACGTCCAGATCATGTTCAACTTCCGCGATATTCGCTGCCAGCGCAGCCTGTTCGTCTTGCGCGGCAACTGTGCTGCCAATGCTCTCGGCCGTAGCCGCCAGGGCATCTTCATCATCGGGGTTTGTTGGGTCCAATCCGGTCATGGCAGCCGCAATCTCATCCACGTTTGCTTGATAATCGGCGGACTCCGGATCCAGCGCGTCGATCGCATCTGCAATTTCCTGCTCAGTCGCCGTTGCATCCTCGGTTATGTTCTCACCTACGAATTCTGAAGTGGAGGGAACTGTGTCATCGACTAGATCCAGAAGTTCTGAGAGCGTGTCGGTTAGCCCAATCACGTCAAGCGCCGCCTGTTCATAGCTTGCAATCTTGCCAACGCGACTGTTTGGGTCTGCGTTCAGGCGTGCCGTGGTGCTTGCATGGGCAGCGTTTAATCCCTTCAGGTTACTCGAAATCACACCTTGTTGGTTTGCAGAGACCTTGGCCGTCGGGCTATTGTTTTTTCGGCTTGGCCTTCGCTTGTTGCCAGAAAATACAGCATTGAATGCCTTTGAGATCGAAGACGCTGACAAACCATTTCGGTCTTTGCTATTGCCATTTCCAGCGTTGGCTGAGGCCCCTCGGCTATTGCCATTTCCACCGTTACCCTCGCCATTGCCTGCGCTGTTGCCGCTGCTGTTGCCATTGCCTCCGCTGTTGCCATTGCCTCCGCTGTTGCCATTGCCGCCACTGTTACCATTGCCGCCACCGTTGCCATTGCCGCCGCCGTTGCCATTGCCGCCGCCGCCGTTACCCTCGCCATTTTTGGCATAAGCAGCATCGGCCATAGCGGAGAGAACAAAAGTAGCTGTCGCTACTGGAGTGACACTTAAAGCAGTCGCAACCAGTGCGCAGGAAAGCGATGAAGAAACACCTCTAGACATAATCACCTCTCAGCAAGTTTTGGCGGCCAAAATATTTTGGTAGGTAGGCTCACGGATCAAGTATAAGCTCACAACTTAGCCCAGATATGTCCAAGTCCAGCCCCCAAGGAAATTCAGTCAGTGCAAGACGGGTGATGTTGTCGCATCGTCGAATATTCTGATCTGAAATTCCATTGGTACACGGGCAAATACGCGCGCATACATTCCGTAAAGACAGCAGAGTCGACGCAGTGCTATCTTCGCGGTGCCAATTGGGCCAGTAACAGTGAACGCGGCAAGGTCCGCAACCTGGTCTCCTGTGGTCCATGCCGAGAAGGTCCGCGATCCGCCCGAGGTGACTTGTCTCCACGGTGCTGTTGTTTGCTGCACGGTGCAGCATCGGCGTCGCACCGCGCGGGACAGCACAAACGCAGATGGCCACCCGAAGGTGGCGTTAAGTGTCTGTGTTTCTAGTATAAGTTTATGGTTGCGGGAGTAGGATTTGAACCTACGACCTTCAGGTTATGAGATAGCTTACAGGGAGTCGCACCAGCCACTCTATATTACGCCACCCTACCCTATCTTATTGTTTTTACTTATTTAGTCCTAACGAAACACGCGCTCCTTTTCTTCGTCTTACGCTGTGACTTGCTTCCAGCTGCTTCCACGGATGCGCCATGAGAACAAAGATAGACCGGAGAACACGATGCCAAAACTGACCAAACGCGTGGTAGATGCGCTGCAATCTGAGGCCAAGGACTACTTCGTCTGGGACAGCCAGATCGCCGGGTTTGGGCTGCGGGTGATGCCGTCCGGGGCCAAGACCTATCAGGCACAATATCGCAAAGGCGGGCGCACGCGGCGTGTGTCAGTTGGGCGGCACTGAAAAATCACTGTGGACGAGGCCCGCAAGCTTGCGAAAGAAATCATGGGACAGGTCGCCAAAGGCGAGAACCCAGCCGAGGATATCTCACTGCACCGTAAAGCCCCAACTGTTGCCGCACTCTGCGAACGCGTCTTTGAGGAACAGGCAAAACAGCGCTGCAAGCCAAGCACTCAAGGCGAGTATCGCCGCGCCATTGATCTGTTCATCAATCCCGCAATTGGCAGCTTCAAAACCGTCGACGAGGAGCGTCGTGACATTGCCGAGCTGCACCAAAAGTTCCGCGACAAACCCTATCAGGCAAACCATACGTTATTGCGGGCAAACTCCCTGGCCAATATGCCACCGACTTGCAGCACCCGTGGCGGCGCATTCGGGAACCGGCCGGTATACCCGACGTACGCATTCATGATTTGCGCCACACCTATGCGTCAAATGCAGTCTCATCGGGCATGCCAATTCAAATGGTGGGACGGCTTCTGGGCCATACGCAAATTCAGACCACCATGCGCTACGCGCATTTGGCAAACGATCCGGTAAACCGGGCAGCCGAAGAAAATGCGGAACGGTTGAATGCTCTAGTTGGTACACCGACCACCGAACGCGTCTTGCGTGTCGTTCGGTGAGATCAATAGGTGCTGGATATCTCCTACCCCGTGTATACCTGGGGTATAGGCAGCCTGCGGATAGCTCTACCCGGGGCATACCCCGCCCCACGTTTACTCTAACCAGAGCAAAAAGCGTCTTTGAGATGAGATGGCCAAAGAGAGGTTTTGTGTCTTGGACACTATGAATATTTGGAAGCGTTCTATTTGGCTCGAAAATTCCGCACGTACATTTGCCAAGCACTTTTACAAAGATGAATGGCAAGCCGCGTTGACGCAAAGGCGAGATAAGTCTTGGCCTGAAGTTGTTAAGGAAGCAGCAGCCCAAGGCAAGGAAGATGGCCATGAAGGCATGGAACTGTTCGCTTACAGTGTTCTCGAAGTAGGTAAACTTGATCGTCAAAAGAATGAGATCCTGGAAAGAGCCACCAAGGAAATCCTTCAAAGATTGCAGGACGGTAGATTTCGGGCTTTTGGCTTCGATCATCCGAGGACTATGGACACGATACCAGTTCAAATTCCACGAGATGCTTGGTGCGACAACACGAAGCTCGACAGTGACAAGCTCAGCTACCAATCCATGACACTTGTCGATGTACGCATTCGCATGGCACCGGAAAGCGTTGATACGGAGCCGAAAAAACAGCTTCGTGCGCAGCCAAAGAAAACCGGTCGTCCAACGATTAAGGACGATGTAGAGGCAGCTTTCCGTGCCCTGAATGCTCTTGGAGAAATTAACGTCAACCTGTCGGCGAAGGCGCATTTTGATTTAGTTAGGCAGCAACTGCACAACACCCATCCCCAAAAATATCCCGAGGACGGGAAGCCCGGAAACGAAGGCATTCGTCCACATTTTACTCTCCTTTTCAATGAATTGAAGGAAAACAGTAAACAGTAAACTCCAGCGGGATTTACTGATATTTTTACTGTTTTTGATTTGAGCCAGAACCAAAGCATCGAAGCGTAACTGGAGCAAACCGATGCACGAAATGGTTCAAAACCAAAAAACAAACCAAGCCGCCCTAGACTATCTGGACGGCTTTATTGACGAAACACGGGCCGCAGACTTTCTCTGCCAAAGTGTCCGGACACTGCAAAAATGGCGTGTCACCGGCTTTGGCCCCTCCTTCTACAAACCGGGGCGTTCCGTGCGGTATCGCCGCCGTGATCTGCGGGACTGGGCCGAGAGCCGTCGCCGGAAAAGTACTTCTCAACACTGAGTTTTGCCCGTGCGGGCTTGGCAGCACCGTACGGGATTTTGGGGCCGGATGGCTTCACTAAGGCGCGGGATCAAATGGTACTCCGCGCCTTTCCCACATTCAAATTCAACTTACCGATCAATCTAGGAGACAGACCATGCCCAATCTTCCTGCCCATAAAATCAAACTGGGCCTGACCACCGCAGCCATCTGGAAAAATGACGGATCATACTCGGTCGACATCACCCGGTCTTACAAAACCTGTGAAGGCGATTGGAAAAACACATCCGGTTTTTTCCATTCTGACCTTCTGAACATCGCCAAATGTGCGAAGCGGGCTGAAATCTGGATCAGTCGACAGCTTAGCACCCAGCAATAACACCCAAGCCGGGCACCAGCCCGGCCCCAAAACCTAAAGCTGCCCCGCCGGAGGCACCACTTACGGCGGGCAACACCCAATCAAACACTCCAAAAACCGCATCGCCACAACGGCGCAATTAAGGGGGGTCTTGTAACACCCCCCTCCACGAATACCAAAGCGAAGGACAGCGCAAATGAACGCGGAGATTCTGCATTCAGGCTTTGACGGGCTGAAATTCACCCTGCAAACCGACATCCCACCAAAGCTGCGCGCGGAACTGGCATCGGCCAAGGCCCACTCAAAAAAACCTACAGCGATTGCCTGGTTGATTTTGGATCTGTCACTTTGAGCGTCACCAACAAAGGCGCGCGGGGTTTTACTGCCCATACCGGTGATCATGGCGCATATTGGCTGTTTCAGGACCCAGAAGACCGCATTGCCAACAACCCCGGCATCACTGTTGATTTCCGGGCTTTCGGACTTGCGACCGGTGGCCTTGAAGGTGCTGAGCGGCATTTCAGAGACTGCATGGACGCCTTCGGGATAAACTACGCTGAAACCCAACTACGGATCGCGCGGGCAGATTTCGCGGTAGATTTTCTAGCCCCTTGGTTTGAGCCTGATCGCGACGCATTGGTGGTGCCACCAGGCACCAATGTCACCGAATATGCTGGCGTTGATGAAACCACGACCAATGCCATCGGCGCGCGCGTGAATGGTCTACGCGCAGGGGCGCTCGGCAACCGGCAGTTGGGGATTTATGACAAGCGGGCCGAAGTGATCCAAACAAACAAAATGGGGTGGCTGACAATCTGGAATGCCGCCCTCGTCGAAAAAGGAAAACCACAGCTTGATCTAAGCGACCGCGACCAAAGCCAAGTCTGGCGCTTTGAAATGCGTCTAGGCTCAAAACAGCTTCGCAATCGGTTTGAGATGCGTAACTGGCAGGATGTACATGACATCATCGGAGACGCCTTCACAGACGCGCTAGGCCGTATCCACTACACGGTCCCCACAACAGACCGCAATCGCGCCCGTTGGCCCGCCCATGGACTCTGGCAGCAATTTGAAGCCGTGATCAGCAATGATCTCCTGCAAAACTGCGCCGGGGTTCTACCCAGCGACGTGATTGAGGCGAACCGGGCCGCCAAAATGCGGGATTTGGACGCACTGCTTGTCGGGATATTCATCACCCGCGCGGCAATATCTGACGTATCAGGCGACGACTTCGACGACTTCATGGACAACCATGTGGAAGCGCTAATGCGGCAGGCGAAAGAGCATCCAGTTCCGGTCGAGGATCGGATTGGTAAAGCACGGGGGAAATACAGGTTGACTTGAGATAGTCATGAGAGGCGGAAAAATCCTTAGCTTATACTGCCGAGAAAATTCTAGTTTTCAACACAACCTTTTTTCGGGGGGATTACCCACCTTTTTAGAAAACTAAGGCTGATCGGTTGGCAACGCTTCCCACAGTAGCGGCAGAGTTTCATATGGACCGCACAATCACCCACAATATTTTGGACGCGCGTCCCGGCTAGACGAGTTGATGCCTTGGAATTATTAGTCAGAAACGCAGGTGATGGACGCTCTCACAAATACGAACGGACCGCACCGTTTTGCGCCGCTACCAGCCTGTAGCAAAATATAAAAAGGTGTCTGACGTCAGCGCCTATGGGTCCAAATAGCGTTATTTGATAAGAGAGTGTTTCTGGCTCATCGCAACCACTGAGGAGTGGAACATGAGACATACAACTGGAACAGGCAAAAGCCCTGGCGAGAAGATCGTCAAAGATATCAAGCGGGCCACCCCTGCCCGGCAGCACATGCGCAGCATGTGTGAGAGGGGCGCAAGCATTACTCATCCGAAGAGAAGATCAGGATCGTCCTGGATGGCCTTCGTGGCGAAGACAGCATTGCTGAGCTGTGCCGTCGTGAGGGCATTTCCCAAGGCATCTACTACAAATGGTCGAAAGACTTCATGGAAGCTGGCAAGAAGCGGCTGGCTGGCGATACTGCACGCGCTGCAAACACCGACGAAGTGAAGGATCTGCGCCGTGAAGCGCGTGATCTGAAGGAAGTTGTGGCGGAACAAACGCTCGAACTCCGTTTGCTTAAAAAAAGCATGTTCGACGGTGGGGACGGCCGCGAATGAGATACCTGTCACCCGGCAGGCGATTGCGTAGCAATCTGCCGAAAGGGGGCATCTGAGAAGTTAGAGATCATCAGGCTGGTTGAGGGATCGCATCTGTCGGCCCGCCTGACATTGGCCAAGTTGGGCATCCCACGCACCACTTTCTATCGTTGGTATGATAGGTATTTGCAGCGCGGCGAAGCTGGACTGCAGGATCAATCGCCGAAGCCCAAACTCGTCTGGAACCGTATTCCGGACGCGATACGGCGCAAGGTCGTGAAGTTGGCGCTGAACGAGACCGAGTTGTCGCCACGTGAACTGGCAGTGACGTTCACGGATCGAGAAAGCTATTTCGTATCAGAGGCTTCGACGTATCGGATCTTGAAGGCGCACGATCTGATCACCAGCCCCGCCTTCATCGTTATAAAGGCGGCGAGCGAGTTCAAAGACAAAACCACAGCCATCAACCAGTTGTGGCAGACGGACTTCACATATCTGAAGATCATCGGCTGGGGTTGGTTTTATCTCAGCACGATCTTGGACGATTACAGCCGGTACATCATCTCATGGAAGCTTTGCACGAACATGAGAACACAAGACGTCACTGATACGTTGGACTTGGCTTTGGAAGCATCGGGATGTGACCAAGTTCATGTCGTCCACAAGCCACGCCTGCTGAGTGATAACGGTTCCAGCTACGTCTCAGGGGAACTGGCGGAATGGCTGCAAGACAAGGGCATGAAGCACAGCCGTGGCGCGCCGTATCACCCGCAAACCCAAGGTAAGATCGAGCGGTGGCATCAAACCTTGAAGAACCGCATCTTGTTAGAGCACTACTTCCTGCCCGGTGATCTCGAAGCCCAGATCGAAGCCTTCGTCGATCACTACAATCATCACCGCTACCACGAGAGCCTGAACAACGTCACACCCGCCGACGTCTACTTCGGACGCGACAAAGCCATTCTACAACAAAGGGAAAGGATCAAACGTAAGACGCTCGAAACGCGGCGCTTGCATCACAGACAACGCGCCGCATAATGAAGCCAACCAGATGAGCCGAACTCTCTAGTAGTTTAACCTGCCATTGGTTCCAAAAACCCTGACGACGGACAGAGCGAAAACTGAATTCAGACAGCCCCTATGTGTTTGAAGGTACGGGAAAGAGCGGTCATTTGGCGGACCCCAAGAAGGCTTGGACTCGCATTTTGCAGGAAGCTGAAATTGAGAACCTACGCATCCACGACCTGCGTCGCACCTTGGGCAGCTATCAGGCGGCGACTGGAGCCAATGGATACATTATCGGAAAATCTCTGGGGCACCGCTCGCAGCAGTCCACAGCGATCTATGCACGGCTAAATCTTGATCCCGTCAGAGAGAGTGTGAACAAGGCAACGGAGTTGATGTTTTCGAAGGCAACATAGGGCGTATTCTGTTGAAAAACTCGGTGTTTGGCCAATTGAGTGCATTCCATCGGAACACTGCCCCGCTGGCGCACCATTCTGAGAATATTGTTTGCCAGAGGCGCGCTCACAAAACACTTGTTCTAATTAGTGGCAGCGTTTTTCCGGCAGGGGAGTTTTTCAACAGAATAGGCGGATTGCGGCCATTCGCTGCAGACAGATGCTATGGCAGCTATTCACGGAAACCTGATTTTGCAAAGGCGGAGGCTAGGGGAAATAGTTTCAAAATTTTGACTCAATCCCAAGAGAGAGTGAGAACTCCTTGGTCTCAAAGCGACTGTGGTTGGAGAATTTTCGGCCTGCTCTGAGTCGCAGTACAGGTGCGAAACCCGCATAATCATATCGTTCGAAAAGCATATTCACATCAGCATAGATTGACTTGTCTTGGCGCCCGTTAGTCAGAGGTGTGACGGGGAAGCCCGCCAAATATACTGGATAGTCGGAATATCCCAAGATCAATCCAGTGCTAAATCGGACGGAGCCCAAACTCTTGCCAAAATCATAGCCCAGCCGCACCGAAGCAGCACTGTGGCTTGAGTTTACATGGCCAGAGTCTGCGTCCCGAAGGCCCAATGTCAGCTTTAGCTTGTCGCCATTCTCCAGCCTGTGGCTTAGGCTGGTACCGAAACCTAGAATAGTGGCTTTGTAGGAAAGGCTGCGAGCATCAAAACGCTCTTCGACCATACCGTCTATCACTAGGCCAGTGTCAGGAGACAATTGCCAGCTGCGGCTGCCAGTGAACTTGGCTAAATTATAGTTCTCTTGCTCACCGTACCACGAGGTTCCGGTGGTCAAAGCGACCGAGGCAGCCCCCCTCTTTTGCGCTGGCCCAACTGCAAAGGCATGTCTCACAGAGAGTTCGGCATAGGTGGAGCCGAATTCCGAGTTTTCGGGCACCGTAGTGCCAGAAGCAGCAGCCAGAGCTGCGGCCAGATCCTTGGCACTGGAGGAGAGCGCTACCCGTTGGATATAGATACGTCCGCTCATACTGGTCAGGCTGCGCTGGCTCTGGCGTAGGCGTCGACTGGCAGTCAGATCGACTGTGCCTATCACACCAGAAAGCGCTACCGAACGCGGCCCGAACCGGCTGCCCAGGCTGGGGGTGCCATCGATGATTTCCAGCGTCGTGTCCGAACCGTTGTTGACATTGCTCGAGGGCTTCAGCTCGGTGCGGATGCGGAAAGCCCAGTGGTTAATCAGGCGCAGCGTCTGATAATCCTTGGCGATCAGCTCTTTTGAGTTCTCGTCTGGCGCGTGGATGGCAGTGCGACGCAGCCAGACCTGCGACAAGGTAGGGCTGCCACTGGCCAGCGCCAGGCGCGAGACCATCTGCGCGGCCTGGAATTTGTCACTGCCGGAGGTGGAAAAACGATAGGCCAGAACGGCGGATTTGCGGGCCTCTCTGGCATCATTCAGTTTGGCATGGGCGGCGGCCTGCAACAGATAGGCAAGGGGATCTTTGGGATCAGCCTGCAACAACGCCTTGGATAGCTGCAGCGTCAACTGCGGCTTACCGGTTTTCAGCGCATGCAGTGCCAGTGTCCGGCCCTGGTCCAATGTCAGATGCTGCTCGGCCTCGTCGGCGGCTGGCGCCGAGGCAAATATGTTGAGCACCAGAGCGAAGACGGCAAAGGCCGCCCGCATGGTTTAGGGCACCGGTTGATTGCAGAGCGGGTCGCTATTGGCGCCGCCGCATTGGCCAAGGACAAAGATGCCGTATTCCTCGATGTCCGGGATAGCGATGTGATCTTTGACATGAATGGAGCCGGCCACAGCCACAGCGTCGGTGCCTGAAAATATACCTCCGTATTCACCCACAGGGACGAGGCCGACGGAGGTGACGCCTTCAAAGGTGCCTGCCTCGGCAATGTCAGTGGGCTTCAGGCGCAGCGTTTCCACAATGGTCGTCGGATAATCCGTTATCTCGCGATCGTAGATTGTACCGTTGATCCGATTATCGGCAAAATCGGCGTTGATCAGAACTTGACCGGTGATTTCGGCGGCTTGAACCGGCAGAACATCGCCGGGGGTGCCCGGGGTGACGGGCAGCAAGTCACCGCCGTCGCCCGCTATGTTGAGTAGGCCGACATAAGTGCCGGCATAACTGACGATACCGCCCGAGAGTTGATCTGTGGTCGGCGCTGTATAGGCATCGGTGCGGCCGAAATTGGTCCCCGCCATGTAATAGCTGAACTGGCCACCGGTGGCGACGGCCACAGCAAAGGCCCCTTCAATCTGGCGCACATAGGCTGTTGTGTGACGATCCAGCGAGCTATCTTGAACAGTGTAGGCCTCGTATCCAGCTCGATCCAGCGCCGCATTGCGGATGTATGAAGCCTCGTAGGGGGTTTCATCCAACCCGACACCGGAGATGGTCAGAGTCTGGCTGGCACTATCGTAGCTGACACTATCCACGTCACTGGCCAATGCAGTCGGCACAACATTGCTAGGTGTGCCAGAACCTGTGCTAGGGCCAGAGCCTGTGCTGGGGGGAGTGTGGCCTCCGCCGCAGCCCGCAAGAGCGGCTAACGCCGCGAGTCCAAGCCAAAATCGCCTCATACACCCTAACCTCGCTATTTATTGTGAATTATCCCACTGCCAATTTGTTGTTGATTAATGTTATTTTAACCTTACTCAGGAGCTTGTAATAAAGTCAATTAAATTGACCGATAGACACCGTAGCCGAGGCCATTGCCTGAGCTTTGTTGGCATGTCTGCCTGTTGGGTCTATGTCCTGTATCCGGTGTGTTGGCCGAGACGCGCGAGCAGACCGATTCACAATAATTGCAAGACAAGGAACTGACCGTGGTATAGTGAGATGCTGAGGCGGTAGGGCATCGCTGATGATCTGATTTTGATCAAAGCCACAAACTCTTGCCGGTTGCCATTTCTAATCTCGTCAAGGTCTTCTGCTTCACTGTTAGAAGACATTCATTGCAATTCAGAAAATCGAAGATTTGTCTCTTTCCGTCCGTTCGCTGCGAACCGTTCGAAGGTCCTGTATGGGCGGCGGTTTCAACGGGTCGGCGCAACACTTTAGTCTTTATGGAAAGACGGAGTGTAAATCATGGCCTATCGCCGCAGACATTTTTTTACAGATAAACAGAAGTCAGAGATCTGGGATCGTTGGCAACGCGGAGAGTCGATGAGTTCGATTGGACGTGGTTTTGATCGCGCATCATCGTCGATTTATCCGCTGCTGGCGCGCACCGCTGGTATCCGTCCGCCAGATCGCATGAGGTCCCGTTTGGCTCTGAGTCTGGCTGAACGCGAGGAGATATCACGAGGCCTGACTGCGCAACTATCTGTGCGATCAATTGCGAGATCCTTGAAACGGTCTGCGTCGACCATCTGCCGCGAGATCCGGCGCAACGGTGGCGCCAAACTTTACCGTGCGGCTCAATCAGATGCAGCGGCATGGGCTCGCGCCCATCGCCCAAAGCCCTGCAAACTGGCAGGCAATATCTATCTATGTCCACTGCCCGGCAGTCGATACGAAGTATCGATGAGAGGGGGCGATATCGGCCAAGCTGGCCCGCAAATGGTCCCCGCAACAAATCGCAGGTTGGCTGATGCGCGCACATCCCGATGAGGAAGACAAACGGGTCTCTCACGAGACGATCTACCGAAGCCTATTTATCCAGGCACGCAATGTACTTAAGAAAGAGTTACTGTCGCACTTGCGGGCGACGCGATCCATTCGTCGCTCTCGCCACGCCACCATGAAGCGCAGCGGCCTTTGCCAAATCAAGGACACTATATCGATCCGACAAAGGCCGGCGGATGTGGAAGACCGTGCCGTTCCAGGACACTGGGAAGGCGATTTGATCGCCGGTTCTGGCAACAGCTTCATTGCCACGTTGGTCGAGCGACATACGCGTTATGTGATGCTGGCCAAGGTTGGCAGCAAAGACAGTCACAGCGTTGTTCAGGCGCTGATCAAGCAAGCTCACAAGTTACCAAAAGAACTCTACCGTTCACTGACATGGGATCGTGGAAGCGAGATGGCGGGGCACAAAAATTTTACCTTGGCGACTGATATCGACGTCTATTTCTGTGATCCACGATCACCGTGGCAACGCGGCACGAACGAAAATACCAACCGTTTGCAGCGACAGTACTTCCCAAGGGGCACAGATTTGTCGATACATAGTCAAGCAAAGCTGAGTGCCGTCGCAAGACAGCTCACTGAACGACCTCGAAAAACGCTAGGATATGAGACACCAGCCGAGCGTTTCAATGCATGTGTTGCGTCGACCCGTTGAAACCGCCGCCGAAAGCCACCAAGTATCACTGACAGCACTGTCAGCCTCTAGTATTTGAGCGTTAAATCCAGAACAAAGAGCGGATGACATTACAAGATTTGCCATCCGCTACCGCTTCCTGGCAGGTTTTACGCGACAGCCCGCACTTCCTAGAAAATCTGAGCCGCCTGTTTGACGAGGCGTTTTTGAATGATCTGGAACTGATTGCGGGTCCGCATGCCAACCGCAACGATTTACGCAAAGGGACAATCGCCGCAACTCGCGCATATTTGTTGGAAAGGCAGCACATGGAAGGGCGCAAACCCGGACAGCGCGAGTTTGCCCGAATGCAAAGCCTGAAGAAGAAATTGGGCAAACTCTCTAGAGAGCTAGAGCGCATTCATGCCTCCCCCATTTGTCGCGGCAAATTCGCCGATGCCATCGACCAACAACGGACGGCAAACTCGGGCAATCCCCCTAGCCTATCAAGCGTACTTGATACGCGTTTTGGTGGCGGCAACCCAGTGGCGCATATTGCCAGCTTCATCGACACTTTGCACCAAGCGGCAATTGCAGCCGCGCCCCAAGAAACAGATCACCTCGGGAATTGGCAGGTTGCCGACATGGCAGACGCAACACGCGAGCACGAGTTGCAGCAATGGGCTAAGCAACCAAAGAAACGGGAAAGTTCCCCACTGATGGCGCTCTCTAGGGCGTTTCACCCCTACTGGCTACGCAATTCACGACACCCTTTTACGGCGGGCAAGTACAGCAAAAAGACCAAGCAAAACGAATCCTATGCCGTTGAGGCAATTCTCCTGATCGCTCAAAAACGAGATCAAAGCACTACACGCGCAAATATTGTCACCGTCTTGGGTAAAGTTCCGCCATAGTTTTGCCTTAATTGGCCGCAGAAATCGACACTCATTCCCTACGTAGGAAATGGTTTTCGGTCTTTGCCTTTTCTGCAACTTCTTGCGGTTTCTTGTCCTAGCTTTCCCTTCATCGATCTAACTTGATGGAGGAAACCATGATCGCAAAACAGGCACATAGCCTACTCACCCCACAGGACATGGCCGAACGTCTTGGCGTATCAGTCACCACGCTTGCCACCTGGCGCTGCACCAAGCGCTATCCGCTGGCCTACGTCAAAGTTGGCCGGTTGGTCCGCTACCGTATGGGCGACGTTGAAGCATTTGAGATTTCGCGCCTTCAGGGGGTGGTTGCAAATGACTGGGAACTGGAAACCCATCGCGTTTGCCGCAATTGCGGAAGCCAGCCGAGTCAGCCTGTTTGCCTACCTGAACGGGTTGGGCCAAGGTCAGGCCGCACGCATTCTGGCACAGCGGTTTGGGGTGGCAGCATGAACGCCCTGCGAGACTTGCGGCCCCCAACAGCGGGCGCGGCTGATATCCAGCATATCTACCGCAACAAAACGGGTGCGCCCCCACTGATCGACCCATCATTTGGGTTGAGGGTGAGAAGTGTGCAGATGCGCTCACCGCTCTGGGGTATCTGGCATCCACCAGCTTTGGCGGCAGCAATGCCCTGGCAAAGACGGACCTTTCCCCGCTGGCAGGACGCTATGCCATCATCTGGCCGGATCACGATGAACTAGGGCAAGGCTATGCCGCCAAGCTGGCCGAACAGCTCGTTACCTTACATAGCGCAACACCACTTATCCTTCCGATCACAGATGCCTTAGTTAAGGCGCATAATCACCAGGGCGCGCTTCCTAACTATTTACCTAAAGGCTGGGACGTGGCGGATGCCATTGCCGCTGGCTGGAGGTGCTGTGAGATCGACGCCTTGGTTAATAGGATGGCTTACAACTTGCCGGATGCCACCGCCGCTTACTTAGTTAGTAAGGCGGGACCCGCCGCGAATGACACACAGGCCCCGGCTAGTAGAATTACCCCCACCGAGGGCGCGTCCCTACCTATACGTGAAGATGCAGCCGTCAGCGCCGGAATTGTCGACGGATTTGAGGCTTGGAAAACACCACAGGGCGAGCCCTATATTACACTACGTAGGAAAGGGCATTTTGAGCACTGGGCAACCGGGGCCAAAACCTTCCGCGATTATCTGGCCTATCAACACTACGTAAGCGAAGGTAAAGCGCCCTCAAATTCTGCCCTGGATGACAAGCGGCGGATGTTCGAAGGCGTCGCCAAGTTTGAAGGGGAGGGTAATCCCCCCCGAAACTAAGGGGATGTGGAAGTAGAATTTTCTCGGCAGAATGCATGAGGAGATTTTGATGAAGATGACGAGATATAGCGAACCCCAAATTCTTGCGATCCTACGCCAAGCCGAAGGCGGTGTGCCTGTAACGGAGCTGTGCCGCGAGCACGGGATGAGCAACGCGTCGTTCTACAAATGGCGATCAAAATACGGTGGTATGGACGCGTCGATGATCAGCCAAATGAAGGCGCTTGAAGACGAGAACCGGCGGCTGAAAAAGATGTATGCCGAGATGAGCATGCAAGCAGAATTACTGAAGGAAGCCCTGGGAAAAAAGTGATCCGGCCAGCCTTACGACGGGGTCTGGCCGAGAAAGCGGTGGCGCGCCACGGTATCAGCATTGCGCTGGCCTGCCGCACGTTTGATGTCAGTGAGACGTGCTATCGTTACAGCCCGCTCTTGAGCGATGAGAACGAAGAGATTGCCGATCTGCTGGTTGGGCTGACGGCCGCACGGAAGACTTGGGGGTTTGGGCTATGTTTCCTGCATCTACGTAACGTGCAAGGTCATTCGTGGAACCACAAAAGGGTTTACCGGATTTACTGCGAACTGGAACTGAACTTGCGGATCAAACCTCGGAAACGGTTAAAGCGGGACAAACCCGATGCGCTGGCAGTGCCGGACGCCCCGAACATGACCTGGTCGATGGACTTCATGGCGGATCGCCTCGGGGATGGTCGGGCGTTTCGGCTCTTGAACGTGCTGGATGATTTTAACCGCGAGGGTTTGGGCATCGAGGTCGATTTTTCTTTGCCAGCCGAACGGGTTATTCGCAGCCTTAATCGGATCATTGAATGGCGTGGGAAACCAGGAACCATTCGGGTCGATAATGGGCCGGAGTACATCAGTGGTAAGCTGCTGGAATGGGCTGAGAAACAAGGTATTATCATCCAGTACATTCAACCCGGAAAGCCGCAGCAGAACGCTTACATCGAGCGCTATAATCGCACCGTCAGGCATGAATGGTTGGACCAACATATCATCGAAAACATAGAGGAGGCACAGGACTTTGCCACACAATGGCTATGGACTTACAATAATGACCGCCCGAATATGGGCCTCGGCGGCATCACACCCGCAATGAAACTGAAAATGGCCGCGTAAATTCTACGACCGCCCCCTGTTAAAAATGGGGGGATTACCGTGTGCCTGTAACGGAGCTGTGCCGCGAGCACGGGATGAGCAACGCGTCGTTCTACAAATGGCGATCAAAATACGGTGGTATGGACGCGTCGATGATCAGCCAAATGAAGGCGCTTGAAGACGAGAACCGGCGGCTGAAAAAGATGTATGCCGAGATGAGCATGCAAGCAGAATTACTGAAGGAAGCCCTGGGAAAAAAGTGATCCGGCCAGCCTTACGACGGGGTCTGGCCGAGAAAGCGGTGGCGCGCCACGGTATCAGCATTGCGCTGGCCTGCCGCACGTTTGATGTCAGTGAGACGTGCTATCGTTACAGCCCGCTCTTGAGCGATGAGAACGAAGAGATTGCCGATCTGCTGGTTGGGCTGACGGCCGCACGGAAGACTTGGGGGTTTGGGCTATGTTTCCTGCATCTACGTAACGTGCAAGGTCATTCGTGGAACCACAAAAGGGTTTACCGGATTTACTGCGAACTGGAACTGAACTTGCGGATCAAACCTCGGAAACGGTTAAAGCGGGACAAACCCGATGCGCTGGCAGTGCCGGACGCCCCGAACATGACCTGGTCGATGGACTTCATGGCGGATCGCCTCGGGGATGGTCGGGCGTTTCGGCTCTTGAACGTGCTGGATGATTTTAACCGCGAGGGTTTGGGCATCGAGGTCGATTTTTCTTTGCCAGCCGAACGGGTTATTCGCAGCCTTAATCGGATCATTGAATGGCGTGGGAAACCAGGAACCATTCGGGTCGATAATGGGCCGGAGTACATCAGTGGTAAGCTGCTGGAATGGGCTGAGAAACAAGGTATTATCATCCAGTACATTCAACCCGGAAAGCCGCAGCAGAACGCTTACATCGAGCGCTATAATCGCACCGTCAGGCATGAATGGTTGGACCAACATATCATCGAAAACATAGAGGAGGCACAGGACTTTGCCACACAATGGCTATGGACTTACAATAATGACCGCCCGAATATGGGCCTCGGCGGCATCACACCCGCAATGAAACTGAAAATGGCCGCGTAAATTCTACGACCGCCCCCTGTTAAAAATGGGGGGATTACCCTGGGAGCTGCCGTTAGACGTGATTGGCACGAATGGCCGCTGATGGGCCGTTAACCCCTTACCCGCCTGTTTGCACCTGTTGCACGGTAGCCACGCTTCGAACTGGCTCCGCATGCTTCCACACGCGAAACCTAAACGCAAACAACCCCGCCGAAGCGGGGTGTAACGTGTTGTAATTTGTCTGTGTTATATTGGTTGCGGGAGTAGGATTTGAACCTACGACCTTCAGGTTATGAGCCTGACGAGCTACCGGGCTGCTCCATCCCGCGACAGTTTTGTTTGGGCTACCGCTTACGCTGCTTGAGCCCAGGTCAGTCTCTCTTGCGATGTGCGGCGAGACTGTGGTGCTTCAGGACGATGGTTTGTTCTGAAGGTATTGTTTGTTATCGTTGGGGATTTTTCTAGGTTTGGCGGTGCCCTACTCTCCCACACCTTAAGATGCAGTACCATCGGCGCAACAGTGCTTAACTTCCGGGTTCGGGATGGGACCGGGTGTTTCACTTGCGCTATGACCACCAAACCGAGGAAAATCCCCGCTTTGGAGAGATATACGGCGAGCTTGCAGAGCAAGCGCGCCGAGCAGGAGACAGTGTCTTTGCGAAGCAAAGGCGCGTTCCTGCATCAACTCCGGAGTGTTTGCCGACGGCAAGTCACTCCGTTTTGTCCAAGTCTTGTATAGTCTGATACGTGTCTTGCCGCCAGTTATGGCGACCTTAAGACACGGTTGGAATGTATGCTTTGATTGTCGTTCACAGAGTTTTTGTTATTGCTAACAGTCTGTCTATTACTGGATCAAATCAAGCCTATCGGGCAATTAGTACCAGTCAACTGAACGTGTTACCACGCTTACATCTCTGGCCTATCGACGAGGTGGTCTACCTCGGCCCTCAGGGATACCTTGTTTTGAGGGGGGCTTCCCGCTTAGATGCCTTCAGCGGTTATCCTGTCCGAACATAGCTACCCAGCACTGCCGTTGGCACGACAACTGGTCCACCAGTGGTTCGTTCACCCCGGTCCTCTCGTACTAGGGGCAACTCCTCTCAAGTATCCTACACCCACGGCAGATAGGGACCGAACTGTCTCACGACGTTCTAAACCCAGCTCACGTACCTCTTTAAACGGCGAACAGCCGTACCCTTGGGACCTGCTCCAGCCCCAGGATGAGATGAGCCGACATCGAGGTGCCAAACACTGCCGTCGATATGGACTCTTGGGCAGTATCAGCCTGTTATCCCCGGCGTACCTTTTATCCGTTGAGCGATGGCCCTTCCACTCGGGACCACCGGATCACTATGACCGACTTTCGTCTCTGCTCGACTTGTCAGTCTCGCAGTCAGGCTGGCTTCTGCCATTGCACTCAACGACCGATTTCCGACCGGTCTGAGCCAACCTTCGCGCGCCTCCGTTACGCTTTAGGAGGCGACCGCCCCAGTCAAACTACCCGCCACACAGGGTCCCGGATCCGGATAACGGACCGCGGTTAGACATCAAGCAGAGCAAGGGTGGTATCTCAAGGGAGGCTCCACCAAAACTAGCGTTTTGGTTTCGAAGCCCACCACCTATCCTGCACATGCTCGGCCTAATGCCAATGTGAAGCTGTAGTAAAGGTGCACGGGGTCTTTCCGTCTAACCGCGGGAAGCCTGCATCTTGACAGGCAATTCAATTTCGCTGAGTCTATGTTGGAGACAGCGGGGAAGTCGTTACGCCATTCGTGCAGGTCGGAACTTACCCGACAAGGAATTTCGCTACCTTAGGACCGTTATAGTTACGGCCGCCGTTTACCTGGGCTTCAATTCAGAGCTCTCACCCCTCCTTTTAACCTTCAGGCACCGGGCAGGCGTCAGACCCTATACGTCGTCTTACGACTTCGCAGAGCCCTGTGTTTTTAATAAACAGTCGCCACCCCCTGGTTTGTGCCCCCAGCTTCCACTTGCGTAGAAACCGGGCCTCCTTCTCGCGAACTTACGGAGGTATTTTGCCGAGTTCCTTCAACATAGTTCTCTCAAGCGCCTTGGTATTCTCTACCTATCCACCTGTGTCGGTTTAGGGTACGATCTCATGGAAGGGCTATTTCCAGGGACCTCTCAGCAGCCCATTCAATCCGATAAGGATGAACTACCTCTGAGATCCGTCACCACTTCCTGGCCCAGGAATATTAACCTGGTTCCCATCGACTACGCCTTTCGGCCTCGCCTTAGGGGTCGGCTTACCCTGCTCAGATTAGCTTTAAGCAGGAACCCTTGGATTTTCGGCGAGAGTGTCTCTCACACTCTTTGTCGCTACTCATGTCATCATTCTCACTAGTGATCTCTCCACCGGATGGCTTACGCCCCGGCTTCATCGAAAGATCCGGTCCTCCAAAATGCCCCGAAGGACACTAAAGAGGATAGGATCTATGTCACACTACGCTCTGCTACCATGCACTTACGTGCATCCTCGGCTTCGGCTCATGGCTTGAGCCCCGTTACATCTTCGCCGCAGGACAACTTATTTAGACCAGTGAGCTGTTACGCTATCTTTAAAGGATGGCTGCTTCTAAGCCAACCTCCTGGTTGTTTTGGTCGTCCCACCTGCTTTCCCACTTAGCCATGAATTAGGGGCCTTAGCCGGAGGTCAGGGTTGTTTCCCTCTTCACTACGGACGTTAGCATCCGCAGTGTGTCTGCCATCTAGTACTCCTCGGTATTCGGAGTTTGGTTAGGGTCAGTAAGGCTGTATGCCCCCATTGCCCATCCAGTGCTCTACCCCCGAGGGTATTCGGATGACGCTCTACCTAAATAGATTTCGCAGAGAACCAGCTATCTCCGAGTTTGATTGGCCTTTCACCCCTTGGCACAGCTCATCCCGATCTTTTTCAACAGATGTGGGTTCGGTCCTCCAGTGCATGTTACTGCACCTTCAACCTGGCCATGCCAAGATCACTCGGTTTCGGGTCTGATCCCACAAACTCATGCGCCCTATTAAGACTCGCTTTCGCTGCGCCTACACCTAACGGCTTAAGCTTGCTTGTGAGACCAAGTCGATGACCCATTATACAAAAGGTACGCTGTCAGGCCTCCGGATCCGAAGATCATTGGGGCCCTCCAACTGATTGTAGGCGTTCGGTTTCAGGTACTGTTTCACTCCCCTCGTCGGGGTGCTTTTCACCTTTCCCTCACGGTACTGGTTCACTATCGGTCAGTAAGGAGTACTTAGCCTTCGAAGGTGGTCCTCCGATCTTCAGACAGAATTTCACGTGTTCCGCCCTACTTAATACGTCCATCAGAGCTTAGAATACGGGACTATCACCCGCTATGGTCATGCTTCCCAACATGTTCTTCTCACTCATCTGGCTCGGCTGGTCCCCGTTCGCTCGCCGCTACTAGGGGAGTATCATATTGATTTCCTTTCCTCCGGGTACTTAGATGTTTCAGTTCCCCGGGTTTGCCTTTTTAACCCTATGTATTCAGGTTAAAAATACCTGGTTTACCAACTTATTTTGCCCTACCGCGCGGAGCGCTACTTGAGGGCGAACCCTTTCGTAGTCTCAACAAAGTAGTATAAATAAGAAAGTATCAGGTGGGTTGCCCCATTCAGAAATTCATGGATCAAAGCTTATTCTCAGCTCCCCATGACTTATCGCAGAGTATCACGTCTTTCATCGCCTCTTACTGCCAAGGCATTCACCAAACGCCCTTTTCGCGCTTGATTTGATCCAGAAATAGAAAGACTTGCGTCAATCAGAGAACAGAAGCTGGTAAGAAACTGTTCCCATATATCTCTGATATCAAAAGCATACTTTCCCGCTCGCACCATAGTAATGATGCGAACAATTTGAGCACGTCCCGTATGCAATCACCATCCGTGCGGGAGGTGACTGAAGAACGTACTCGGGTTAGTTTACTTGACTTGGACAACACCGTCGTTTCAGTCCGGCATACCCATAAACATCCGAGGAAACAGATGTCGTACAGGCTTGCATCACGCCCCCGAAGGGAAGATCAGCACCAATCTGAGGTCTCTCCCTTACTCGGGCGACCAACAGTATTGTTGATTATATCTCTCTAAACGATGTCAAGGCTTCTTGCGAAGCCACGTCCGATTGGACGTTCAAACATTCAAAGGAATGCTTGAAGATCTAATCAAAGTAAATTGGTGGAGCCTAGGAGGATCGAACTCCTGACCTCCTGAATGCAAATCAGGCGCTCTCCCAGCTGAGCTAAGGCCCCAGTTAATTTGCGCCGCAAATTGACTGGGCGTGCTGGCAGCCGACTTTCAGGGAAAGTCTGCGAGAAGCACTCAGTCATGTTCTGCGAGGCAGGGTGTAATCCTGAGACCCGCTGTCGGGACAGTCCACTGCGTAGACTACCCTGTCGCTTGTCACCAAGAGGACCTGTTATTCCCACTTGTCCGCGAAGCGGAAAGTGGGGTGGTGGGTCGAGGAGGACTTGAACCTCCGACCTCACGCTTATCAGGCGTGCGCTCTAACCACCTGAGCTACCGACCCGATTTTCATTCTGCATAAGCAAAACAAAACCAGTGTGCGAGCAGCACTCAGTGGTTATGTCACCGAACAGCTGCCGATAACGGCTGCTGCCGCGTGTTTCTGAAGAGATATGAGGACGGCCTGGCTCTGTCTGAGATCTTGCGATCCCAAACTGAGACTTGCGTCTCTATGATCATACACCCATTTCGGGCGCCGCTTCGTGAGAAGCGGAGATCTGCTAAGTGTTTCACGAGATCAGCAAGCTGATCTGGCTAGAAACATCCTTAGAAAGGAGGTGATCCAGCCGCAGGTTCCCCTACGGCTACCTTGTTACGACTTCACCCCAGTCGCTGAACCCACCGTGGTCCGCTGCCTCCTGTTGCCAGGTTGGCGCACGGCCTTCGGGTAGACCCAACTCCCATGGTGTGACGGGCGGTGTGTACAAGGCCCGGGAACGTATTCACCGCGTCATGCTGTTACGCGATTACTAGCGATTCCGACTTCATGGGGTCGAGTTGCAGACCCCAATCCGAACTGAGACAGTTTTTTGGGATTAACCCATTGTCACTGCCATTGTAGCACGTGTGTAGCCCAACCCGTAAGGGCCATGAGGACTTGACGTCATCCACACCTTCCTCCCGCTTATCACGGGCAGTTTCTCTAGAGTGCCCAGCTTAACCTGCTGGCAACTAAAGATGTGGGTTGCGCTCGTTGCCGGACTTAACCGAACATCTCACGACACGAGCTGACGACAGCCATGCAGCACCTGTCACTATGTCCCGAAGGAAGGCTCCATCTCTGGAGTTGTCATAGGATGTCAAGGGTTGGTAAGGTTCTGCGCGTTGCTTCGAATTAAACCACATGCTCCACCGCTTGTGCGGGCCCCCGTCAATTCCTTTGAGTTTTAATCTTGCGACCGTACTCCCCAGGCGGAATGCTTAATCCGTTAGGTGTGTCACCGAATAGCATGCTACCCGACGACTGGCATTCATCGTTTACGGTGTGGACTACCAGGGTATCTAATCCTGTTTGCTCCCCACACTTTCGTACCTCAGCGTCAGTATCGAGCCAGTGAGCCGCCTTCGCCACTGGTGTTCCTCCGAATATCTACGAATTTCACCTCTACACTCGGAATTCCACTCACCTCTCTCGAACTCTAGACCAGGAGTTTATGAGGCAGTTCCAGGGTTGAGCCCTGGGATTTCACCCCATACTTTCTGATCCGCCTACGTACGCTTTACGCCCAGTAATTCCGAACAACGCTAGTCCCCTCCGTATTACCGCGGCTGCTGGCACGGAGTTAGCCGGGACTTCTTTACTAGATACTGTCATTATCATCTCTAGCGAAAGTGCTTTACGACCCTAAGGCCTTCATCACACACGCGGCATGGCTGGATCAGGCTTGCGCCCATTGTCCAAGATTCCCCACTGCTGCCTCCCGTAGGAGTCTGGGCCGTGTCTCAGTCCCAGTGTTGCTGATCATCCTCTAAAACCAGCTAAAGATCGTAGACTTGGTAGGCCATTACCCCACCAACTATCTAATCTTACGCGGGCTGATCCTTCTCCGATAAATCTTTCCCCAAAAGGGCGTATACGGTATTACTCTCAGTTTCCCGAGGCTATTCCGTAGAGAAGGGTACATTCCCACGCGTTACTAACCCGTCCGCCGCTCGATCCCGAAGGATTGCGCTCGACTTGCATGTGTTAGGCCTGCCGCCAGCGTTCGTTCTGAGCCAGGATCAAACTCTCAAGTTGAAACGATCTTGCGATCGTGTCCTTGACGTCGAACCTCTGCACATATCGTCCCATTGTTCAAATGGGACAGTTTAACCGTTTGGTTGTGCTTCAGTTTCAAAAGAAACCGAAACCCTCCAAACAGTGAAGCTGACACTGGTCATCGGTTCGTATGCATATACGACCCTACCAGCGTTGATATATGCACAGGTTGATCCATCGAATGAACCAAACCGCCCACATATCTCTTCAGATATATAAATTTTCAAAGAGCAACAGACCAAAGGTCCTAGGCCCGTAAGCCCCAGAGACCAAAATCAAACCGATGCGCCAATCTCTCAGCACGCCCGCTTCAACCCCAATCTCCATCCCCCGTCTCTCCGAAGCGTCCCCGGTAGCACATCTGCGCCGCCGGTAGGGGGGGTTCTAGGGTTATCGCACCCAGCCCGCAACAGCTAAATTACGCAAACAGCATCTTTTTTCCAAACGAGTGAATAAATTCATGAAATCAATCAACTACAGAGACTTCCTCCGTATTTTGACCGCGTTATCGCAGGGGAAAACCTGGCCTGAAACGGGCCCACCCCCATCGGACCACCAGATCTTGTGGAAAGCGTCAGCGCAGCCACTAGAAACCCGCAACTGAGCCGCGCCGTTTCATCACCATTCAGGCAAAACCGAGACCCTGCGGATCGCTCAGTGTCGCCGTCGCTGAAGTCACCCGCATGCGAATCGCCCCCTGTCCGGCCTCGCAAGCGCCGCCACCGGCGAACCGACTGCCGGTCTGAGCGGCGCTGCCAGGCCGCCGGATGATCGGGGCTCGTCGGCACTGCCGGGCCATTTGATCGCCTCTCACCCAAAGCTCATCAGGCATTTACCTTTTGCCCACATGCCCTAGCTCCTGACTCGAAGGTGGGCATGGACATGACGCAGACATGATGCAATCGGCGCTGACAGCAGAGGCACCGAATTTGGCGTGCCTAAACGGGGCCATGGCTGCGCAGGGCAGCAGGCTTTGTGCGCCATTGATCGCTTTGGTCCATGCAACGACATCGGCGCGAACGCATCCCCAACCAACCGCAACTGTCGGGGCCCGCTGATGACCCGAGCCATCGCACAAAACAAAACCCGGCCAACGCCCTCCATGCATATGCTCTGCCATCAGGCCCCGGTGATCCCGGTGCTGGTGATCAAGGACTTGGCCCATGCGGTGCCGCTGGCCGAAGCCCTGGTTGCAGGCGGATTGCCGGTGCTGGAGGTGACTCTGCGCAGCGCGGTGGCGCTGCAGGCGATATCCCTGATGGTCCGGGTGCCCGGAGCCACGATCGGGGCGGGCACCGTGCTGAACCCAAAACAGGCCCGCGAGGCCAAGCAGGCCGGCGCCACATTTGCGGTCTCCCCCGGCGCCACCCCTCCTGTGATCGACTGCTGCGAAGACCTGGACCTGCCGCTGCTGCCGGGCGCCGCAAGTGCCACCGAGGTCATGCACCTGCTGGATCGTGGCTTTGATCTGATGAAATTCTTCCCCGCCGCTGCCGCCGGAGGTCTGGCCGCCCTGCGCGCCTTTGGGGCGCCGCTGCCACAGGTTCATTTTTGCCCGGCTGGAGGTCTCTCGCAGGAGAACGCCCGGGACTATCTGGCGCTGGCAAATGTGGCCTGTGTTGGCGGCAGCTGGGTGGCTCCAGCCCAGATGATCATAGAGGAGCGCTGGGGTGAAATCCGCCAATTGGCCCATCAGGCACGACAGCTGGGAAACCACCGGGCGGGCCGACGCTCACTCTGAGCTGCGTCGCCGCTGGCGCTCGGGCTCATGCTCAGGCTCATCTTGGGGGCGCCAGATAGTCCTCATCGGGCACATGCTCCATCCAGGTGGTCACAAAACCACTTTCGGCTTCCTGTATGGCAATTTGCTGCAATCCTGAGCCTGGCGCGGCCCCATGCCAGTGCTCTTGCCCCGGAGCGATCCAAACCGTATCTCCGGCACCCAGAACCTGTGGTGGCGCGTCACGACGGCCGATCAATCCAGCCCCCGAGATCACATAGACAGTTTGACCCAACGGATGACTGTGCCAGGCGGTGCGGGCGCCCGGCTCAAAGGTGACCCGGACAGATCGGTTTCTGGATGGCGCCGGTGCGGCGAGGATCGGCTCCAGCCAAACCTGACCTAAAAACCAATCTGGATCGCCGCGCTTGGACGGTCGCGAACCGGTGGGAAATAATTCCATGCTTCTCTCAAAATATATTGGTGGCAAAATAAAGTCTGCCGCGGGATGCCAAGACTGTCCCTGCGGCGGCATGGCCTGTCAAGTCAGGTATATCCGCCCTTTGTACACCCGCCCGAATACCCCCCTGCCCTTTGTGGCCCCGCCCAAGCACCCTGCCCGAGCACCCTGCACAAATTGATCTCAAAACGACCCCCAAGCGCTGCGCCGCGCCAAGCCCCGCTTGGCGCCCGGCCCAACGGCGGACCGGGCATCTTTGATGCAGGGGGCCGCGGGCGGGAGCCGTTGGTCGCTTCGCCAAGAGCTATAGGTCGACAACAATCACCCCATCCCGATCAGCGGCGCGCGACTGACACAGCACCACTTCGGTCTGCTGCTGGGCTTTGGACAGGACAAAATCCCGGTGCTCAACCGCACCAGAGACCAGCCCACATTTGCAAACGCCGCAGATACCGTCGGCGCATTTCACATCCACATGCACTCCCGCTTCAGCCAACACATCCGTTGCCGACCGATCCGCCGGGATCAGGATCTGCCGCCCCGAGCGCGCCAGTTTCAGGGTGAAATCATGGTTTTCATATTCGGGCAGCTCCGGCACCGAAAAGAACTCCAGATGCCGCGCCTGCTCCGGGAACCCTTGGCGTTCAGCCGCTGTCATCACCGCATCCATGTAACGATCGGGACCGCAGGTATAGAGATGCCAGCCGTCGCGGTAGCCGCTCAATACCGCGTCCAGATCCGCCCGCCCGCCCTGGTCCGAGACATGCAGCGTGACATGCTCTGCCCAGGGCATCGCGGCAAGTTCGTCCACATAACCAGCCCCGGACCGGGAGGAGAGTGAATAATGCAGCTCAAACGCCCGACCCTTGGCATAGAGCTCATGCGCCATGGCAATCATCGGGGTGATGCCAATGCCGCCACCCATCAGGAAACTCTTGCTGGCGCTGTCATCCAGCGGGAAGTGATTGATCGGCTTGGAAATGAAAATCCGCCGCCCCTCGGCGAAAATTCGGTGCAGCAGCGCTGATCCCCCCCGGCCCTGCTCTTCGCGCAGCACCCCGATCTGATAGCGACTGCGGTCCGCCGGATCACCCGACATCGAATATTGCCGCAGGAACTCCGGCGCCACCACGATATCCAGATGCGCCCCCGCCGCCCAGTCGGGCAGGTCCGAGCCGTCAAGACTGCGGAACTCATACTTAGTGACATCGGGACTCATGGCTTTGGCCGCTGATATCACCACCGGCAGCACCGGACTGTCAGAGCCGCTACTATAGATATGCTGCCAATCGCCGCTCTCACCCCGCGCCCTGCGCGCCTTGTAGTCCTCGGCCGTGATCATTGCCTGATAGGCCTCGATCCCGGCCTCGCGGTCCATTGGGAACGGGTAAGGCCAGGGATGCGGCGCCAGATTGGCCGGATAGACCGCCAGTGTCTGATCTCCGTGGACCAGTTTCAGATCCTTTTGCAGGGCACGGGCGTTGACCGGGTGGCGGGCTGGGCGATAGCCACCGTCCTCTTGCATCTCCAGATCCCACCACCATTTCTTGACCGGGTTCATTTCGCCGTTGCCGACCATATCGTCCAGCCTGGCCAGCGCCGGCGCCGCCTTGGGCAGGTTCATTGCCGCCCATCGAAACGGTTTCTCGGCAAACAGCCCTTCCAGATTCCACGGGCAGGTCTTCATACAGCGGCCACACATCGCCCCGCCCGGAGTGGTGATCCGGTAGGTGGTGCATTTCTGGCTGTCGCTCTTCCAGATCTCATAGCCGTTGAACATCTTCTTGGGGCCGGCGGTGATCGCCCCCGCTGGACATTCACGGGCGCATTTATTGCAACTTTCACAGAACGTCTGCAGGCCAAAATCAATCGGCCTGTCATGTGCCATCGGCATGTCGGTGGTGACAACGCCCGACTTCAGCCGTGGCCCCAGAAACGGGTTCAGGATCACCTCGCCAATGCGGCTGACCTCGCCCAGCCCGGACAATAGCAGCAGCGGCGGTTGCAGCACCTCGCCGTCCATCACCGAATGCGCCTTGGCCTTGTAGCCCAGATTGCGGATCTGGCGGGCAATCACCCCGCCCAGCAATGAGAACCGCAAATAGGCGCGCATCGACTGCGCCACCGCGATCCAGTCATCGCCCGAGGTGCCGTCGGTGGTCTCAAACCCCTGATCGACAATCATGCTGATCGCCTGATCATGCTCGGGTACAATCTCGGCGCCGGTGGCATCGTGGCTGTACCAGGTCCAGTCCGGGCAGCGGCTGATACCAACCGCATCAATCCCCAGCCAATAGCTGGCCGCCTTGATATTGGCGGCGTTGCGCGCGGCATCACTTGGCCGCGGACCGATGGCAGACTCGCCATCCTGCAACAGCACAAAGGCCCCCAGCATCCGCCGCTGCGCCATCGAGGGCGCTGCCTTGCGGACATAAAACCCGCCGGTCGCAGCCTTTTGGTTGCCCTTGCCCATGTCGCCGAACTGCGCCCGGGCAAACATGTCAGACCGCTTCGGCACCCGCGCCACATGCGCTTCGTCGATATAAGTGGTTGGCGCCTCTACCCGGGTCAGTGTCTCAAACGGGTGCGCCCCATCCTTATAGTCCCGGTTGCGATACGGATCGACATTCAACGCCGAGCGCTGCGAGCCGAGACCGAGCCACCAGCGCGGGCCCTTGATCTGCATCAGCGGCTGCTGATCCATCGCCACCAAAGGCAAATCCATCGCCAGATCAAAATCGGTGGTCACCACTGCAATACCAAAGCGGCTGCCTAAATAGGGGTTCACCAGCTGACCATCTTCAACCGTAGCCAAGCCCGCCGCCACCGCCAGCTGGTTCAGATCCACATCCGACGAGGTGCCGGTATGCGCCTTGGCGTCCCAGCCCAGCAACCGGATGTAATTGGCCAGCACAACGGCGGTTTCACTGGCGCGCAGGCAGGCGCGATGGTCCTGCGCATCCTGCAGCCACTCGCAGCCCGCCTCATCCGTCTTTGGGTCGCGCTGCATGTCATAGAGAAACACAATGGCGCGCGAATGATCACCAATGGTGGTTGGCGGCGCCACCATCGCCTCTTTCAGATCCGCCATGATCAAATCGATGCCGGCTGCCAATGTCTTGGTCTGCCGGGTTTTCAGGTCTTGCGCCAAGCGGTCAATGTCAGGGTTGCGGTAAGGCAAATCCAGCCGCGCCGAGGCCACCATCGGGCCAATCCCCACCATCGCCGCATCCGAGAAATAGCCAAACCCCTTGATATGCTCAGCCCGCTCGGTCGGGTCACTCGGACAGTCGGCGCGGGCCTTGTTGACCATGCCATCGCGGATGGCATCCATCATCGCCTGATATTCGCCCATCGCATTGACGATCGAGGCCGGCAGCTTTGGGCGGCGAAAATTCAGCGGCTGGAATCGCGGCACGCCATCCAGATCAGGCATCCCCCCGCGCGCCAGCCGTTCCAGCGGGAAAGGCCCCAGATGCACCGGGCGGTTTTTATCCGAGAAGAACTGAAAGCTCATTGCGCATTGTCCTGACAGTCAATTGATAGGTCGAGACCTTGTACTATGCAGAACAGCTCTTTGGGTAGCATCCAATATCCAATTTTTGATAAATCAGCGCAACTCATTGAAATAAAGCCAAACAATATTAATCTTTACTCACAATAATCCCCAAAATGACACTATGGGCAACGCCCGGATCTGGATTGACGCCAAAGCCCGCCACCGGAAGAGGGGGCGGGCTAAGTCCAGATATTCAGCCCCGCCGCCCGGTAATCAGCCCCGCCGTTCGGTAAACTGGGCGATATCAATGCCACCCGCCGTCAGGCTGTCGCGCACCGATCCAGCCAATGCCACAGCAGTCGGAGTGTCCCCATGCAGGCAAATCGTGTCGATTGAGGTCGGGATGCGCTTGCCGCTTTCGGTAATGATCGCGCCTTCTTGCACCATCTGCAGAATACGCGGGCCAGCCACTGCCGGATCATGAATCACCGCGCCGGGAATGGAGCGATCAACCAGCGTTGCGTCATCATTATACGCGCGATCGGCAAAGATCTCTCCGGCCCAGTTGCAGCCCAGATCCCGCACCACATCCTCCATCGCGGTGGCCGCCAGCACCATGATGATGATCTCCGGGTCCACCTCCAGCGCCGCCTCGTAACAGGCCCGCGCCATATCGCCGTCAACGCTGCACATATTGGCCAGCGCCCCGTGTAGTTTCAGATGCCGGACCTTGCCGCCCAGCGCCGCCGCCATGCCGCGCGAGGCCCCCAGCTGATAACGCACCAGGTTCTTCAGGTTGGCCTCGGACAGCTTCATGTTGCGCCGCCCAAACCCCTGCAGATCGGCAAATCCGGGGTGTGATCCGATGCCGGTGCCGCAGGTGATTGCCCGGGTCATGGTGGCCGCCATCACGTCCGGGTCACCGGCATGAAAGCCACAGGCGATATTGGCCGAGGAGATTATGTCCAGCAGCGCCGCATCATCGCCCATGGTCCAGGGACCAAAGCTTTCGCCCATGTCGGCATTCAAATCGACCGATTTACTCATCTGTTCTCTCCAGTGTCGAAAGGATCAGCGCCAGCCGAGACGGCGCCGCTGATCAATTGGTAGGATAATAGATCTGCCATCTCAGCGGGGTCGCGGACCAGCGGCGCGCAACGGGACGGCAGCGTTTTTACCTGAGCGTCGTATCGGGCCTGTATCTCCAGCCCGTCCTGCAACGTCACCCATTCAAACCGCAGCGCCGCGCCCTGGCCGGCCTGCGCCACCCGCGCCAGATCACAGGGCAGCACGGTGCCAATACGGGGATAGCCGCCGGTGGTCTGACACTCGCGCAGCAGCACAAAGGGCTTGCCGTCGCCGGTCATCTGCACATCACCGGGCGCGATCACCTCGGACAGGATGTTCAACTGCCCCGCAGCCGAAAAACCGGCCCCGTCCGAGACCATTTCCACCCCCATGCGGTTGGCCCGGCCACCGCGCGCAAACGCGGTCTCGCCAAAACGCGCCAGAACCGCATCCGGGAACAGGCTGCTCTGAAAGCTCTCGACGATGCGCAACACGCCGCCCGCGAACCGGTCCTCGGGCGTAATCCCCAGACCCGTCTCGCGGCCAGTGTCCGGCCCGGCGGGCAGCAGATCCCCCGCCTGTGCCGCCCGGCCAATCCCGCCCATCAAATGCACCGCCCGCGATCCCAGCAAGGGATCTGTCGCAATGCCGCCGCCCAGATGCAGGTAGCCATAGACCCCACGGCGGGCGGCTCCGATCACCAGTTTCTGCCCGGCTGCAACCTGATGCGAAGCATTCCAGGCCAGGGCGACACCCTCCAGTGTTGCCTGCATCGGCGCCCCGGTCAGCGCGATACGCAGCGCCCCGGTTGCCTCAAACGTGCCGCCAATGCCGCCCATTTCCAGCGCCGCCAGCCCGGCATCCTGTCGCAGCAGCGCCGCACCCTCAGCCAGCGCCAGCACATCCGCAGCACCACCCTGTGAAATGCCGCGCTCCAGCAACCCCGGCCGCCCCATATCCTGTACCGAAACAACCGGCCCGGCCTGCAACACCCGAAAGCCGCTCATGACGTAATCTCGGACACAATAGCGCCGCCGTTGTCCGGGTCTTCCTCGCGCAGGCGCAAAAGATCAGCCCGCGCCACCGGCTCAAATATCAACTCGTCCCCCGCCCGCAGGGCAAAGGGATCTTCACGCTCGGGGCGAAACAGCCGCATGCCGGTCTGTCCAACGTGCCGCCAGCCGGTTGGGGCCGGCGCGGTGAACAGCACAAACTGCCGGATCGCCTGCACCAATGCGCCCGACGGCACCCTTGGTGTCAGCGCAGTCTGGCGCGGCAGGTCCCATTCCTCGCCCAAGGTGCCCAAATAAGGCTGCGAGGCGGCAAAGCCGATGGTCAGCACCCGCACCCGCGCCGAGCCGAGACTGTCAATCGCCTGCGCCTCGCTCATCCCGGCAGCATCGGCGGCCTCAGCCAGTTGCGGTGCCAGATCGGTGCCATAGACCGTCGGTACCCGCCAGAACCGTCGCCCCTCGGGCAGCGGCGCGCCATACCAGTCTTGATCGCTCAACAGGCTCTCCAGCTGCGCCCGCAGCTGATCATGGGACAGGGAGCTCGGGTCAAACCGCACAAACACTGATGCCAGCGAGGTCGAGGTTTCAATCACGCCCTCTATCGCCACCTGCGCCAGCGCCGCCTGAAAACCCAGTGTCGCCCGGTTCGATGGCTCGCTCAGTGCATCTGCAAATGACACCAACATGCCCTGCAGCCCAACCGTCCGTATCACCGGAAATTTCAACTGCTCGTGCCTGCCCATATCCGCTCCCCGCATCGTTGCGCCAGCGTTGCGATGCGGATACCACAGTGTCAACACGGGAAACATCCGGGCTGCGCATAGATCACAAAGATTGGCGGGTTGGGAAAATGGTGCACCCGAGAGGATTCGAACCTCTGACCCCCTGATTCGTAGTCAGGTACTCTATCCAGCTGAGCTACGGGTGCACTATGGCCGCGTTTAGTAGCAGCCGCGAACAGGCGCAACCCCTAAGCTGGCAAAAAGTTGCGAACCTTTGGGCGGGGGCGCCAAACACAGCGTTTTTTCCAAAATCGTAAACCAAGACGACGCGCCCCCGCAGGCCGTCATCTATCAGCTGTGGCCCAGATCCTCGTCGATGTAGGTCTGGATGATGTCGCAAAAGCTGGTTTCTGAGCGAAAGCCCAGCGCAGTGGCGCGGGCACTGTCAAAATCCTGCGGCCAGCCGCCGACGATTCTGGCAATCTCCGGGTCTTCAACAGAACTGATCAATGCAACGGTGCCAGCGCCGGCAATGTCGCTCAGGGCTTCGATTTGCTCTGCCACGGTGCAGGACAGACCCGGCATATTCAGGCTCAACCGCCCCTCCAGCAGGCCTGTGTCCAGCGAGGCCGCATGGCTCAGGAAACCAACCGCCGACCGGGGCGAGGCATGGTAGTGGCGCAGGCTGTCAGACACCGGCAGAATGACCTTGCGGCCATTCAAAGGCTCGCGGATGATGCTGGAGAAAAACGACGACGCCGCCTTGTTCGCCTTGCCGGGCCTCACACAGATCGTCGGCAACCGGATAGAGACCCCATCGACATAGCCCTTGCGGCTAAAGTCGCTCAGCATCAACTCAAAGATCGCCTTTTGCGCGCCGTATGAGGTCAGCGGAGAGGACAGGAAGTCATCGCTAATCTGATCCGGGAACGGGGCCCCGAACACCGCAATCGAAGACGAAAAGACAACCCGCGGCTGATAACTGCCGCCGCTTGCCTCGTGTTCCCCGCGCAGCGCCTCAAGCAGGGACCAGCCGGCAAACATGTTCACCTGCCACCCCTTGTCGAAATCCTGCTCAGCCTCGCCCGAGACAATAGCAGCCAGATGAAACACGATGTCAGGCCGGGTCGCCGCCAGCCCGGTTGCGGCGCCATTGCCAGTCAGATTGCCAACGATCCGCCGATGCGCCTCAGCACAGTTTGACGGAAAGCCCACATCATACAGAGTGACCTCGGCCACCTGCCCCTGCCAGCCGTCCGCAGCCAACTGGCGCGCCAGTTTCTGGCCAATCATACCACCACCGCCGATGATCAAAATCTTGGTCATTGATCAGTACCCTTTCTGTTGTTGTGTTTGCGCAGTTCCAGATACAGCCCCGAATGATCAAGATCGCCGCCACCCATCTCCTCGCATAGATGGGCAAACCTGTGGCGCATGGCCCGCGACATCGGCAGGTCCAGACCCAGCAATGCCGCCTGTTCCAACAGGTTATCCAGATCCTTGAGCTGAATCCGCGACAGACCACCCGGCGCAAAGTTGCGCGTCGTCATCCGTTCTCCGTGTTGCTGCAGGATGGTGCTATCGGCAAACCCGCCCTTTAGCGCGTCGCGCACCGCCGCCGGATCGGCGCCACCCTCTTCCAGCAGCAGCATGGCCTCGGCCACCGCGCCAATTGTGCTGGCGACAATCCCTTGATTGGCCAGCTTGGCCAGCTGCCCGGCGCCCGATGGCCCCACATAGACCACTCGCCCCATCGCCTGCAAAACCAGTGTCGCGGCGTCGAATACCTCCCGATCACCGCCAACCATGATTGCCAATGTTCCAGCTTCGGCGCCCTTGGTGCCCCCCGACACCGGAGCGTCCAGATGTTTCACCCCCAGCCCATGCAGGTGATCCCGCTGCGCCCGCGCCTCATCTGGCTTGACCGAACTCATTTCCAACCAGACTGCGCCCTTGCCCAAGGCATTTTCCACACTTGGGTCTGCGACAATGGCACCCGTCACCGATCCATCGCTTAACATGCTGATGATAAAATCAGCCCCCTTCACCACCTCAGGCAGAGAGCCGCAGAACAGCGCGCCATCTGCGACCAATGCCTCAGCCTTTGCCGCACTGCGGTTCCAGACCTGAACCGGGTATCCGGCAGCCAGCAGATTGCGCACCATCGGCGCCCCCATCAGTCCCGTCCCCAGCAAGGCAATTGTAGGCTTTGTCATAGTCTCTCCAGTCAATTTGAAACCTTCAGTCCGCCGCAGCGCACAGGCTGTGACTTATCCCTTGGCTTGAGCCCGCAATCAACGTGCCCTTGCCGATTAAGTCCAGAAAACCCTGCTGCTCCCCACCTTAGTCGCGCGATCACTCCCTCCCCCACATTAGCACACTAGTATTTTAGTTCACTTTGGAATAGCCATAGTAGAAACGGAGGGGAAATTCAGGTCACCATCTCGCCCAGCGCGTTTCTGTGACAACCGGCCTTATTGCCTTAAAACCATGCACCGCCCCTGGTCCGGCTAACGAAACACTCAAAACCAAAGGAGTGCCAACATGTCCGGCACCAAACCGCAACTGCGCTCGCAGAAATGGTTCAACAACCCCGAAGACCCCGAGATGACGGCGCTCTATCTTGAGCGTTACCTGAACTACGGGCTGACCCGCGAAGAATTGCAGTCCGGCAAGCCGATCATCGGCATTGCCCAGACCGGATCAGACCTGAGCCCCTGCAACCGTCACCACATCGAGCTGACCAAGCGGGTGCGCGACGGCATCATTGCCAATGGCGGCACTCCGATTGAAATCCCGGTGCATCCGATCCAGGAGACCGGCAAGCGCCCCACCGCGATGCTGGACCGCAACCTGGCCTATCTCAGCCTGGTGGAAACCCTGTTTGGCTATCCGATTGACGGCGTGGTGCTGAACATCGGCTGTGACAAAACCACCCCGGCGCTGCTGATGGCGGCGGCCACCGTCAACATCCCGGCGATTGCCCTGTCGGTTGGCCCGATGCTGAATGGCTGGTTCCGTGGTGAGCGCACCGGCTCGGGCACCATCGTCTGGAAAGCCCGCGAATTGCTGGCAGCCGGTGATATCGACGACGACGGCTTTCTGGAACTGGTCGCCTCCTCGGCCACCTCGGTCGGGTTCTGCAACACCATGGGCACCGCCAGCACGATGAACTCGCTGGCCGAAGCCCTGGGCATGCAATTGCCCGGCTCAGCGGCGATCCCGGCGGCCTATCGCCATCGCGGCCAGATCAGCTATCACACCGGTCAGCGCATTGTTGACATGGTGCACGAGGACCTGAAGCCGACCGACATCATGACCCGCGAGGCCTTTGAAAACGCCATTGTGGTCAACTCGGCGATTGGCGGATCCACCAACGCGCCAATCCACCTGAACGCCATTGCCAAACATCTGAAAATCGAACTGACCAACGACGACTGGCAAACCCTTGGTCACAAGGTGCCGCTGCTGGTCAACCTGCAGCCCGCCGGCGAATACCTGGGCGAGGATTTCTTCCGCGCTGGCGGTGTGCCCGCGGTGATTGGCGAGCTGATGCAGGCCGATCTGTTGCCGCACCCCAATGCGGTGACCGCCAATGCCAAATCCATCGGTGAAAACTGTAGCGACAAACGCTCCATCACCGCCGAGGTGATCCACCCCGTGGCCGCGCCGCTAGGGGCCGAGGCGGGTTTCATCAACCTCAGCGGCAACCTGTTCGACAGCGCGATCATGAAAACCAGCGTCATCTCGACCGAGTTCCGCGACCGCTATCTGTCTTCGCCCACCGACCCCAACGCCTTTGAAGGCCGCGCCGTGGTGTTTGACGGGCCAGAGCAATTCCACGCCACCATCGACGACGCGGCGCTGAACATCGACGAACACTGTGTGTTGATCATGCGCGGCGCCGGTCCCATCGGCTATCCCGGTGGCGCCGAGGTGGTGAACATGCGGCCACCCGCCTATCTGCTGAAGAAAGGTATCCACGCGCTGCCCTGCCTTGGCGATGGCCGCCAGTCCGGCACCTCCGGCTCACCCTCGATCCTGAATGCCTCGCCCGAGGCGGCGGATGGCGGCGGACTGGGACTGGTGCAAAACGGTGATCGCATTCGCATCGACCTGAACGCCTGCACCGCCAATATGCTGGTCGACGAGGCTGAGATTGAAAAGCGCCGCGCGGCGCTGCCGGCCGATGCCTATACACCGCCCAGCCAGACCCCCTGGCAAGAGCTGTTCCGCGAAAAGGTCCGCCCCTTCTCGGAGGGGATGATCTTGGACGGGGCGGATGAGTTCCAGGACATCGCCCATGGCACCATGCCACGCGACAACCATTAACACCGGTCGCAAAGCGTGAAATCAGTGCGTTACGGGCTCCTGCCCGTGACGCAACAGGCAATGCGACGAACATGTTAGATGCAGTGAGTAAAGGCGACGTGATGCAACAGGACAAGGACACTATGCCCCAATTGCTGCCGCTGGACCAATTTAGCGGCTCTCTGTCGACACGGGTGCATCTTGTTCTAAAGGACGCCATTCTGTCGCTGGTCTACCGGCCCGGCGAGATTCTGCGCAAGACGACAATCTGCGACACTCTTGGCGTCTCTCGCTCACCGGTCTCCGAAGCCGTCACCAAGCTCGCCGCCGAAGGGCTGGTCGATATTGTACCCCAGGCTGGCACCTTTGTGTCGCGGTTTTCAATGGACGACATCCGCGAAGGCGCATTCCTGCGTGAGGCACTGGAAATGGCCGCCGTTGAACATGTGGCCCTGAATATAACCGAACCGCAGATCGTATTGTTGCGACGAAACCTGCGCATGCAAGAGGCGCTGGCCGAAGATGGCGACATCGAGGGATTTCTGCAGGTGGACACGGACATGCACAATCTGATCATGTCGTTTACCGGCTTCAAACGATTGGCCCTATTGGCGGATACCGCCTGGACACAGGTGCTGCGGGCCAGACACCTGCACATGCCGACACCGGGCCGCATGCAATCCGCAATCAAAGAACACACCGCCATTGTTGCCGCAATTATCGCCCGCGACCCCGAGGCCGCCAAGCTGGCAACCCGCAATCACGTGCGGCTGCTGGTCAAATATATCGAGCCGATCGAAGCGGAGCGGCCCGACCTGTTCAAGCCCCGCTAGCAAAACCGCGCATGAGCCATGGGCCGATCCAGGCCTGATCGCCGGCGCAAAGATCAAAAACAGCGCCCTCGTTCAAGCTGCGTCGCTCGCGCATTAAACAACCTTTACATGAATCCGATCTGGGCCTAAAATCATCACCACATTCAAAAGACATTTACTTAGATCATTTCAACTTGGGTCAGGCGCGTTGACACATATTCATCTTTGACGCTCCAATGGGATTTTATCATGAGCAAATCAGGGACATTGATTGAGAAAAAGGTAAAGGCCTTTGCCAGCGGCATGGAAACCCGGATGACGGCATTGCGCACCGCCAAGGTCAAAGAGATCGACAAACGTCTCGAAGCCGAGGCTAAGAAAGCAAAGAAACCGACCTCCAAGACACAAAAAACCGGCGCAGCAGCGACCGTCCCCTCAGGCGAAGACATGGTGATGAAGCTCACCTTCATCATGTCCAAGGGGCCGTCCACCAAGGGGCGCACCGCCAAGCAACAGGCAACCGAGGTGGCCGAAGGCGACAGCTGGACCTGTTCCGGCAGCCACATGAACGACAGCGCCCGACACATCAACATGTACACCCACGGTCCGGGCAAATCGGGCAAGAAATATATGGTCGATCCCAAAAAGGCGTTTGGCAGCAAAGAGGAACACATCTGCAATCTCGCCAAGTTCAAATCCGAATGGGTCGCGGAGATGAAGAAGCAAGATCTGCGCAATCACGGGACCGGAACAGGCTATGGCGACGGAGATGATTATCACCTCGAATTGCCAGACTCCCGGATCCCCAGAGCCGACACCGAATGTGTGGCCTGCGTAGACGAATACTGCCGGCTGGTGGTGATGGAGGGTTACAAGAACAACACAAAATTTGAGAAGAGCTGGGCGGGTTCAGTCAAGGCTCCAATGGCAAAATACCTCAAGGAAAAGGCGACTGCAGACAAGGCCAAGCGTATTGAAGAGCTCAAGAAAATGCGCTTCAAAGGCAAGCTCAGCGCCTCCGGCAAGCTGTTTTCAAACGCCACCAAAACCACCAAAGCCTCGGTGAAGACAAGCGGGGCAATCATGCCACCCAAGGAGATCCAGGCCGAGGCGGGAAAAATGAGCCACATCCCTCTGGTGCTGATCGCCACCCCCAAAAAAGGCACCTTTACGGATGTCTTCCTCGCCACCTCTCTCAGCCTGGCGCTGGTCAAGTATCAAAACCTTGAGCAGGTTTTTGTGAAGGAAGTCCGCCTGGACGGCATCCTGTCGATGAAAGGGTTATTGAGTCGCGCCGCCGCAGCAAGCGCATCGGTGAAAATCGACGTGACACTGGCAGATGGAACGGACCCCACCGGCAAAGCCACGGTCGAGTATTCAGTCGATGGTCTGGGGCCGGATGATCACAAGGGGAAAATCATTTTTGACATCAAGGGATCAAGCTCAAAAATCTTGCAGATGACATGACCTGCGGACGGTTCAGCAGGGGTGATAAATCACACCGTTTCCAAGGCCAAATCTGATTGGTGGAAATGGTGCACCCGAGAGGATTCGAACCTCTGACCCCCTGATTCGTAGTCAGGTACTCTATCCAGCTGAGCTACGGGTGCACTATGGCCGGGATTTAGTCTGACCAGCGCAGATGAGCAACCCCAAAAACGAATTTAAATGGTGCCATCGCCTTTCGGCAGGCAGACGTCGAAAATCGTGCCCTCGGCTCCGGTCTGACGCAGGCTGACCGAGCCACCGTGGCCGCGTGCCAGCTCGGCGGCAATCGCCAGCCCCAGCCCCGACCCACCCTTACGGGCACCGCCGTGAAACGGCGTGAACAGGTTCTCCTGGGCCCGCTTGGGCAATCCCGGTCCAGTATCGCTGACCGAGATCCACCAGGCCTCGGCATCCTCAAACGCCGAGATCGTCACGGTGCCTGCCTCCCCGGTCGCGGCAATCGCTTGGCCGGCGTTGCGCACCAGGTTCATCACAATGCGATAGATCTGCTCGGGGTCGGCGCGCAGCTCCAGCTCGGCAGGCACCGCGCTGACAATCTCGATCCGGCCATCCGCAGACACGATGCGCTCAGCCTCGATCAGATCCCCGATCACCTCGCTCAGCTTGATCACGGTCAGTGTCGGCGCAGGTTCTTCAGCGCGGCCAAACGCCAATGTGCTTTCGCACAGCGACACCGCGCGGGTCATCGAGTTCACCAGCTTCGGCGCCAGACGCCGCACCAGAGGGTCTTCGCTCATTTCAATCCGGTCGGTGAACAGCTGTGCCGAGGTCAGGATATTGCGCAGGTCATGGCTGATCTTGGCTACTGCCTCGCCCAGCTGGGCCAGCCGCTGTTTTTGCTTCAACGCCTGTGTCAGCTCGGTCTGCAACTGCAACAATGCCTCTTCGGCCTCGCGCAGCTCGGTCACCCCGGCCGAGGGCTGAATAATGCCGCGGGCGTCTTCGGGGGCGGCGGCATAGCGCTGCATATAGCCCACCACCACCTTGATCGGCTTGACCAGAAAGGCGCGCACCGCGACGAACAGCAAAACTGCGGTAAAGATCGAGATCACCGCCGAGAGCAGCAGAATGCGCACCCCGTAGTCGATCATCGCCATCCGCAATGGCGCCGTCTCCATTGTCACCTCGATCAGCAGCCCAGCCTCACGCACCGGCGCGCCGATCACCCGGATGATCTGGTTGCCCGGAGTCACCAGCCGCCGCATGGCATCGCCGATCAGCACAAGGGGACTGGCCATGCGCAGATCATAGGTGGCTTCGATGGGCTGCGGGATAGGCGACGACAGCATCAACTGGCGCATCGCATCGCGGCGCAACACCACGTTGAACACCCCCGCATTGGCCAGCAGTTCAGCCTCCAGCTCGGTCTCCAGCATATCATCCGCCAGCAGCACCAGCGAGGCGATCTGCGCCCGCTCCAGCCGCGTCAGCAGGTAATCCTCGCGGAACCGCGCAATCGAGGGCACAAAGATCAGAATTTCGGCCAGCATCACGAACACTGTGGTCAGGATCAGAAATCGACCTGAAAGCGAGTTTAGCATTTCGCCCTTTCCGGCTCAGGGAATCCAGCGCTGCACAAACCGGACCGCACGTTTAACAAACTGACTATCAAAAAGCCGGGGCGAGAAATAGGCCCCAGCGACGCGCTTATTGATCTCGCCAATTGTTGGATAGGGCGACACCATTGCTGCAATCTGGCCCATCTTCAGCCCATTAGCCAGAGCCAGTGACCAGGTGCCGATCAGCTCGCCCGCCTGATGGCCGACAATCGAGACCCCCACCGGGCGTCCCTTGACCACCATCACCTTGATAAACCCGCCGGTTTTGCGTTCGGCCAGAGCGCGATCATTGTGGTGATAGTCGAATCGCACCACCTCTAGCGTCACCCCATGAATATCGCGCGCTTGTGCCTCGGTCAGCCCCACCTGCGCCAGTTCCGGGTCGGTGTAGGTGACCCAGGGGATATGGCTGGTCCTGGCCTTGGAGGGCAGGCCAAACAAGGCGGATCGGATGATCACCCCGGCCTGATACCCGGCCACATGGGTGAACTGCATACCGCCAGCCACATCGCCAATGGCATAGATCCGTTTGTTGCTGCTGCGCAGTTGCTCATCGACCTGAATACCGCTGCGGCTGGTCTCAACGCCCGCAGCCGCAAGGTTCAGCCGGTTTGTATTGGCCTTGCGCCCCACCGCCATCAGCAGATGCGAACCCCTGAAGGTGCTGCCAGTGTTGACCTCAACCTCAATTGCCCCGGCCGAGCCACCGATCTTGCTGACCATCGCCCCCTCGGCGATATCGACGCCCTCATCGCGCAGGCTGTCCAAAACCACCCGCGCCAGTTCCGGGTCATCCTTGCCCAGCGCCCGCTGGCCCTCAATCACCGTCACCTTGCACCCCAGCCGCACATGCGCCTGCGCCATTTCCATGCCAACCGGGCCACCACCGATGATCAGCAGGTGCTCGGGCTTCTCACGCAGATCAAACAGGGTTTCATTGGTGACATAGGGCACAGTGTTTAGCCCCGGTATCGGCGGCACCAGCGGCGACGATCCGGTGGCAATCACCACCCGGCGCGCGGTGATGATGGCATCTCCGGCCTGGACCTGCGTCGGTGAGATGAAATGGCCAAACTCGCGGATCACCCGCACCCCAAAGCCCTCGAATCGCTCCTGACTGTCCATCGGCGCAATGCTGGCGACCACCTCGGCGACGTGATCCATAACAGCGGCGTAATCCACTTGCGGCAGCTGATTCGCGACGCCAAAGCCCGCGCTGTGGCCCTGCCCATAGGCCGCCTTGGCGCTGGCGATCAGAGATTTAGAGGGAACACAGCCATAATTCAGGCAATCGCCGCCCATCTTGTGGCCTTCCAGCAGCACCACGTCCGCGCCCATCTGGGCAGCCCCGGCCGCAACCGACAACCCGCCCGAGCCGGCCCCAATGACCAGCAAATCACATTTCAGCTGTTTCATGATCCGCTCTCTTTCTTGCCGCGCAGGGTGTTGATCAGGATGGGCAGCGCCGCCAGCGCGCTCAGCGCCAATATAGGGCCGATGATATGCGGTTCCCAGAGCAGGCTCAGATCCGGCTCACCGCCCCGGTCAAACACCTCGCCCAGGCCGACGCCAATCCAGGTGAAAACAATACCGCCAGGAATAATGCCCAGCGCGGTGGTCCACAGGAAGGTGCGAAACCGTACCCCCACCAGGGCCGGCAGCAGGTTGGCCACAAAAAACGGCACCGCGGGCACCAGCCGAATCAGCAACAGCACCGAGACCTCGTTTTCACGCAAACCGGTCTTGAAGCTCTGCAACCGCCCTTCCGACGCCTCCAGCTTGGCCGTTAGCATCTCGCCCAGCCCCCAGCGCGCCGCCAGAAAGATCGCCGCCGCGCCGATGGTCGCTGCGGTGATGTTGAACAGAGTGCCCGCAACCAGCCCGAACAGAAAGCCGCCAGTGACCGAGGCCACCGCGGCACCGGGCAGTGAAAAGGCGACGATGAGGATATAGACCCCGATGAACAGCGCCGCCAATCCCCAGAAATTCTGATCCCGGTAGGCCAGCAGCGATTCGCGATTGTCGCGCAGCGTCTCAAAGCTCAGGTAGTCCCGCAGGGTAAAGGCGCCGATCACCGCCACGCTGAGGACGATCAGCAACGGCAGGTGCCGGATTATCGGGCGTTTGGGGTCATCGCTTGTCTGTGTCATCGCTACTTGGTCTCCAGTTCAGTCCCTTGCTACGCATAAAATAGGGTCGAGGCGAGTGACGCTGCAGGTCAATCACGCTGCAGTGACCTGTGACCCTCGATTTGTGAGAAAGGTTTCAGCCGGGCCAGCCCATACTGTTGAGCATCGGCACTGAAAGGCGCCTTCAGCCTCCTCCCCTCAGGTTTTCGGCCAAAAATATTGCATTCAGAGCGAAAACCCACACCACAGGGTTTGACTCGCGCGGCAATCCCTTCTAATGACCGGGCTTCGAGATAGACACTTCGAGGGCTTCACTTTGCCCTCGACACAATTAAATGGAGACCGGAGCGATGAAACGCACCTTTCAGCCTTCGAACCTGGTTCGTAAACGTCGCCACGGTTTTCGTGCGCGCATGGCCACTAAGGCAGGCCGCAAGATCCTGAATGCACGTCGTGCACACGGCCGCAAAGAACTGAGCGCATAAACGCGCACTCAGTTTTCTGACGGATTTTAAACCGCCGGAGGCCCCTCTGGGTTGGCATTGCCAACCTTGGGAAACGCCTCCGGCGGTTTCCGTTTGCCCACCGTGTCTCTCAGTTGCCATAGGTCAATATGCAAGTCCTCTCTAAACGCAGTGAATTCCTCGCCGCTGCCCGCGCCCGCAGGCAGGGGTCAAAGGGCATGATGGTGCAGGGTCGCAACCGTCGCGACGAGGACGGCATCCGGGTTGGCTTTACCTGCTCCAAGAAGGTCGGCAACGCCGTCGCCCGCAACCGGGCCAAACGCCGGTTGCGCGAGGTGGCGCGGATCGTGCTGTCCGCTCACGGGCTCCCCGGCTGGGACTATGTGCTGATCGGCCGCGCTACGGAGACCGCCGCGCGACCCTTTGACCAACTACAGGGCGACCTGATCCAGGCGCTGAAAAAGATTCATGGAAAATAATTTCTCTGGCAGCGCGCGCGCCACCTTTTCCAGACCGATAGCAGCCCCTATCTAACGCCTATGAACCTGCTGGCCCATATCATCGCCCTGCCCGTGCGCGCCTACCGGCTGATCTTCAGCCCCTGGGTTGGCTTCAATTGTCGCTATCAGCCGACCTGCTCCGCCTACGCACTCGAATCTCTTGAAAAACACGGGGCGCTAGAGGGCAGTTGGCTGGCCGCCAAACGCATTGGCCGCTGCCACCCCTTTGGCAGCGATGGCTATGACCCGGTGCCCGACAGATCTGATGACCACCCCTGATAACCTGGCCTTCTGAGCCGACCTGCGATCTCAGTTCTGCGTCGAAGACAGCTCAAACAGATCCCGAAACGCCTGTTTTTCACGATCACTGGCTCTCATGGCGCCAAGGCTCTCGTCGATACTGGTGACGCCACCGCCACCGCCGACAATCACCAGCATGGCCATGCCGTACATCCCGTGCCGATTGCAACGCATCCCGTAGACCCCCGGTTCATCAAACCGCACCTCGACACGGGGTTTGTTCGAGATCGAAATCGGCGCCATCTCGGCGCTCCAGAGCTGCGGCACCGAATGGACGGTGTGCTGCCCCCGACTGTTCACAAAGACCACAGCTTCACCGGGCTCAAGACGGACCAGCGGCGGGTCAAAGCGGAACATGCCGGTGGCTGCCGTCGCCATCGGATCGGTCACCTGATTCACCTCATGTGACATGCCCAGCGACATATCAACAACAACGTCCTCCGACAGCGCCGGAGTCCCCAGCAGGGCAGCGCCCACAAGCCATGCGACAATGGTTTTCATAATGGTCACCTGTGCGGCAGCAACGCCGCCACAATAGGTTGCAGTTGCCCCCTGGCTAACACGGTCAGAGCCGCACCGACGTTGAGATGGCGCAACTTCGCATCTGACACCCGGTCTCGGGTCAGGCAAAGGCCGCTCTGGCCAATCGGGTTTTTCCTTGGCAAATTACCCCCCAACCGCTAGGGGCGCGACATGTTTGATACAGATTCCAATGCCATCCACCCGCTGTTTGCCGGGGCCCCCTCAACCACCGGCTTTAATAAGCTGCGCAAGCGCATCGTGCGGCACACCCGCGAGGCGATTGAGCAATACGGCATGATCGAACAGGGCGCCCGTGACCCCGGCGCCAAGCCGCAGAAATGGCTGGTCTGCCTGTCGGGTGGCAAGGACAGCTATACTCTGCTGGCGGTTCTTCATGAGCTCAAATGGCGTGGATTGCTGCCGGTCGATCTGCTGGCCTGCAATCTGGATCAGGGGCAACCGGGGTTTCCGGCCACCGTGCTGCCCGAATTTCTGGCGAAGATGGGCGTGCCGCACCGGATCGAATATAAAGACACCTATAGTGTGGTGATGGATAAGATCCCCGCCGGGCGCACCTTTTGTTCGCTCTGCTCGCGCCTGCGGCGTGGCAACCTGTACCGCGTTGCCCGCGAAGAGGGCTGCTCTGCCGTGGTATTGGGCCACCACCGCGACGACATCCTGGAAACCTTTTTCATGAACCTGTTCCACGGCGGCCGTCTGGCCACAATGCCGCCCAAACTGGTCAATGAAGAGGGCGATCTGTTTGTTTACCGCCCACTAGCCCATGTGGCCGAGGCGGATTGCGACAAGTTCGCCCGCGCCATGAACTATCCAATCATCCCCTGTGATCTCTGTGGCAGTCAGGATGGATTGCAGCGCCAGCAGGTGAAACAGATTCTCGACGGCTGGGAATCAAACAGCCCCGGACGCCGCCAGGTAATGTTCCGGGCGCTTATGAATGCCCGGCCGTCGCATCTGCTGGACCCGAAACTGTTCGATTTCCCGGGGCTGGAGCTGAAAAACACCACGCCTGACACAAAATCAGACGAAATTCCCGACCTGCGTTAACAGACGAGTCAGACCCATAGGCCTATTGTCAAAACAACGCGTCGTATGCGTTTAGGCGAAAGGTCACTTTATGCTCCATCCGAATTCAGGTCACCTGATGCGAATTCGACGCAAAATCACTCCGATTTTGCTTGGCCCGCCGATGCTTGCCTTTCTGCCTGCAGTCACCCTCGCCACATTCTGGCTGGGCGGCGAGGTCGCCTTGCTGACCGTTGCCCTGGGGATGCCCGTGCTGTTTGCCGCTCTTGGCGTCTTTGGCGGCGCCAAAATATCCTATGTTCCGCGCGACAGCGTCACCGGCATGCTGTTGCGTGAAGGGTTCGAATTTGTGCTGGAACAGGTGCATATTGAGACCGACGACACCAACCTGAGATCGGCAGTGATGGTGCTGGAAATCGACGATTACAAAGACCTTGTTTCCCGGCACGGTCAGGCCGCCGGCGATTCCGTGGTGCAACGCTGCGGCGAAAGGATCATCGAGACCCTGCGGGACAAAGATACCGTCGCCCGCATTGGCGACAGTAAATTCGCGATTTGCCTGACCCCGGTGCAACAGCTGGACCTTGAGCTCACTGTTCAATTGGCCGGACGGTTGCAAGCGGCACTGGAACACCCAATCCCGCTGGACGGGGCGTCGATTTACCTCTCCTGTTCCATTGGCTTTTGCATGCGCAGCCGGGCGCCGGGACGTAGTCCAGCAGAGTGGTTCACCGCCGCAACCGCCGCGCTGGGTGAGGCTCAGCACAATGGCCCTTCGGGTATCCGTGCCTATTCGGCTGATATTCACCGCCGCACCAAAGCCCGCAGTGACCTGCGCGAAGATGCTGCCGCCGCCTTGGAAGGCGGCCAGATCCAACCCTGGTTCCAACCTCAGATCTCGACGGACACCGGCAAGGTCAGCGGCTTTGAGGCGCTGGCGCGCTGGTCGCACCCGGTGCATGGCATGATTCCGCCCGCAACCTTCCTGCCCGCACTGGAAGAGGCCGGGCTGATGGAGCAACTCAGCCAGGTGATGCTGTATCACGCCCTGACCGCGCTCAAGGCCTGGGATGCTGCCGGTATCGAAGTGCCGACAGTTGGGGTGAATTTTGCGATGGACGAGCTGAAAAACCCCGGTCTGGTGGACCGTGTCAAATGGGAAATGGAACGGTTCGAACTGGCCCCTGCCCGGCTGGCCGTTGAAATTCTTGAAACCGTGGTCAGCGATTCCCCCGATGACATCATCACCCGCAATATAATTGGCCTCGGCGCCCTTGGCTGCCAGATTGACCTGGATGACTTTGGCACCGGCCACGCCTCCATTGCCTCGGTGCGCCGCTTCAATATCTCCCGCATCAAGATCGACCGCTCCTTTGTGATGAAGGCCGATCGCGATCCCGAACAGCAAAAACTGATCGGCGCGATCCTGACCATGGCCGAACGGCTGGAGCTGGAAACCCTGGCCGAAGGGGTGGAAACCGTAGGCGAGCATGCCTTGCTGGCGCAGTTGGGCTGCGACCATGTTCAGGGCTTTGGCATTGGCCGCCCGATGCCGTTTGATCAGACCCTAGACTGGATCACCGCGCACCAGGCAAAGCTGCAGGACGCCCCGGTGATCGGCAAACTGCGCAGTTAATCGCGTTTGAATCCCCCTATTGGGGCACAATGAAGCGTCGATACCCTCGAATCTGCTTGACCTTTGGGGTTCATCTCTGTTGAACCACACCCTGTAATTCCATGTACAAGGTTGCAGTCCCAAATGGACGATCAGAACAAGAATCTAATACTCGCAACTGTGCTCAGCTTCCTGGTGATCCTCGGTTGGTATACCTTTTTTCCACCGCCAGAGCCGGTCCCTGCCATTGATCCCGTGGCCACCGAAACCCTGGCCGAGGGCAACTCTGCCGGCGCCCCGGCAGTTGGCGCCACCGCAACGGCCGATGCCACCGCGACCGCCCAGGCCGCCGAGGCCGAAGCCCCCAGCGCACCGCGGATCAACATCGACACCCCACGCCTGTCCGGCAGCATCTCGCTGCAGGGGGGCCGTATCGACGATCTGTCGCTGAAAGATTACCACGTCTCGATCGAAGACGATGCCGAAATCGTCAAGATGCTGTCGCCTGTGGGCGAAGCCGGCGCCTATTACGCGCTCTATGGCTGGGCTCCGGGCTCCGGTCTGGCCGCCGATGACGTTCCCGGTGCCAACACCATCTGGCAGGCGCAGGGCGATAACATCCTGACCCCAGACACCCCGGTCGCCATGACCTGGGACAATGGCAGCGGCCTGACCTTCTCGCGCCGCATTGCGATCGACGAAGACTATATGTTCAGCGTCACCCAGTCGGTGACCAATAACAGCAGCGCCCCGGTGGCTCTGGCCCCCTACGGCACCCTGGCCCGGCATGGCGAACCTGCGGATCTGAAGAACTTCTTCATCCTGCACGAAGGCGCCATCAGCATGACCGATGGCACCCTGAGCGAAACCAAATATGGCAATATGCCCGATCTTGACGTGAATGCGCGCGAGGGCGTACCGGCCGAGGTGTTCCAGGTCGAGGCCAATGGCTGGGTCGGCTTCACCGATCACTATTGGATGTCGACGCTGATCCCGGCCAGCGGCCAGGCCTTCCGTTCAATCGCCAAATACGACGAGCGCCGCGATATCTACCAAACCGACATTGTGCTGCCGACGATGACCGTTGCCGCTGGCCAGACCTCCGAAGTCACCAGCCAGTTGTTTGCCGGCGCCAAGGAATGGGCCACCATCCGCGCCTACGAGGCAGACGGTGTGGCTGGCTACATCAACAGTATCGACTGGGGCTGGTTCTTCTTCCTGACCAAGCCGATCTTCTGGCTGCTGCACAATCTCAACCAGATCATTGGCAACATGGGCGTCTCGATCATCGTCCTGACCCTGATCATCAAGGCAATTCTGTTCCCTCTGGCCTACAAATCCTACGTCTCGATGGCCAAGATGAAGGAACTGCAGCCGCAGATGGAAGAGCTGAAGAAAAAGGCCGGCGATGACCGCCAGGCGGTGCAGAAGGGCATGATGGAGCTGTACAAGAAGGAAAAGGTCAACCCCGCCGCGGGCTGCCTGCCAATCCTGATGCAGATCCCGATCTTCTTCTCGCTGTACAAGGTGATCTTTGTAACATTCGAGCTGCGCCAGGCGCCGTTCTTTGGTCCGTTCCAGGATCTCAGCATGCCGGACCCGACCTCGATCATGAACCTGTATGGTCTGCTTCCATGGGGCGCGCCTGATCCCGGAACCCTGATGGCCACCGTGCTGATCGGTATTCTGCCTCTGCTGCTGGGTGTCTCGATGTTCCTGCAGCAAAAGCTGAACCCGGCACCGACCGATCCGACACAGCAGATGATCTTTGCCTGGATGCCCTGGGTGTTCATGTTCATGCTGGGCGGTTTTGCCTCGGGGCTGGTGGTCTACTGGATTGCCAACAACACGATCACCTTTACCCAGCAGTATCTGATCATGCGCAGTCAGGGCTACACGCCTGACATCTTCGGCAATATCAAATCCGGCTTCAAGAAAACGCCAAAGACGGATAAAAAATGACATGCCAAGTGACTGACATCTGGCGGCACCCGATCAAATCACATGGTCGGGAGCCGCTGGACAGCGTTACCTTGATCGCCGGGCACACCATGCCCGGCGATCGTGTTTGGGCGGTCGCGCATGAGGCCTCCAGGGCGGACACTACCAAATGGGTGCCCTGCGCCAATTTCAGCCGTGGCTCCAAGGCGCCAGAGCTGATGGCGATCAACGCCCAGTTGGACGATGTCACTGGCCGCGTCACCCTGCGCCATCCCAATCGCCCGGAACTTGCGTTCTCGCCCGGGTCGGCAGAGGATCTGCCCGGGTTTCTGGACTGGGTGAAACCGCTGATGCCCACCAACCGCGCCGCATCAGCCCGGATCATTCGGGTGCCCGACCGTGGCATGACCGATACCGACTACCCCTCGGTGACCCTGTGCAACTGGGCGTCTCACCGGGCCGTGGAAACCGCGATGGGCCAGGAGTTGTCGCCGCTGCGCTGGCGCGGCAATATCTGGTTTGACCTGGGCACCGCCTGGGCGGAACATGATTGGATTGACCGCAGGGTGCAAATCGGCGAAGCGGTGTTCAAGATACGTGAGCGAGTCGTGCGCTGTCTGGCGACGACCGCCAATCCCAAAACCGGCGTACGTGACGCCGACACACTTAAGGTTCTGAAAGACACCTGGGGCCATCAGGATTTCTCGGTCTATGCCGAAGTGATCCGGGGCGGTGCAATCAAAACCGGCGACGCAGTAAAGGTGCTCTGATGCAAATTCAATTTACCCTGGCCGAAACGCCAGACGATTTCACAGCCGAAAAGGGCCGCAAGCTGTTTGCCGGCGAGTCCGAGTTTGTCAAAGGTGTGGTGGCGATGTCCGGCCTGCCGCCTGCCGACCGTATGGAGGTCTGCTTTGCCGGCCGCTCCAATGTGGGCAAGTCCAGCCTGATCAACGCGCTGACCGGCACCAAAGGTCTGGCACGGGCCTCGAACACCCCGGGCCGCACCCAGGAAATCAACTATTTCACCCAAGGCCCCGATCACTATCTGGTCGACCTTCCCGGCTATGGCTATGCCAACGCGCCGCTGCCGGTGGTGGAAAAATGGCAGCGCCTGCTGAAACAGTATCTGTCCGGCCGCCAGACCCTGCGCCGGGCCTTTGTGCTGATTGATGCGCGCCACGGGATGAAACCGGTGGACGAGGAAATCATGTCGCTGCTCGACAGTTCAGCGGTGACTTTTCAGTGCGTGCTGACCAAGGCCGACAAGGTCAAGGACAAGGACCTCGATGCGATGCTGACCCAGGTGCGCAGCAAACTGGCGACCCACCCGGCGGCCTATCCTGAAATGGTGCTGACCTCCTCCGAAAAAGGCGATGGCATTGCCACCCTGCGCTCCATCATTGTTGGGCTGGTCTGACCGGTGAGCCGCGCGCTGTCCGAACCAAAATGACCTGAGGCCCAGCCTGTTTTCAAGCGGGGCCTCAGCCGTCACAATACTTTGCTAAAGCCCGGAAGCCCTAAACGTGCTGGGCGCCGTTGACCTCGATCTCGGCGCCGGAAATATACGAGCTGTCCTGCGAACACAGGAAAAAGATCGCCGCCGCCACTTCCTCGGGCTGCCCCAAACGCTGCATTGGCAGCTTGTCGACAATCTTGTCGGTGCCCGGTGACAGAATCGCCGTTTCCACCTCTCCCGGCGCAATTGCGTTGACCCGCACCCCCAGAGGGCCAAAGTCATGCGCCATTTCCCGCGTCAGCGCCGCCAGGGCGGCCTTGGAGGTGGCATAGGCGGCGCCGGCAAAGGGATGCACCCGACTGCCCGCAATTGACGTTACATTGACGACAGAGCCCTTGGCCGCCGCCAGTTCATCCTTCAACCCACGCGCCAGCACCACCGAGGCAAAGAAATTGACGTGGAAGACCTTGCCCCAGTCCATCAGATCGGTGTCCAGCGTGCTCAACCGCTCGCCGTTTGGGCCCTTGGGGGAAATTCCGGCATTGTTCACCAATGCATCCAGCTGCCCGTCCAGCAGATCCTGGATCAGGCCCACGGCATTGATGGTGCCTGCCGGATCACCCAGATCGACCTGCACGTGATTTTCCTGGCCACCGCCCCAGGGACATTCTTTGGGAAACGGATGGCGTGAGCAGGTAATCACCCGCCAGCCTTCGCTGTTAAATCGACGCACGGTGGCATGACCGATGCCACGGCTGGCTCCTGTCAGCAGCATTGTCTTCTGGCGCATGTTCCGGTCCTCACCTTTGATCGTGCTGGCGACCCTAACACCACAGCCCCCAACTGCAACGCAACACTTGGCACAGCAGCCAGAACCGCGTAACAGATGCGGTCAAAGGGACCCCAGCGATGAAGAAACAGAAAATGAACCGCGATTGGATTGCCACCGCCGCCACCCTGTCCAGCGCGCTGCCGTATCTGCAGCGCTATGACGGCGCCATTGTCGTGATCAAGCTGGGTGGCCACGCCATGGGCAGCGACGAGGCCATGGAGGTCTTTGCCCGCGATATCGTGCTGATGCAGCAGGTCGGTGTGAATCCGGTGATCGTGCATGGCGGCGGCCCGATGATCAATGCGATGCTGAAACGGCTGGATATTCAATCCGAATTCGTTGACGGCAAGCGGGTCACCGATCAAGCCACCGTCGAGGTGGTCGAGATGGTGCTCTCCGGTCTGGTCAACAAACGCATCGTTCAGGCCATCAACGCCCAGGGCGGCAATGCGGTGGGCCTGTCCGGCAAGGACGCCAACCTGATCACCTGTGACCAGACCAACCCGGATCTTGGCTTTGTCGGCACCCCAACCGAGATAGACCCGACCCTGCTGCACAATCTCTTTGCCAATGACATGATCCCGGTGATTGCACCTTTGGGCGCTGGCCGCGCCGGCGAGACCTTTAACATCAACGGCGACACCGCCGCCGGCGCCATTGCTTCCGCGCTCAAGGCCGACCGGTTGCTGCTGCTGACCGATGTATCCGGCGTCAAGGATGACAGCGGCGAAGTGGTGACCGAGCTGAAGGCCGGGCAAATTCGCCAGATGACCCGGGACGGGGTGATTGCCGGCGGCATGATTCCCAAAACCGAAACCGCACTGGAGGCCATCGACGGTGGCGTGCGGGCGGTGGTCATTCTGGACGGGCGGGCGCCCAATGCGGTGCTGCTGGAACTGTTCACCGAACACGGTGCCGGGTCGCTGATCCGCCCCGACTAAATTGCTTTGGCGGGTGAAAAGCCCGCCATCTGCCGCCTTTTGACAACAACGTGTCTGCAGCGGGCTTGCGTTTTTCTTTTACATGCGCATTTCTGAATACATGGAACATGAAACCACCCTTCGTCTTACCGTTTTTCTGGGGCTGTTTGCCCTGTTTGCCGTGGCTGAGCAGCTGGTCCCCCGCAGGCCACGCCAGCAGCCGCGTCGGCGGCGATGGCGGACCAATCTGATGATCACTGTCGTCAACACTTTGACCCTGCGGGCGCTGGCTATCGGCTTGCCCTTGCTGGCGGTCGGCGCCGCGATCACCGCCCAGAGCCAGGGATGGGGCCTGTTCAACATGGTGGAACTGCCACCGGCGCTTGAGGTGGTTCTGGCGATCCTGATCCTTGATCTGGCGATCTGGCTGCAACATCTGATCACCCACAAAATTCCGCTGCTGTGGCGGCTGCACCGGGTGCATCACGCAGACCGCGATATGGACGTGACCACCGCCCTGCGCTTTCACCCGGTGGAAATTGCCCTGTCCATGCTGCTGAAGATCGGTCTTATCTACGGGCTGGGGCCCTCGGCCGTTGCGGTGGTGCTGTTTGAGATCATGCTGAACGGAACCGCGATGTTCAACCACTCCAACCTCCGCCTGCCGCTGCCGCTTGATCGCATTTTGCGGCGGTTGCTGGTCACCCCGGACATGCACCGGGTGCACCACTCGACCCTGCGCGCCGAGCACGACAGCAATTATGGCTTTGCACTGTCGATCTGGGATCACCTGTTCGGCACCTATATCGCCCAGCCCGCCAAGGGCCACAACCAGATGACTGTTGGCCTGCAATGGCAGGACGACCGCCCGGCTCGGCTGGGCTGGAGCCTGCTGCTGCCGTTCAAACGCAAATGACCTATGACCAGCTGCGCACCGAGGTTCAGGCACAGGGGCTGGAGATCCAGGGCAGTCTGCACCCGCGTCACTCCCCGGTCGCCGAGCTGGAGGGCGGCAGCTTGATCCTGCTGGGCACCGCCGGTGCGTTTTGGCCCGCCTTCACAGCCTCACCCGAGCATCACGATGGCAGCCCCGATCCGGTGGATCGCTGGTCACTGCGGGTGATCGGCCGCCTGGCACAGCGATTCGCTGCCACAGCTCATTTCCCCTTTGGTGGACCGCCCTACACCCCCTTTATCAATTGGGCCCTGGCCTCTGGCCGGGCCTTTACTTCGCCCTTGCAGATGATGGTGCAGGATCAGGTGGGGCTGATGATCTCTTTTCGGGGGGCGCTGCACTTTGCCGAGGAAATCGACATTCCACCGCCTCTGCGTGGCCCGGCACCCTGCGACACCTGTGCCGACAAACCTTGCCTAACCGCGTGCCCTGTCAATGCTTTTGTCGATGGAGGCCCCTATCAGTTACAGGCCTGTCACCAGCACTTGGACCGCGCCGAGGGCGCAACCTGCATGGCGCAGGGCTGCCTGGCAAGGCGCGCTTGTCCGCTCAGCCAGGGCGCAAATCGAGATTTTTTGCAATCGTCGCATCATATGCGCTATTTTCATAGCATATGACCTGTACATTGATTCTGACTCGCCATGCCAAATCCGCCTGGGACAGCACTGCGCCCAGCGACCACGCGCGCCCTCTGAACAACCGGGGCCGTCACTCTGCCACGGCGCTGGGTCACTGGTTGCGCGAAATGGGGCACCTGCCAGATCAGGTGATCTCCTCGCCTTCGCAACGCACCCGCGAGACCTTTGAACGGATGCAATTGCAATCCCCTGCGGTGTTTGTGGAACGGCTGTACCACGCCAGTGCCGAGATCATCTTTCAGGTGCTCAGCGAGGCCGAACGCCCCTGCACCATGATCTTGGGTCATAACCCCGGCATCGGCTCGTTTGCCCGCGCCATCGCCCATGAGGTGCCAGAGCACCCACGATTTTTCAACTACCCAACCGGGGCGACCCTGGTTCTGGAGTTCGACATTGCCCGCTGGGGAGATCTGCAGTGGGGCAGCGGCAAACTGGTGGATTTTGCAATCCCGCGCGATCTTTTGGTGATCTAACCCCCGATGGACAATGTCCCGTGGTGCGTGCAAGCACACACCCTACGCTGCACAGGACGCATCCGTTTGCTGCAGCTGTAGGGTGTGTGCTTGCACGCACCACGGCTGGCACAGGAACCAGTGGCCAGTCCCGCCGACAAAAAGCGCCGGAAACAAAAAGGGCCGGGCATTGTGCCCGGCCTTTCTCATTGTCGCGTGAGCCGACCAGGATCAGTGACCGAGGATCTGGCTCAGGAACAGTTTGGTGCGTTCGCTCTTTGGATTGTTAAAGAATTCTTCCGGTTCGTTCTGTTCGACGATCTGACCGGCATCCATAAAGATAACCCGGTTCGCCACCTGACGGGCAAAGCCCATCTCATGGGTCACCACCAGCATGGTCATGCCCTCCTCGGCCAGTTCGATCATGGTGTCGAGCACCTCTTTGATCATCTCTGGATCCAGGGCCGATGTGGGTTCATCAAACAGCATGATGCGCGGTTTCATGCACAGAGAGCGGGCAATCGCCACCCGCTGCTGCTGACCACCGGAGAGCTGTCCGGGGTATTTCAGCGCCTGTTCCGGGATCTTCACCTTTTCCAGGAAGTGCATCGCCGTTTCTTCGGCTTCTTTCTTGGGTGTTTTACGCACCCAGATCGGGGCCAGAGTCAGGTTCTCCAGGATCGTCAGATGCGGGAACAGATTGAAGTGCTGGAACACCATCCCCACTTCGCGGCGGATCTTGTCGATGTTTTTCAGATCGTTCGACAGAACGGTCCCATCGACAGTGATCTTGCCCTGCTGGTGCTCTTCCAGCGCGTTCAGGCAGCGGATCAGGGTTGATTTCCCCGAGCCCGAAGGCCCGGCGATCACAATCCGTTCGCCTTGGTTGACGGTCAGGTTGATGTCACGCAGCACGTGAAACGACCCAAACCATTTGTTCATATTTGAAATTTCAATCGCAACCTCATCCGAGACTTGCATCTTGGAGCGATCGATTGTGCGTGCGGTAGCCTGTTCAGACATATGTTGAACTCCTTAACGGTGGCCAGTCTGAAGCTTGCGCTCCAGATACATGGAATAACGGGACATGGAGAAACAGACGATGAAGAACAGGAATGCGATGAACGCGAACAGTTCCCAATAGATGCCGTTCCAGGAGGTATCGGCGCGGATGGCACTGGCCAGTCCGATCACGTCAAACAACCCGATGATTGACACCAGTGTCGTATCCTTAAAGATCCCGATGAATGTGCTTACAATGCCCGGAATGGAAACCTTCAGCGCCTGCGGCATGATGATCAGCCGCTGTGCCTGCCAGTAATCCAGACCCAGACTGTCGGCGCCTTCGTATTGTCCACGCGGCAGCGCCGCCAGCCCGCCCCGGATCACTTCGGCCATATAGGCCGCCGAGAACAGGGTCATCATGATCATCACCCGCAGGATGATGTCAAAATTGGTGCCAGGCGGCATGAAGATGTTCAGCAGCAGCGAGGCCACAAACAACAGCGTGATCAGCGGCACACCGCGAATGAACTCGATGAAGCCAACGCAGAGGAACTTGACGACCACCAGATCAGACTGACGGCCCAAGGCCAGCACCACACCAATTGGCAGCGAACAGCCAATCGCCACAACGCCCAGCAGGATCGCTAGCATGAAGCCACCAAACTGCCTTGATTGCACCGCTTCGATACCGATGGGAAGCACCGAAGACAGGGCAGAAGACACATAACCAGACAGCACCAACCACCAGATAACCGCAGCCGCAACGGCCGCAATCATCGTCAAAAGTTCGCTCATATAGGCCCTGCCGAAGCGAAGGACCAAATAACCGATCACAAAACCAAAAGCCGTACAGATTGCCGGCCAAATGGTTCCGCCCCACATCAGCCAGGGCATCAGGAAGGGATAGATGGCGGTGAACATCAGAGGATTGGGCAGGCGTTTTGCGCCCTGAGCAATCTGCTCAGCCCGATCCGCGCCCGAAAGTGTCACCAGTTGATAGCCAATCACCAGAGTGGCGCCAGCAAAGCCCGCACGCAGGATCCAGACAAAAATCGACGCATCCATCAACACCGCAGTGACAAAGAAGGCCAGAACCAGCAGGAACCAGTTCATCCGGCGGGAGATCATGTTGAACAGGATTGGCGTCATCGCCACCAGCAACAAGACCAGAGACAGGATTGGGCGCCCGTACAGATCACTTGGATAGAAGCCAAACAACAACTGCAGCCAGCGCTCATTGATGACCCCCCAGCAGGCATGACCATGGGTTTGCCCCCAGGTCGCCGTCATGATCTCGCGGCATTCGGTCAGGGAGCCGCCGTTCCAGACGGATTGGAACACCCAGGGCAGAATGCCGGACAGCACAAAATAGATCGCAAAGAGCGACAGCACGGTCAGAATGCCATTGATCCAGCTCGAGAACAGATTATGCCGCAACCAGCCAATAACACCAACCTCAGACCCAGGTGGGTCTTGCTCTGGCAGCATCTCTGTGCGGACAAAAGAAACATCACTCATATTACCGCTCCACCAGTTTGACGCTATTGTTGTACCAGTTCATCAACCCGGAAATACTTAGCGAGATGGCCAGATACACCAGCATCAGCAGCATCACACCTTCCAGTTCGCGACCGGTCTGGTTCATGGTGATCCCCCCCAAAGTGCCGGTGATATCCATGTAACCAACCGCAATCGCCAGCGACGAGTTCTTGGTCAGGTTCAGATAGTTGGAGATCATCGGCGGGATGATAACCCGCAGAGCCTGCGGCAGGATCACCAGACGCATTGTCCGGTTCGGCCGCAATCCCAGCGCCGAAGCAGCCTCGGATTGACCGGTTGAAATCGCCAGAATACCGGCGCGCACGATCTCGGCGATGAAGGCCGCCGTATAGAGCGACAGCGCCAGCCACAGGGCAATCAGCGAGTTCCGCATGTGAATGCCGCCGCGGAAGTTAAAGCCCTTCAGTTCGGGATAACCCAGGTGGAAGCCCAAAACGATCATCAGAACAATCGATGGTCCAAACAGCAGGCCCAGCAGGACATGCCAAGTTTTTGGACGATCCCCGGTTTCTTCCTGAATGGTATTAGCCCGTGCGATAACCTTGCGCATGCCAAAGATGCTCAGTCCCAACACGACCAGAAAGGCAATCAGATCCATAGAGACGTCAAACCGCAGCGCCATGTCGCCCAGGAAGTGGATATCGCCCAGGCTGCGTGAGAACAGCGGCTCGGGAATATAGACCCCCCGATTGGTGACTGCGACAGTGTTGAACAGATCCATCGTCGCGGTGGGGGTGTCGCCCTTGAACGCCCGTGGCATGGGCAGGGTTTCGATCAGGATGGCCATGGCCAGAATGATCCACAGCAGCACCGGCACATTGCGGAAGGTTTCCACATAGACTGTCATGATCCGCGCGATCAGCCAGTTATTGGACAATCGCATAACGCCGACAAACACGCCGACGATGGTGGCCGTGATGCAGCCCAGCACCGCAACAACCAGAGTGTTGAGCAGCCCGATCAGCGCAGCGCGGAGATGGCTGTCCTGGCTGTCATAGTCGAGCAGGCGCTGATTGATATCATACCCTGCCGTGTCCCCCAGGAAGCCAAACGACATCGGCTTGCCCAGCGTGTTCAGATTGGTGATTGCATTGTTAATAAGCCAAGCTGCGAGAAGCATAAACGCAATCATCGCGATGGCTTGGATTGTAGCTGACCGATACCGTGTATCGTAAAGGAGCATCGATAGTCGAAACGACTCCTTTGGTGGGTCAGTTAGTATTGTCATGACCTAGAAATCCCCATGGCTGTCGGATTGATTTTTTTCGGCGGGGTTTAGGTCCCCACTCGTCGACAATCCGAAACATTCAATAGATATGAAAAGGGCGCAGGGGTTACCTGCGCCCTTTCCCACTAAGTGTTTAGCGGAACGGAGGCGAGTAGATCAGGCCGCCATTGGTCCACTGAGCGTTCAGCCCACGGGCCAGACCGATCGGAGTTTCTTCGCCGATGTTCATGGCAAAGATCTCACCGTAGTTACCACCGGACATGATGGCGTTCTTGGCCCAGTCAGCGTCCAGACCCAGCATCGCGCCCAGCGTACCTTCGGTACCCAGCAGACGGTTGATTTCCGGGTTGTTGGTGCCCGCAGACATTTCGCCGATATTGGCCGAAGTGACACCCAGTTCTTCAGCTGTGACCAAAGCGTTTAGAGTCCAGCGAACAACATCGCCCCACTCGTTGTCGCCGTGACGGACCAGCGGGCCGAGAGGCTCTTTCGAGATGATTTCTGGCAGCAGAACGTGGTCGCCAGGAGCTTCGAAGGTGGCGCGCGTCGCGGCCAGACCGGAAGCGTCTGTGGTGTAGACGTCACAGGCGCCAGCCAGATACTGCTGCTGACCTTCGGCGTTGGTTTCGATTGGAACCGGCTCGTAGCTGATGTTGTTGGAGCGGAAGAAGTCCGCCAGGTTCAGCTCGGTGGTGGTGCCGGTCTGGATACAAACGGTTGCGCCGTCCAGTTCAGTGGCCGAGGAAACGCCGAGTTCCTTAGGAACCATAAAGCCCTGGCCATCATAGTAGTTGATGCCAACAAAGGTGAACTTCAGGTCAACATCGCGTGAGAAGGTCCAGGTGGTGTTGCGGGCCAGCATGTCGATCTCGCCGGAAGCCAGCGCGGTGAAGCGTGTCTTACCAGTGGTCGGAACAAATTCAACAGCGGAGGAATCACCCAGAACCGCAGCCGCAACAGCGCGACACATGGAGACGTCAAAGCCGCCCCATACGCCATCTGCGTCCGGGGCTGCAAAACCAACCAGACCGGTGGTGACGCCACAGTTCAGTGTGCCGCGGGCTTTGACATCATCAAGTGTACCAGCAGCAGCTGCACCAGCAGCCAGACCAGCGACAGTGAGCGCACCCAAAAGAACGGTTTTTTTCATTTTTTTACCTCTTCCTGATATTTCCGTCCTTATGGACGGTTTTTTACCGACACCAGCAATGCCGGAACTTTGCACGAATTAGGATATCTTTCCAATTCGTTGCTAAGTTTGGGCTTATTCATCAACAGTCGTCAAGTGTTGGATCACGAATTTCGATGGTCGAATAGTGAACTTTTTGGAATCGTGCCAATTTCAGGGGCTGCAAATCAACGTTCTGGCCGCCAACGACACGTCAAGAGAAATCGTAAAACCGCTTGGCATGCAGAAAGGCCTGCCGCTTGATTTCGGCCTCAGCCTGGGCTTCCTCGTCCGGGCCCCACTGTTCCTCTTGCCAAGTTTCATCCAATCGAGACAGCGACCAGATCTCGGCAGCACTGCGCCAGCCAGCCGCGGCAGCAAAGCCCAGAACCAAAGATCCCGACATGCTGACCAAATCGTGAAAGGCCGCCAGCTGGAAGGCGGACAGCGCCTGAACCCTAGCCCGTAGGCTCTGCAGTGATTTTACATCCTGAGGTTGATGCACAATGCCGCAGCGGGTTTGCAGCCTGACCTTCAGCTCGGACGCGGCCCAATCCAGCGCCGGATCCCAGTGTTCACTTTGCCGCTGCACTAGTTCAACCGGGCTATCGGCGCGGTAACACAATAAATCTGCGTCACCATATTCGGCTAACATGTCAGCGACCTCACTGTGCTGCACCTGGACCTTGTCCAACGCCGCATTGGCCGAACGGGTACAGGGCATGGTCTGAGGCTTCACCGCGCCATCCTGCGCCCGCCATTCTGCGGCAATTGCCTCAGCCATGGCGCGTGTGGGCAGGGTCAGATCTGCTTTGGCAGGTGTTTTGACCGAGCGACCGTCCAGTTCAACCGCGAATCGGCCCGCTGATTCGGTCACTGAGACCGCTGTCCAGAATCGCTTTTGCTTCCATGTGGTCATGAGTCAGGCTTTCCAAATTCGCTGTAACAGGGGGGCCAATTGGGCAAAGTTTTCGAGGGTGTGATCCGCATTCAACTGCTCCACCTGATGATAGCCCCAAGGCACCGCAATGGTTGTAACTCCGGCTGCGCGGCCCATGTCGATGTCAAAGCTGGTGTCGCCAATCATCACCGTATGCTGCGGCGCAACCCCGGTTTCAGACATCGCCGTATGGATCATAGAGGGATGTGGCTTTGACGGGTGGTGATCCGCCGATTGCCGGGTCACAAAACAGGTCAGATCATGCGCCGCAATCACCGCATCCAGCCCGCGCTGCGATTTGCCGGTGGCGATGCCCAGCAGATACTCCGGCACCGCATTCAGCGCCGCCAGCATATCGGCGGTGCCGGGGTACAATGGCGAATGCGCCTTACCTGCGGCCTGACGCGACACCGTATAGGAGGACTTATAGCCCTCGACCAAAGCCTGCCGGGTGGCGGCATCCATATCTGGCGTCAACCTCTCGATGGCCAGATCCAGCGACAGCCCGACAATCGACAGGATCGCCTCACGCGAGGGGGCAACCTGGCCAACTGCGGCAAAGGCCTCACCCATGGCGCCAGTGATGGCGCCCTGGCTGTCCACCAGGGTGCCATCCATGTCAAACAGGACCAGTCGCAGGTCTGCGCTCATTCCAGCTCCTCAAACGGATCCTCGGGCACATCCCTTGGGTCCCACTGGAAATAGTCCCAGGTGTCCTGCATGTGCTGCGGCAGCGGTGCGGTGACATGCAGCACCGATCTGTTCGTCGGGTGTTCGATCTTGATGCTGCGGGCGTGCAGATGCAGCTTTTTCGAGATCTCGTCGCCCAGTTGCGAGCCCCAGCCATCGCCAAGGTTTTCCTGACTTGAGCCACCATATTTGCCGTCGCCAACAATCGGGTGCCCCAACTCACCCATATGGGCCCGCAGCTGGTGGGTGCGCCCGGTGACCGGGCTCAACGCCATCCAGGCCGCGCGTTGGCCCGCCGCCTCCAGCACAACATAATCGGTGATCGCCTTTTTGGCGCCCGGGGTGCTGTCAATGTCGCGCGGGTGGATGTTATACATCTTCTCGCCTTCGCCGCCGGGACCATGCCCCTGCGCCTTGACCAGCCCGGTTTTGATCATGCCAAGCTTGGGATGTGGCACCCCGGCCACCACCGACCAATACACCTTGCGGGTCTCGCGGTGACGAAACGAAGCAGTCAGCGCCTTGGCCGACAGCCGATCACGCGCCAGCAGCAGCACCCCCGAGGTATCCTTGTCCAGCCGGTGCACCAGCCGCGGCTTGTCTTCATAGCCAAATTTCAGCGCTTCGGCCAATCCGTCCACATGGCGGCTTTGACCGCTACCACCCTGCACCGCCAGCCCATGCGGCTTGTTCAGCGCGATCACGTGATCGTCGCGGTAGATCACGCAGGACTGGATCATCTTGATATCCGCATCCGAGATCCGGCGCAGCATGTCACTGGGCCGCAGATCGCTGTCCGGCAGCGGCGGCACCCGCACGGTCTGCCCGGCCATAACCCGGGACGAGGATTTAACCCGGCCGCCGTCAACCCGCAGATCGCCCTTGCGGCACATCTTTTCGATGCGGCCCTGACTGATATGCGGGAACAACCGCCGCAACCAGCGGTCCAGCCGCTGGTCGGTGTCGTCGTCCGCAACAATGATTTTCTGTACGCCGCTCATGACAGCACTCCTCTCGCGGCCATCAGGCCAATAAACAAACCGCCCACCGACAGCACAACGGACAGGCCCACATAGAGCGCCGCCTGTCCCAATGTGCCGCGCTGGATCAGATTAACCACCTCCAGCGAAAACGCCGAAAAGGTGGTAAAGCCTCCCAGTAGCCCGGTCATCACAAAGGGGCTCAGATGGGTCAAACCGCGATAGGCAGCAGCCCCCACAAAGGCCCCCATCAGGATCGAGCCGATGACATTCACCAGCACCACAGCAACCGGAAACGGATGATGCCCCAGCAGGCGGATCACCCCAAGACCTGCCAGGTATCGGCACGCCGCACCGATTGCGCCACCACAGGCGACATATAAGACGGTATAAAACATTGGCGGTCTCTCGCGTGTGCCGCCCCGGATGTCAAGTTTTCCCAGCAATGCGCCACACGCAAGGCTCGTCACCCCTCGCGGGCAATGGCCGTAGGGTGCGTGCTTGCACGCACCACCAGCACCGAGATCACAGGAGCACAAGCCTAGCGATTGCGCTGCGCCCGCAATTTGGCAAAATAATCCACCCGCCGCTTCAACTCGCGCTCAAAACCACGTTCCACCGGCTGATACAGCACCGGGTGCTTCACCCCGTCCGGGAAATAATTCTGCCCCGAAAACCCATCCTCGGAGTCATGATCATAGGCATAGCCATCCCCGTAACCCTGTTCGGCCATCAATTTGGTCGGCGCATTCAGGATATGTTTGGGCGGTGGGGCGCTGCCGGTCTGCTTGGCCAGCCTGCGCGCCGCCTTAATGCCCACATAGACCGCGTTCGATTTTGGCGCCAGTGCCAGATAGACCGCCGCATTGGCCAGCGCCAGTTCGCCTTCCGGGCTGCCCAACCGCTCGTAGGTTTGCCAGGCGTTCAGACAGACAGTGTTTGCCTGCGGATCTGCCAGGCCAATATCTTCGGTCGACATCATGGTCAGTCGACGCGCAAGGAAGCGCGGGTCTTCGCCGCCTTCCAGCATCCGCCCCAACCAATACAGCGCCGCGTCCGGGTCTGATCCGCGAATGGATTTATGCAGGGCCGAGATCAAGTTGTAGTGCTCATCCCCCGATTTGTCGAATTTTGCCGCCCGCCGCATCAGCCGGGTCGCCAGCTTGTCCCGGTTCAGCGGCGTCTCCACTTTCCAGGCCGAGACCTGTTCGATCAGGTTCAACAGGGCGCGGCCATCGCCATCGGCCATTTCATGCAACGCATCCCGCGCATCGGCATCCAACGGCAGCGCCCGATCCAGCTCCTTTTCGGCCCGCTGGGTCAGCAGTTCCAGATCCACCAGCGACAATCGCTCCAGAACCAGCACCTGCGATCGGCTCAGCAAAGCGGCGTTCAGCTCAAAACTGGGGTTCTCGGTAGTGGCGCCAACCAGCAGAATGGTGCCGTCTTCCATATGCGGCAGAAACCCGTCCTGCTGCGCTTTGTTAAAGCGGTGTACCTCGTCGACAAACAGCAGGGTTCCGCGACCATTCTGTCGGCGGATTTTGGCGGCTTCGAACAGCTTCTTCAAATCGGCCACGCCAGAGAAAATCGCACTGATCTGCACAAAATGCAGATCGCTTTCAGCCGCCAGCAGACGGGCGATGGTGGTCTTGCCCACGCCCGGCGGACCCCAGAAGATCAACGACGACAGCGAGCCCGACGCCAACATCACCCCCAAAGGCGCCTCGGGGCCGAGAACCTGCGCCTGACCAATCACTTGCGCCAGAGTTCGCGGCCGCAATCGGTCAGCCAGGGGGCGATTGGGTTGCGGCTGATCAGGCTGCGCGGCACCGGAATCGAAAAGGTCAGCCATGATTACAACCGAAACTGAAGCGTCAGCCTCTGGCCGCCGCGCAGCAGGATCACCTTCACCTTGCGCCCCGACTCCGCCAGCACTGTTGGCACATCGACGGTGTTGGTGACCGGATTTCCGTTAATCTCTTGCAGCACATCGCCCGGCCGCAATCCGGCGCGCGCACCGTTGCGCCCGGGATTGGTAATCACCACCCCCTCGGCGCTGAGCGGCAGCCCCAGACGCAGGATCACCGCCGGATTGATGCGGGCGACGATCAGGCCCGGCAGCATTGAATTCTCAGTCATCTGCAGCAGGTCCGCCGATGGCGTATTTGGCGCCGCCATCATTTTCACTAGCACATCAGCCGCTTCGACCCCGCGCAGACGGGTGATCTGCGCCCGCCCGCCCATGCCGACAACCGACATGCGAAATACCATCTCCGAGGGTGAATTGACCACCTGCCCCTCAACAGCGGTGATCACATCCCCCACCTTGAACCCCTGCTCGGCAAAAGGGCTGGCTGGGTGCAGGTCCGAGATCACCATGCCCAGCGGCAGCTCCATCCCCAGCGAGGCAGCCATATCCGCATCAACCGGCTGCCCGGACATGCCGGCCCAGGGCCGCTGGAATTCCTCGGCGCCCTGCTGCGCCTGATTGACAAATTCGCGCACCAAATTGGCCGGGATCGAGAAACCAATGCCGTTCGAGCCACCAGAGCGGCTGATGATACGGGTGTTGATGCCGATCAAATCGCCATTGACGTCGATCAGCGCCCCGCCCGAGTTGCCGGGATTGATCGCCGCGTCGGTCTGCAGGTAATAACCAAATCCCTCGCCAGTTGCGGTGCCGGTCCGGGCCAGCCCGGAAATGATGCCGCTGCTCACAGTTTGGCCGACTCCAAATGGGTTGCCAATGGCCAGTGCCAGCTCGCCGACCTCGACCTGATCGCTGTTGCGCAGATCGAGAAAAGGCAGGTCGGTGGCGCCCTCCAATTGCAGGATCGCCAGATCGCTGGCCTTATCCGCCAGCACCACACGGGCATTGTACTCGCGCCGATCCGTGGTCACCACCCGGATTTCAGTGGCCATGCCAACCACGTGGTAGTTCGAAACAACGATACCGTCCGCCGACAGGATCACCCCCGAGCCCAGCGAGTTCTGCACCCGTGGTTGCGGCTTGGTGAAGCCGCGAAAGAAATCATCAAAGAAGGGATCGTTTGAAAACGGCGTCCGCTGGCGTTGCTGGGTGACGATCTTGGCATAGATATTCACCACGGCCGGCGCCGCCTGCTTGACTAGTGGCGCAAAGCCTAGGCTGATCTCGGCCTGCGAGGACGGCACTTGGGTCTGAGCGGCCAGCGGGGCTGCAAAAACAAGGGCAATAAGGGCTGCGCGGATCATTTTGGCTCCAACATAAACTGTCCTTAGGATATGCGGGGGGCATCGGCCAATTGCAAGCACAGCCGGATCAAAACGGTTGTCAGGGGCGCTGCCCCTCTTGGCCACAGGCCAATTCACCCCGGAGTATTGTTTGCAAAAAGAAACCGGCAGCGGCTGATCTCTCCCGGATCTTCATCTGGCCCAGGGCTCCGCCCGTTCGGGATTGAAACGTTTCGCTGAAACGTTTCCCAGCCATCCCTCACTCCCCGCCGGAGGCAGCGCCCAGCGGGCGCATTTGCAAAGCTGACAACAAAAAAACCCCCGATCCTGTGGAGCGGGGGCTTTCAGTAATTGAACGCTAGGTCCAAAATCTTATTCGTCGGCTGCAACTTCTTCTGCTGCAACGCGGGCTTTGTCGCCAGCGCCTTTGGCATCACGGTCGCGGTCAACAAATTCGATGATCGCCATCGGAGCCATGTCACCATAACGGAAACCAGCTTTCAGGACGCGCACATAGCCGCCCTGGCGGTCTTTGTAGCGGGGGCCCAGGATGTCGAACAATTTGGCGACATATTGGTCTTGCTTCAGCTTGGACGCAGCTTGGCGACGGGCGTGCAGATCGCCGCGTTTTGCCAGTGTGATCATCTTTTCGATGATCGGCTGCAATTCTTTTGCCTTGGGCAGGGTTGTTTTGATCTGCTCGTGCTCGATCAGCGAGCCGGCCATGTTGCAAAACAGAGCTTTACGGTGCTCATGAGTACGGTTTAGGCGGCGGTATCCACGTTTATGGCGCATTGTTGATATCCAATCTTATTTATACTTTGTCTGGTGACCCTCGTGGGCCACACCCTTGGAGCGGCAAGTGCGCTCGAACCCGGTTCGCCTACACGATCAAATCCCCCTTGTAAAGACCGCTATGGCGACATCGACTGCAATAGAATCCGACGATCCGCTTCACTCATGAAACGGTGCGAAAACTCGGAGTTCGACAGCTGGTAACGCGCCATAATTTCGCTCTTCAGCGCCTGCGGCATCACCCCCCTGTCAGATTTGACCTCAAGCCGGGTCTGAACCTCGCGCAGGTCCTGCAAAAAACCTTGCCGTTGCTTGGACTGCGGATGTGCCCGGTCAAAAGCGCGCAGGATCTCGATCATCACAGTATTCAGTGATTCGCGGTGTACCCGCGCGCCGCCACAACGGTCCAGCGGATCAAGCCCCAGCACCTGTTCAACGTCAGAAACGATATCCTCCGCACAGGTCTCGCGATGATACAGGCGCGCCCGGATGTGATCGTCACTGACATGGGCTGTCCAGGGCGCAATGCGCTGCAGAAAATCGAACCCTCGCACCTGGTGGCGGACAAAATCGGTGATGCCATTATAAGTGTCCGGCCCCTCAGCAAGCCTCCATTTATACGCGCTTTCCATCAGCGCGTCCTGGCGGCGCACATAATAGAGAAGCCGTACGTCAAAGCCTTTCAGAGCCTTGATGACCTGGGCAGCCTGCCAGGGACGGAAATAGCACAGGTGCTCGGACGACAGCACCGTCAGATGTTCGGCGGGGCGGGCTTTGATTTCCGCCCGCAGCACGGCCAGGAGGCTGGGTGCCGCTTTCAGCAGGCCCGCTTGATGCTCCAGTGGAAAAACGTCGTGATGAGCCCCGGATGCGCGTCGCCCAGTCACCGGAAAATGGAACTGCGGGTCACAGGTCGTGCGATACACAAAATAGTCCTGCAGCGCGGTAGTGCCGGTCTTGCCATGGCCGATATGCAGCCAGACCTGATGCGGCCTAGCCTTTCGCGGGTCAGCTTGCGCCTTGCCTTGCAGCCGCAACACGGGCGCCTCCAAACGGGTTGTTTGAAATAAAAAGGAGCGGGCCAATTTGGCCCGCTCCCAAAAGACACTTAAAAGCTGTCTTCGAACTTTTTCGCCAGATCTTCGATATTGTCCGGTGGCCAGTCCTCGACGTCCATGCCGAGATGCAGACCCATGCCCGAGAGCACTTCCTTGATCTCGTTCAGCGACTTGCGGCCGAAGTTCGGCGTGCGCAGCATTTCGGCTTCGGTTTTCTGGATCAGATCGCCGATGTAGACGATATTGTCGTTCTTGAGGCAGTTTGCCGAACGCACCGACAGTTCCAACTCGTCCACTTTCTTGAGCAGCAGCGGGTTGAACTCGAGACCATCGTCCTCGTCCGCGCGGGAGGCGGATTCGGGCTCGTCGAAGTTGACGAAGATCGACAGTTGATCCTGCAGGATACGGGCCGCAAAAGCCACCGCGTCTTCCGGCGTGATCGACCCATCGGTGTCAATCTTCATGGTCAGCTTGTCATAGTCCAGCACCTGACCTTCGCGGGTCGGCTGCACATCATAGGAGACCTTTTTGACCGGCGAGTAGATCGCGTCGATCGGGATCAGCCCAATGGGTGCATCTTCCGGCTTGTTCTTTTCAGCCGAAACATAGCCATTGCCAGTGTTCACGGTCAGTTCCATGAACAGATCGGCGCCGTCGTCCAGGTGACAGATCACGTGGTCGCGGTTCAGGATCTCGATGCCTGCCGACTCAGAGATGTCACCGGCGGTGACAATGGCTGGGCCCTTGGCATTGATCGACAGCCGCTTGGGGCCTTCGACTTCCATCCGCAGGCAGACGCCTTTGAGGTTCAGGATGATGTCGGTGACGTCTTCACGCACGCCGGCAACACTGGAAAACTCGTGCAGAACGTTGTCGATCTGAACGGATGTGATGGCAGCGCCTTGCAGCGAGCTCATCAGAATACGACGTAGGGCGTTGCCCAAGGTCAGACCAAAGCCACGTTCCAGCGGCTCAGCCACAACAGTGGCCTGGCGTGCGGGGTCGTTGCCCGGCTTAACTTCAAGCTGCGTCGGCTTGATCAGTTCAGCCCAATTCTTATGGATCATGCGTTCCCTCCATTCCTGCCTGTACCCCATGTCCGATAGGTTCAGGCGCCCGAGGTTTCAAATGACAAACTGGGGCCCATGAAAAACACAGGACCCCAGCGATAATTAAGTGTCGCTTAGACGCGGCGGCGCTTCGGCGGACGACAGCCATTGTGTGCCATCGGTGTCACATCACGGATTGAGGTGATATTGAAGCCAACTGCAGCCAGAGCGCGCAGTGCGGATTCACGACCGCCACCGGGGCCCTGAACTTCGACTTCCAGAGTTTTAACACCATGTTCCTGTGCTTTTTTGCCTGCATCTTCTGCAGCCAGCTGAGCAGCATACGGCGTGGATTTCCGCGAGCCCTTAAAGCCCATGGTTCCAGCCGAGGACCATGCAATTGCATTGCCCTGAACATCCGAGATGAGAATCTTGGTGTTGTTGAACGAGCTATTAACGTGAGCAACGCCGGAGGCGATGTTCTTGCGCTCTTTTTTCTTCGTACGAGTCTTATCGCGTGCCATTGATCAAACCCTCCCTTACTTCTTCTTACCAGCAATAGCCCGGGCAGGACCTTTGCGAGTACGAGCGTTGGTGTGGGTCCGCTGACCACGAACAGGCAAGTTACGACGGTGACGCAGGCCACGGTAGCAACCCAGATCCATCAAACGTTTGATGTTCATCTGTGTTTCGCGACGCAGGTCGCCTTCGACGTCGACGTTGGCGTCGATGTGCTCGCGGATGCGCAGAACTTCAGAGTCGGTCAGTTCGTTCACACGACGAGTTTCGTCAATGCCCACAGCTTCGCAAATAGACTTGGCTGTGGTTGTACCGATTCCGGTGATATAGGTGAGGGCGATTGGAACCCGCTTTGCAGTCGGGATGTTTACGCCGGCAATACGTGCCACGTTATACGTTCCTTTTGTTGCGATTCCGTAGCTCCGGAACCTTTTTTCACAACACCAGACCCTGACAGTAACGCCGTTGGGCCCAGTATTTTCGAGGTAGCCTTGCAGATGAGTCAAACCCATCCGCAGGAATTGATTCCCCGTAGGGATGGGACTGGGTATGAGGTATTTTACGGATCGTCAACCCACCTTGTGGTTGGCCTCGGCTTTCTTGACATAGCCGGGGCAGTTGACATGAAAAAGGGCAGGAAAACCTGCCCTTAAATAATTCCAGATCCGAGACCGCCGTCAGCCCAGAATAGCCTCGATCGATTTCTGCACTTCGGTGATGTCAGCCAGACCGTTGACCGGACGCAGGTCGCCCTTGGCATAGTAATAGCCAATCAGCGGCGAGGTCTTTTTGTAGTATTCCATCAGCCGGGTGCGCAGACTGTCTTCGTTGTCATCGCCGCGCCGCGTCATTTCAGTGCCGCCGCATTTGTCACAGATGCCCGCCTTGGCGGTGGGGTTGATGTCATCGTGGTACACCTCACCACAGCCACCACAGGTGAACCGCCCGGTGATTCGCTTAACCAGCGCATCGTCGTTTACCCGCATCTCGACCACGGTGTGCAGCGACTGGCCGAGCTTGGCGAGCAGAGCCGCCAGCGCATCGGCCTGCGCCAAGGTGCGCGGAAAGCCATCAAAGATGAAACCAGCACCCGATTCGGATGTCAGCTTCTCTTCGATCAGACCAATGACGATTTCGTCCGTCACCAGCTTGCCGGTATCCATGATGGCGGCGACCTTCAGCCCCATCTCGGTACCGCTGGATTTGGCTTCGCGCAGCATATCGCCGGTGCTCAGCTGTACCATGCCACGGGTTTCAACCAGATGGCGGGCCTGGGTGCCTTTACCCGCACCAGGGGGGCCTAGCAGAATAATATTCATTTGCGCGATGGCCCCCGCCGGTTGCGCTTCTTGTTCTTGCCGCGCAGCTGGCTTTTCTCGATCAGACCTTCGTACTGATGCGCCAGCAGATGGCTTTGTGCCTGCTGAATGGTGTCCATGGTCACCGAGACAACAATCAGAACCGAGGTGCCGCCAAAGTAGAACGGGATGGCAAACTGACCGCGCAGGATTTCCGGCAGCAGCATCACCAGCACAAGATAGCCCGAGCCCAGCACCAACACGCGGTTGACCACATACTCAAGATATTCGGCGGTCTTCTTACCCGGACGGATGCCCGGAACAAAACCGTTCTGGTTCTTCAGGTTTTCGGCGACTTCATCCGGCTTGAACGACACGTTGAAAGTGTAGAAATAGGCGAAGAACACGATCATCGACACAAAGAACAGCAGGTACAGCGGCTGACCGGGGCCAAAGTTGGCCAGCAGCCAGGACATCACCGGACCATTGGTCGCCCCCGACGAGAAGGTGGAGATGGTGGTCGGCAGCAGCAGCAGCGAGCTGGCGAAGATCGCCGGGATCACGCCTGCGGGGTTCACTTTGACCGGCAGATGCGACGAGCCACCGTCATAGACCTTCATGCCCACCTGACGGCGCGGGTACTGAATATGGATCTTGCGCAGGGCGCGCTCCATAAACACCACAAACATGATGATTGCGATCACCATCACCAGCACCATCACGATAACCGCAGGGCTGATGGCACCCGAGCGACCCGAGGCAAAGAACTGCGCCAGAGCGGCGGGAACCTCGGCGATGATGCCGACGAAGATGATCAGCGAGATGCCGTTGCCCAGACCACGCTGGGTGATCTGCTCGCCCAGCCACATCAGGAACATGGTGCCGCCAACCAAGGTAATCATACAGGCCAGACGGAAATACATGCCGGGTTCAGTGGCCAACTCACCTGCTTCCAGCGACACGGCCAGCCCATAAGACTGGGCGGTTGCCAGAGCCACGGTGCCAAAGCGGGTGTATTGGTTGATCTTCTTGCGGCCCTGCTCGCCCTCTTTCTTCAACTGCTCCAGCGACGGAACCATAGAGGTCAGCAGCTGGATAATGATCGAAGCGGAGATATAGGGCATAATGCCGAGGGCAAAGATGCCCATTCGGCCAAGGGCACCACCGGTGAACATCGACACCATGCCGCCAATACCCTGGCCGGCCTGTGTCATAAATTCGCGCAGGGCGATTGTGTCGATACCTGGAACCGGAATGAATGTACCCAAACGGTAGACAATCAAAAGGCCCAGGGTGAACAGGATGCGATTACGCAGGTCTGTCGCTTTGCCAAGCGCTGACCAGCTCGTGTTCGCCGCCATTTGTTCTGCTGCTGATACCATGAAAAAGGTCTCTTTGTTGCGAAAACGCCGCCCAAAGCCATTTTCCGGCTTGGGCGGCGTTAATTGGAAAACTGAAGACTATGTAAGCGGCATTGTTGCCGCTCACAAGCGCTTACTCAGCTGCAGCTACTTTTGCGACCAAGGTCAGAGCGCCGCCAGCTTTTTCTACTGCTTCAACGGCTGCTTTTGAGGCGCCGGTAACAGAGATTGTGACTTTGGCGGTGATTTCGCCTTTGGCCAGGACGCGGATACCGTCCAGCTTGCGACGCACAACACCCGATTCGACCAGGCTGGCTTCGGTGATCGACGCAGCGTCAAGTTTGCCAAGGTCGATGAATTTCTGGATCAGGCCCAGGTTGATGACAGCAAATGCCTTGCGGTTCGGCTTGTTAAAGCCACGCTTTGGCAGACGTTGGTACAAAGGCATCTGACCGCCTTCGAACCCTTTGATGGCAACACCCGAACGTGCTTTTTGACCTTTGATACCACGGCCACCCATTTTACCGGTGCCGGAACCAGGACCACGACCAATGCGCTTGCGTTTTTTGGTGGCGCCAGGATTGTCGCTCAGTTCGTTAAGTCTCATATCGCTTCTCCTTAGCCGGATGTGACCCACGAAGCGTATTCGGGTCAACCACGGCATATAGTGTTTTTGATTCTATGACCCGGATGGCCATTGGCTGCCTATAGACGGGTTGGGGGGATGGATCAAGAGTGGAAGGTAGTTCTTGCCTTTCCGACTGCTGCACGCAAAAGTTGCGAAACCCAACTTCTCATTTTCAGGTCAGCCCCAAGCGTTATGAGATTCCTTTTCCCCAAGAAAACCAGCACAACAGGCAGCAACACACGGCGGCTCTGGACGCTCGCATCCATTCTATTCTGCGTGGTCATGTTACTGGAAGTTATCAATCCCGTTTTTGTTGGGGAAAACCCGGCAATTGAGAAGGTTGGGGCCGCCATTTTGCTTTTGTGGTCGACTGCCTATTTCATTCTTGTGGTGGCCACGATCCCATTTTTGACATCTCATCACTTTTGGCCAAACCCTATTAGGTTGGCCACTGACGCAACCGTTTCGATCACTCAGACCATTTTCGCCTTTGCCATAACCTACAGAATATACGGAATCAGCGGCCCATCCGAGGAACTGGCCCCGTCGACTTGGGATCATCTCTATTTTTCTGCGGTTACATTTTCCACGTTGGGGTATGGAGACTTCCGCCCTGACGCTGCCGCACGCGGCTTTGCAGCGTTCCAATCAATCGTCGGAAACCTGCATTTAGGTATGATAGTTGGCGTCGCCTTCTTTGCCGCTCAACCCGAGCGGTCAGATAATCATCGCAACGACGATACCACTGGCAACAAGTAGAGCAGCGCCCATGATCGCGGTTCCGACAGTCTGAAGGATGCGATAGTTTTTAGTGGTCATACTCTCAAGCCTCCCTTCAGCTGATAGTTAAAGTTAGTATCCCCTTATAAGATGAATATAGTCGCAAAACTAATTTCTTGCAATGTTATCTCCATCATCCTCAGTTCCCAGAAAAACCACGACCGCATGCTCTTTCGCCCGCCAAGGCCCCTGCCCTGTCGGTTGCTGCGGAAATAGCTACTGTCTAACGGTAGGGGCCGGGCAAATGATGGCGGCGCCGCCGGGGTGGATGCAGACGGGGACAAGCCCCGTGCAATGAACGGTTCAAATGCGCCCCCTTCTTTACGAGGGCCAGGCTCCGGTTTGGTGCCGGGGGTGTCAGCCCCGGCGAGATCGCGATCAGGGGTAACCTAGGTCAGATCGGTTTCACTTTGCTCAGCAGGGCGTACGCCGCTTATGCAACAGGCGCGGCACCTTGCAGGCACAGGGCCTCCCACTCGGTCAGGAACTCCATGATCTCAAGCGAATCCTGCAGGCGGGGCGACGGGCGCTGTGCCTCAGTTCTGCCCTGTGTCAGGTTCTGCTCGACCATTTTGATCTGGTGGTAAAACGCATCAAAGCCGGTTTCGACAAAGATGTCCTCGACCGCGCCATCATAGGGGCACCATTGCAGGTGGTTCGCCCCGTCCGACGGCAACCATGGATTGGTGACAAAGCGCAACTCGCCCTTGGTGCCGCTGATGGTAAAGCCATGGGCCATGCCGTAGCTGTCCGTCGATTGCAGGCTTGCCAACACGCCATTATCGAATCGGGCGGTCATGGCGGCGTCGCAGATGGTGCCGTCGTGGGCTGAGACCGCGCCAAAGCCAGCCAGACGGCGGCTGGCAAACATATCTTCGCCACACATGGTCTGCACTACAAGATGCATCAGCGACACCGGGTAGCAGCCAAGGTTATACAGCGTGCCGCGCCCCTGTGGGTTTGTCACCTGCCAGATGTCAGCCGCGTAATGCCCATGGATGGCCCGCAATTCGCCCAGACGCCCATCCAGCAGCAGCTCTTGCAGGCGCTGATACAGCGGATGGGCAAGATACATATAGCCCTCGACGAAGAAGGTACTGGCCTGCTGCACCGCGCTGACCAGTTCATGTGCCTGCGCCATGGTGGTGGTCAGGGACTTCTCGCTGAGCACCGCCTTGCCCTGTGCAGCGGCCTGCGCGGTCAGTGTGTGATGCAGATGGTTGGGCAGGCCGATATAGGCGACATCCACATTTGGATCGTTAAGAGCGCCGTCATATCCAATGGAATGGTTCGGAATGCTGAATTGCTCCTGAAAGGCCTGCACCGCCGATGGGTTGCGGCCCGAGACAGTCCACAGCTCGGACCCCTCACTTTGCTGGATGGCCCTCGCCACCGTATTGGAAATAAACCCCGTCCCCAAAACTGCCCATCGTAGCATCCCGCGCTCCTTAATCACTGTAAGGGACAAGGGCTAAAGGCCACTTCGCCAGAAGGCAAACATACAGGGCGGTCTGACCAAAAGAAAACGCCCCCGCAGTGCGGAGGCGTTTCTGGTCATTCAAACCCCAGGGAGGAGGAAAGGGTCGAATGAATTCCAAGCGTTTACCAGTTCACATTGGATCGGTTTTCATCGCCTCTGGCCCTTGGCCGGAACGCGACGACCGATGATCTGATCCAGCAAGAACTGGAAACGCTTTAGCGGCCGTATACGTGGATACGGGCTATATCGGCGATGTCGCAGCGGCGCACACCGATGTCGGCCAACTCGCGATTCTCCAGCCGGTCCAGCTCGGCAAATGTGCGCTTGTACTCGGCGTTCAGCGCCCAGGACTGTTTGCTGTCTTCAAAGAAACCGGACAGGCGGGCGAACAGATTGAAACCGGTGGAGGCTGTGGTGGTGACATGTGCCATGATAAAATCCTATGTTTTTTTTCCAGCTGAGACCCATTCCCCAGCTCTTTGTTTTGTTCTTGTTTGGTGAGGTGTAGATATAGGATCTGATCGCGCTAACAACTGACAGTTCGGTCAATCCGCTATGCGCTGACCGCATGGGGAACGTCATAATTCGTTGATAATTACGGGGGCAACCAAGGCGCGCCCCATGGGCAGGCCCCCTCGTGCCTCCAAGTCTGCCAGTTAGTCAGTGCAGTCGCACAGACTGGAACAGGCTACAGCAGAGCCCAGATCGCCAGAACGCAGAGTATCATCAGCATCGCCCAGCCAGCCACGTAGGTAAAGGTGCGCAAACCCTGAGAGGCCTGACCCAGGTTTCGGGCATAGACAAGGACATAGGCCAACCGGGTGGCCAGAAAGACCGCCATCAGCAGATTGACCCAGGTCGCCGACACCCCGGCAAGGATACAAGCAAACAGGACGATCGCTGCGGCGGGCATGATTTCGATGCCGTTTTGATGCGACCTGTTGAGCCGGTACAGTTTGTTGTCATAGTCTGCTTGCGGGGTGCTGCCCGGGGCTGCTCCGGCCTTGGCCTTGGCTGCACCAACCATCGCCGACTGCAACAGCACGGTCAGTACAAAGATTAGCAGTGAAATGATGGCGACAGAATAGTCTGCAACGAGTTCTGGCATGTGATTTCCCCCAAAAATGAATAGGTAATGCGTTAATCAAATATGCGGAAAGTCTCGGTCGTCAAATATTGCGCTGCATCAGTCCCGAGAAATGCTGAGACACTTCGGGGCTCTCGATACAAAAAACGCCCCCGGCGGAACCGGAGGCGCTTTAACGTTTTCAGAAGAAAGGGCTTAGCCTTTTTCTTCGATGATCACGACCATGTGTGAAATCTTGTTCACCATGCCGCGGATGGAAGGGGTGTCTTCCAGTTCGCGTGTCTTGTGCATCTTGTTCAGACCCAGACCGACCAGCGTAGCACGCTGTTTGGCGGGGCGGCGGATCGGCGAACCGATCTGCTTTACGACGATAGTTTTAGCCATCTTCCGGTCTCCTTAAGCTTCAGCTTCGGCCGGAGCCGCTGCTGGTGCTTCGTCCCGCTTGGGCAGGATGTCGGCAACTTTCTTACCACGACGCTGTGCAACCGAACGTGGGCTGGACTCTTTGCGGAGGCCGTCCATGGTTGCGCGGATCATGTTGTAAGGGTTCTGCGATCCCAGCGACTTGGACACGACGTCCTTGATGCCGAGCATTTCGAAAACCGCACGCATTGGGCCACCGGCGATGATACCAGTACCTTCAGGTGCCGTCCGCATGACCACTTTACCAGCGCCATGACGGCCTTCGATGTCGTGGTGCAGAGTACGACCTTCACGCAGTTGAACGCGGATCATCTGACGCTTGGCCTGCTCGGTGGCTTTACGAATGGCCTCGGGGACCTCTTTCGCTTTACCTTTACCAAAGCCAACGCGGCCTTTCTGATCGCCAACAACAACAAGTGCTGCAAAACCAAAGCGCTTACCACCTTTTACGGTTTTGGACACGCGGTTGATCGCAACCAAGCGATCTGCGAATTCCGGAGTTTCGTCGCGATCGCGACGGCCGCCGCGGCGGTTGTCTTCTCTTGCCATGAGGCATTCCTTTCATCCGGCGCTGTCGCGCCTAAAATTCCAATCCTGGTGAGTAGCCCCTAACATAGGGGACCCCCGGATTATCGGGGCGGCGCTAAGGGCGCCGCCCACAAGTTTTAGATCTTCAGGCCACCTTCACGGGCAGCGTTGGCCAAGGCCTTCACTTTACCGTGGAACAGGAAGCCACCGCGATCAAAATAAGCTTCTTCAACACCGGCTTTCTTGGCGCGCTCGGCAATTGCCGTGCCCACTTTGGTAGCCGCTTCGATGTTGTTCTTGCCAACGAAACCCAGATCTTTTTCCAGGGTCGAGGCAGAAGCCAGTGTAACGCCACGAACGTCGTCGATCAGCTGAACGCTGATGTTCTTGTTCGAACGGTGAACCGACAGACGAAGACGTCCGGAGTTCACGCGGCGAAGTTTGTTCCGGACGCGCAAGCGGCGCTTCAGAAACAGGGTTCTTTTGCTGTTTGCCATGATGCAGGTCCTTACTTCTTCTTGCCTTCTTTGCGGAAGACAAATTCACCTTTGTAACGAATGCCTTTGCCCTTGTAGGGCTCGGGCTTACGCCATGCGCGAATGTTGGCCGCAACCTGACCCACAGCCTGATCATCAATGCCTTCGACAAAGATGATGGTCGGCTTAGGGGAGGTAACAGTCACACCCTCGGGCGCTTCGTATGTCACGTCGTGCGACAGGCCCAGGTTCAGCTTCAGGACATTGCCCTGCATCTGTGCCCGGTAACCCACACCGCGGATCTCCAGCTCTTTCTTAAAGCCGGTGGTGACCCCGATTACCAGATTGGCAACCATGGTGCGGGACATGCCCCACTGCTGACGTGCCCGTTTGGACATGCCACGTGGTGTGATGGAAACAACGTTATCTTCGACCACCAGGGTCACGTCGTCAGTGGCGGAGAAGCTGCGGGTCCCTTTGGGGCCCTTAACTTCGATGGTCTGGCCGGACACTGTTGCAGTAACACCTGCAGGCAATGTGACCGGTTTTTTACCAATACGAGACATCGATTGACCTCCTTAGAAGACGGTGCAGAGCACTTCGCCGCCAACATTGGCTGCCCGTGCTTTTGCGTCCGACATCACACCCTGTGGGGTGGAGACAATCGACACACCCAGGCCCTGACGGACCGACGGGATGTCATTAACGCCCATGTAAACGCGACGACCGGGCTTAGAGACCCGCTTCAGCTCGCGAATGACAGGTTCGCCATCGTAATACTTCAGGCTGATTTCGATAGCCGGGTGGCCATCGTTACCAGTGGTTGGCTCATATCCACGGATGTAACCTTCGTCTTCCAGCACTTCCAGAACCCGAACCCGCAGCTTGGACGCTGGAGTTGAGACTGTGGATTTGCCGCGCAACGAGGAGTTACGGATCCGGGTGAGCATATCTGCGATAGGATCGTTCATATCTGTCTCTCCCTTACCAGCTCGATTTCACCATGCCGGGGATCTGGCCAGCTGAGCCAAGGTCCCGCAGCGCGATCCGACTAATCTTGAACTTACGATAGTAAGCGTGCGGACGGCCGGTCAGCTGGCAACGGTTGTGCAAACGTGTAGCCGAGCTATTGCGCGGCAGTTTCGCCAATTTCAGAACCGCAGCAAAGCGCTCTTCCATTGGACGGGTTTGGTCACTCGCGATCTCTTTCAGCGCAGCGCGTTTTGTGGCAAATTTAGCCACCAGACGCTCCCGCTTTTTCTCGCGTTCGATCATGCTTTTCTTAGCCATGTCTATTCCTTCCCGCGCTTACGAATTGAAGGGCATGTTGAGAGCTTTCAACAGCGCCTTGGCTTCCGCGTCGTTATCCGCGGTCGTAGCGATCACAATATCCATGCCCCAGTTTTCGTCGATTTTATCAAAATCGATTTCTGGGAACACGAGGTGCTCTTTCAGGCCCATGGCGTAGTTGCCACGACCGTCAAAAGATTTGCCCGATACGCCGCGAAAGTCACGGATACGAGGCATTGCGATGGTGATCAGACGGTCCAGGAATTCATACATCCGGTCGCCGCGCAGGGTCACTTTGGCGCCCATTGGCATGCCTTCGCGAACGCGGAAGCCAGCAATGGAAGTCTTGGCGATAGTGGTCAGAGCTTTCTGGCCAGCAATCAGCGACAGATCAGCCTGAGCCGATTTTGCCTTCTTGCTGTCACGGACAGCGGCACGACCGCAGCCAATGTTCAGAACGATCTTATCCAGCTTGGGGATCATCATTTCGTTCTTAAAGCCGAATTCCTCTTTCAGAGTGGCGCGAACGCTCTCTTTGTAAAAGGTCTTCAGGCGCGGGGTGTAAGCAGCAGTATCAAGCATCGATCACGTCCCCTGTGGTTTTTGCAAAGCGGACTTTCTTGTCGCCTTCCATGCGGAAGCCAACGCGAGTTGCTTTGCCGTTTGCGTCCAGCAGTGCCAGGTTCGACAGCTGGATTGGCAGAGCTTTGGGCAGACGCCCGCCCTGCTCGGTCTGTGTCTGACGTGTTGCGCGGATGGCAACATTGACGCCGTCAACGATAGCTTTGCCAGCAGTGGGGTCAACGGAAGCGATAACGCCTTCTTTGCCCTTATCTTTGCCAGCCAGAACGATGACCTTATCGCCTTTGCGGAGTTTAGCAGCCATTGTTACAGCACCTCCGGAGCAAGCGAGATGATTTTCATGAAGTTCTTGGCACGCAGCTCACGAACAACTGGGCCAAAAATACGAGTACCTACTGGCTCATTGGCGTTGTTCAGGATCACAGCAGCGTTGCTATCAAAGCGGATAGCAGTACCGTCTGCGCGGCGAACTTCTTTGGCGGTGCGAACGACAACGGCCTTGCGGACATCACCTTTCTTAACGCGACCACGTGGGATGGCTTCTTTAACCGAGACGACAATGATGTCGCCCACGGATGCGTATCTACGCTTAGAGCCACCCAGAACCTTGATGCACTGTACTCGGCGAGCGCCTGAGTTATCAGCAACATCCAGGTTAGTTTGCATCTGGATCATTTGGTTTCTCCCGACCTATGGAAACTGGCGATGCGTGCCATGGTGCTTCCAGGGTTTCGACAAACTGGGATGTCTGTCGGTTAAGGGTTCTTGAGGCTCTTAAGCTCCCAGAACTTCCCAGCGTTTCGTCTTCGATTTTGGCGCGCATTCGATGATGCGTACGGAATCGCCAACCTTGAAAACGTTCTTCTCATCGTGGGCCCGATACTTCTTGGACTTACGGATGGTCTTCTTCAGAACAGGGTGCGTGAAGCGGCGTTCAACCGAGACTGTTATGGTCTGGGCATTGGCGTCGCTGGTCACAACGCCAGTCAAAATACGTTTGGGCATCGTGTCGCTCCTTATTCAGCTGCAGCTGCAGCTTTTTGGTTCAGAATGGTCTTTACACGGGCAGCACCGCGGCGAGCCGCTTTGATGCCTGATGTGTTTTCCAGCTGACCGGTGGCCTGTTGAAAGCGCAGGTTAAAGCTCTCTTTCTTCAGGTTTGCGAGTTCATCGCGGAGTTCATCCGCGGATTTTTCGCGAAGATCCTTGGCATTCATAGCCGAAGTCCTTTCCAATGCACCAGAAGGCCCCTAGCGGGTAACCTTGCATCTGGTGGGTTATGTCACCTGCACCGAAATGCAGAAAAGAATCACCTGCCCTGATTCCTTGCGAAATAGGGGTCGGCGATGGGTTCCTATAGGGGAGTGCGGGTATGGGGGCAAGGGAAAGGTTGGGGGCTTTGCGCTCAACAAGGCTGATTAGATTAAATCGAGGAGCGGCGGGAGAGACGTGACTATTTTGGCCGGGTACATCTTTTCCAACCCTGCCTGTCGCGCCCTATTTGCGAACGGCTTCTCAGTTACAACAATGTCCGCATAGGGCAGAGCTGCAGACATAAAATTTACATCGTGGAAATCATGCGTCGAGAGCAGAGCGCTTTCGGCTTCCAGTTTCAATCCAAGCTCAACAGAAATGTGCGAACATGGGACCTTGAGCACGAAATCCTTCATGAAGGCGCCCCCATGGTTCAATAGGTCTTTTTTCGTGAGGCCGATTGCAGCCGCCTCCCCAAGCAAATCATCCTGCGTATCGAGCAGCGTCAAAGCACTCAACGTCCTACGGCGCATAGATTTTGTCACACTCAAAAGACGCTCTCTCCGAGCTTGGATCTGGCAAAGAAGCTCACGGCTCTTTTCGTTGTATCGATCAACTGCGGCATTCCTAAAATCCTCGTCGCCAATGTTCAAAAAGGAGAACAGAGCCTCTGATGGTTGCTGAGAAATGACATCTAGCATCTCTGTCGACACCGGAAAATCACCCGCTTCACCTGCGGCTTCCCAAAAACGGTCGGTCAAAAACCACATCGGTCTGTCCGGCGATAAAGAAAAGCCTAGCTTGGAATACAGGACTTTGCGCATTTCGACTTTGCGGCGGGTTTGGGGGGAGACCATCACCCGTCCAAGTGAAATTGTTGCGAGCACGCGAGAAAGTGCTTCTCGCCGGTCCGCATTTTTCATTTTGTATGTCTCAAAAATTGAGGAATAGAAGACTGGCACTACTACTTGGCCTTCGCTGACTAGTGCCACTAGCCTCTCAAACACGGCAAAGTTTGCCTGATAGCGTTGCGGCTCTAGGATCGCGTTTAGGATATCAATCCACATATTCTGATCTAAAGCTATAACTTTCAAAATTCACCCGATACAATACCACAATTGAGAAGAACTTGTACCTGGAGCAGAAAAATTGCAACCCAAGGAAATGTACGTAATAAAAAAACACGCAACACCTGGCGAGCAAAATTATGTTTTGTTCTGGCACAACCGAGCGCCCGGGCGGCGCCTGAAACGGCTCCTCCAGAGTGTTTCCGGGATCCGCTAGGTCTCCAACCGTTCGACGTTAATATCCCATGGGTCAAATACCGGCGTTCGGTGGTATAGAATGTCATCCGTTTCATCATCTGGTTGCCCACTGCCCGGCCGTTGATCGCACAGCGATCAATGAGAGACGGCTATGAGCCAATACCATAAAAAGCAGCCAAACTCTGCAAAGGACACCAGGCTCATCCATGGCCTGGCAGCCGAGAGGGCGTGAACAGGGTTTGAAACCCGGCAAAATCCATCTGCGCCTAGCGGCCCGGCGGGGTTTCCAAACGGCGCTCGAAACCGGGGGATTTTAAAGGAGCACGTTTGGGGAGTATTCAACCGGAACTGACAGTTGGAGACGTGACCCGTACAATGACGTTTCCAGGAACTGTTTGCCCCCTCCTGGCAGCAGGCGTTGCATGCCCCTGCCGGGCAATGGATGATTTCCATGAACCGCAGGTTCTCAGCACTCTCGCCATTTGGGCCGAAATATAGGATTGACCGTGCCAGCAACAACAGCCTGCATTGCCGCCGCAGACTGACCTTCGGGTGGCTTCTTTCAATGCACATCTGCCGTTCGCCATTGGGCGCGAACCAATGGCGCCTTCAATGGATCACGCCTTGCTTGGCACCCCCAAGCCTTCATCCCAGGCCAGCCGTCCCGGGCCAGCCGCCCCCCGGATGCTTTGCTGTTCCAGTTTCGTTCGAAAAAATCGCACGCCACCCGTCGGCTGACAGAGGTACTTACACTCCGAGACGCACCAATTGGCCGATCCTCCCCTCTTGTCTTATGCTTACCCCGGCTCTCATGTGAAGCTGTGGCCACTGCCCGGCACGTCATTTCTGACGGGCAGTTGCGGGGGTCGGACCGCTCCCCTCTTGGTCCTTGTGGACCGTCGCTGAGCATGGTCGCCCCCGTCTTTTCTTTCGACCGCTGCCCGGCAGAGGTTGGCCTGGCAAACCGCGAGAGGGATGAACGGATACATGGGCTTTGGGCCCGCATGACAAAACGAGGCAAGGAAAGACGCATGAATGATACCATCCATTGATCGGCAGACGATGCGCAGCATCGCCGAGAGGCGGAATCGATTGCTGACCGGAAGGTGTATGCAGAGCATGCACCGAGAGGGGTTTTTAAAAATACGCTGGACGAATTTTGACTCTCGAAGAGCCAGCACAAACAATTCGTCAACACCAAGGCGGGCTTGAAGTCACTCCCCCAAAAGGCCGACACTCTCATCAGCATCCACAGCATTGCCCGCTCTCGGGAGTTTTCATTGCCCTGCCAGGCAACGGATAACCGCGTATGCAATGCTGCCTGAAATGCCGGAGCTTGGCACATTCAGCGGAACGCAGGCTGCGAGTTTAGCGGGCCTGACACCGATTTCCCGCCAATCCGCTTTTCACTGATGCAAGCATCACCTGCCAGCCAAGGGGCAAATAGAGGGGCAAAGAGCGTATCCAGGCCGGGCGCGCCAGTTTGCGAAGGGCGATCTATTTAGCTGCCGTTGTCGCCACCCGTTTCAATCCGGATATGAAGGCCAAATACCATCAGCTGATTGCTAACGGAAAATGTAAGAGACTGGCTATCACAGCGATCATGCGCAAGCTCGTGGTCATGGCGAATGTTTTATTGCGTGACGGTCGGAAATGGACTGAAACACGGACTTGACCAATACGGATACTCACCGTCTGCAAGCGAACGACTGCCGGGCAGCGGGATGAGTAGATCTTTTTCTTGGTCATTTGGGATCATCTCTTTCACAAGGTGATCCATCTTAGTTACTGGTCCGAAATCCCGCGACCACCCCTGTCCGAGCCGCAGGAGCGATTTGTGGCGTTTTGATTGAGAAGCACTTCTCTCATGCCTGTGGCGCGCCCAACAATAGTATCTGAAAAAAAGACCGGGAGTTACTGATCTGAACCAGCGACTTAGAGACAACGGCATAATTTCCATCCCACAATGGCGCTTCAATCAACACCTCGCAGTTATTCGAGACCCTTGCGATCACGCAAAGACAAAAGAACCGACAAAGGATGAGCTAGAGGACCTTGTCAATGGCGCCGAAAATGTCCTTGAGACGGTTTTCTAGTCAATTTTGAAACTCGAGCTTCGGGATCGGAATGGTTTCATGGAAATCTGCGCCCGAATCGGTCCTCGGCTCGGGCTGAAAGCCCGGGCAGCGCCCGATCCTCCCAACGGGAGGGTCGGGCGCTGCCCTCGTGTTTCGCTAGGTGGCATTGGGAACCGCCCGTTCGTAGGGAGATTGCTCACTCCCACCGATAATTAAAACTCACCGAGATCCGGTCGTCTTCGGACATGTTCATCGGCACCTCGTGGCGCAGCCAGCTTTCCCAGAGCAGCACATCGCCAACGTCCGGCTTCATGTAGATGAACGGTTTCAACTCGCGGCGGGCATCTTTGGTGCGGATCGGCGAGGCCATCATCATCGCGGATCGAGGATCTTCCAGTTTCAGGGCGCTGGTATCTTTGGGCATCGCCACATAAGTGGTGCCGCTGATGACGGAGTGCGGGTGGATGTGGCTGGCGTGCATACCGCCTTCGGGCAGGATATTGATCCACAGATCCTCGAGCGTCAGCGCCTTGCCATCCAGATCAAATTCCAGATCTTTGGCAAATTCAGCCACATGCAGATCCAGCACCTTGACCAGATCAGCAAAGATCGGAAAGCGCCAGGGCAGATCGCTCAGCGAGGCGTAGGAGGTATAGCCGGGATAGGCGTTGTCCTCGCACCAGTCCTGGCCGGCCTCGTCATCATTGGCGATGACAATACAGGAGGTTTCAAGTTCATCCGCGTCGATTTTGGGTCCGTGTTCGGACAGGGCGGCGCGGTACAGGCGGGTGGCGAAAAGCGATTCAATTTGTGACATGCGGCGGTCATACCCCAGTCCGACCCGCAGGGCGAGAGGTCGCGTTGCCTGACCGGCCCGCAAAAAATAGCTCCGGTGGCCCTCTGCTTGAGAGGGCCACCGGAGAGGGACGGGTTAGAAGTCCTGCCAAAGCGCCTTGCCGTCGGTGCCGGTCGCCGCCACTGGCGTCATCGCCTCGGCGTCCAGCGACCAGTCATCGGTGCCATGCGCGGTAGGTGCTGCTGGGGCACTGAAACCGGGCGCCGCTGCTCTGCCTTGGCCAATCTTGAAGTGAGACATCAACTCAGTCAGTTTTGCGGCATCAGACTTCAGCAAGTGGCTCGCGGCGGAGGCCTCTTCGACCATGGCGGCGTTCTGCTGCGTCACCTGATCCAATTGCGTCATGCCTGTATTGATCTCGAAGAGGCCGGTTGACTGCTCGGCAGCGCCCTCGGCTATTTCCGAAACCAGTATCGAGATATGGCTCACCTGGCCAACGATGCTTTCCAGGGCAACACCGGCATTGCCAACCAATTTGACCCCACCGGAAACCTGTTTGGAGCTATCACTGATCAGAGTTTTGATCTCCATCGCCGCATCTGAAGAGCGCTGCGCCAGAGCCCGCACTTCACTTGCCACCACCGCAAAACCCCGTCCGGCTTCACCTGCGCGGGCCGCTTCGACCCCGGCATTCAACGCCAGCAGGTTGGTCTGGAAGGAGATGTCGTCAATCACCGAAATGATCTGCGAGATATGGCGGGAAGACTGTTCGATCTCGCTCATGGCGGCCACTGCATCTTGCACCACCTGACCACTGCGCTTTGCCTCGTCGCCGGCTTCGCCCATGGTGTTCTCCACACTGCGGGCACCCTCGGCCGCAGATTTAACCGAGGCGGTCAATTCGTCCAGCGCCGCAGCCGTTTCTTCCAGCGTCGCGGCCTGGCTTTCGGTACGATTCGACAGATCCTCGGAGGCCTGGCTGATTTCATCGGCACCATTGCGAATACTGCCCGAAGTTTCGACAACCTGCTCCACGATGCCGCTCAAGTTAGAGACCGTCGCATTGAAATCCTGCCGCAACTGCTCATAGCCTTCGGGGAAATTTTCGTGGATCTGCACCGACAAATCACCCTGCGACAGCAATGCCAGACGGTGGCTAAGCTCTTTCACCATGGCGCTCAACTCGGCATCGCGCCCTTCGGCTTTTAGCTTTTCCTGATCCTGCATATCCACCAGCGCATCGCGGAACACCTCAAGGGCACGGGCCATTTCGCCGATTTCATCGCCCCGCTCCTGACCTTTGATGTCCACAGCATTATTGCCATCTGCCAGACCACGCATGGAGGCGGTGATTGTCCGCACCGCATTGGCAATGCTTGAGCCAATGAACCAGGCCAAACCGGCACCGATCACGATGGAAACTGCAATTGCGCTGGGGATCATGGTCTTGGTCATCGCCGAGACCTGTTCGCTCGAGGCCCGGCGGGTGTCCATCAGGGCCTGCTCTTCAGCCTGAAAATCTGCCATGATGGCACGGAAGCCGTCAAAATATGTCTTGCCGCGGCCCTGGCCGACCAGGTCAGCCATGTCATCCATGGTTTCAGCGCTGCCAATCTGGCGTCTCATGTCCAGTGTCGGCTCAACGATCGTTGCGCGCCATTCGGTAATGATGTCGCCCGCACTGACGACCCGCGCTACCTGCTCGGGGTTGTCACTGACTGTTTCAGAAAGCTCAGCCACAAGAATTTGCATCATAGTGAAACCTTCGTGGTATGGCTTCAAAAACACAACATCACCGGACAGCAGGAACCCACGCATACCGGTTTCCATATCCACGGCTGCTGCCAGAAGATCCTTGGCCGTATCGATCACGACATAGGTGTGCTCCACCCGCTCCATACCGTCGGCAATTGCCACTGGATTGACGAAAGGGCTTTCGATGATGCTGTTGATTTTTTCTTTCCGGATCTCCAGCAGCGCCTGTTCAGCCGCAACGAAGTCGGCAATTTCGGCTCTGAACTGGTCAAAGAACACCTTACCCTTGGCTTTTCTCACCTCGGCGGCCATGTCGTTCATGGTCAAGGCGTCGCCAATTTCACGGCGCAGCGCAATTGCCTGTTCGGCAACGTCGGTTTGCCAACCTCGGAGGGCCTGCTCCGCCTCTTGCAGCCGCGCTACCTGTCGTGGGTTGTCACTGACAGTTTCGCGCAGATCTACAAGGGTTTGATAGGCCTTGGCCTGGCCGCCCTCATAGGGGGCAAGAAACGCGTCCTTGCCGGCAAGAAGATATCCGCGCAGGCCGGTTTCCATATCAACAGCCGAGGCAACAATAGACCGCGCCTCTCCCAGAACATTCTGGGTGTGATCAACCCAACCGGCGGACTCCTCCATCCGGTTCAGGTTGAACATGGTAACGCCCCCGACCGCGACGATCAGCAACAAGGGGAACAATGCAACCGATATGACCTTGGATTTAGTCTTGAGGTTTGAAAGTGAAAAGCGCCTGAGCGCAGGGTTGTTTTTATCGGTCACGTCATAGGTCCTCTTCCAGGTTTACTCTGCGGAAGTATGCCCACGACTTACTTAATATCCCGTTCAGTGCTGCCCAATCCGATCAATTTCCAGCTGCGGCATGTTGGCTCAACGCGCTCGTTTAGGTAATATTACTGATGGTTAAAGCTCTCTTAGATTGCGCTAAACGGACCGCACAGCAATAGAAAAAGCCCCCGCCGGTGATACCAGCGGGGGCCTTGCATCCCTCAGAAAAAGGAACTTAATTTACCAGTCTTCGCGAAGCACGATGCGTGTCTTGATCGGCAGCTTCATCGCAGCCAGGCGCAGGGCCTCGCGGGCGACGTCATCATCGACGCCGTCGATCTCGAACAATACACGGCCAGGCTTGACCTTGGCTGCCCAGAAATCCACCGAACCTTTACCTTTACCCATACGGACTTCGGTAGGCTTGGACGTAACCGGAGTATCCGGGAAGATCCGGATCCAGACACGGCCCTGGCGCTTCATGTGGCGAGTCATCGCGCGGCGAGCCGCTTCGATTTGACGCGCAGTCACACGCTCAGGCTGGAGTGCTTTCAGTCCGTAAGTGCCAAAATTCAGATCAGAGCCGCCTTTGGCGTCTCCCTTGATCCGGCCTTTGTGCATCTTGCGGAATTTAGTACGCTTTGGTTGAAGCATTTGTCATGTCCCCCTTAGCGACGACCGCCTGCACCGCGAGGTGCTGGGCCGTCCTGGAGTTCCTGTGCTTTACGGTCACGTGCCTGCGGGTCGTGCTCCATGATTTCACCTTTGAAGATCCAAGTCTTGATCCCGATGATACCATAAGCAGTCATTGCTTCGACATGTGCGTAATCGATGTCCGCACGCAGTGTGTGCAGCGGCACGCGGCCCTCACGGTACCATTCGGTACGCGCGATTTCAGCACCACCCAAACGGCCAGCGAGGTTGATCCGGATACCCAAGGCGCCCATGCGCATTGCGTTCTGGACCGACCGCTTCATGGCGCGACGGAAAGACACCCGGCGCTCCAGCTGCTGTGCGATCGACTCACCGACCAGCGCAGCGTCGAGCTCCGGCTTGCGAACCTCAACGATGTTCAGGTGCAGTTCGCTATCGGTCATCGTGGCAATTTTCTTGCGCAGAGTTTCGATGTCTGCGCCTTTTTTGCCAATGATCACACCAGGACGGGCGGTGTGGATCGTCACCCGGCACTTTTTGTGCGGACGCTCGATGATGATACGCGAGATACCAGCCTGCTTGCACTCGGTCTTGACGAACTCGCGGATTTTGATGTCTTCCAGCAGAAGATTACCAAAATCTTTGGTGTCAGCGTACCAGCGGCTGTCCCAGGTACGGTTGACCTGGAGGCGCATGCCAATTGGATTGACTTTATTACCCATTAGGACTGCTCCTCAACTTGACGCACCAAAATGGTGATCTCAGCAAACGGCTTCAAGATCTTGCCAAAACGACCACGAGCCCGCGGACGTCCGCGCTTCAGGGTCATGTTTTTGCCCACATAGGCCTCGGCGACGATCAGCTCGTCCACGTCCAGGTTGTGGTTGTTCTCAGCATTGGCAATCGCCGACTGAAGACATTTTTTCACGTCCTGAGCAACACGCTTGTTCGAGAAAGTCAGATCGGTCAGTGCGCGATCAACTTTCTTGCCACGGATCAGACCAGCGACCAGGTTCAATTTCTGGGGGCTGGTACGAAGCATGCGCAGTTTTGCCATTGCTTCGTTGTCTGCCACGCGGCGGGGGTTTTTTTCCTTACCCATGACTTATTTCCGCTTCGCTTTTTTGTCAGCAGCGTGACCGTGATAGGTGCGAGTTGGCGAATATTCACCAAACTTTTGACCAATCATGTCTTCCGAGACGTTGACTGTGATATGCTTGCGACCGTTGTAAACACCAAAGGTCAGACCCACGAACTGGGGCAGAATGGTGGAACGGCGCGACCAGATCTTGATCACTTCTTTGCGGCCCGATTCACGAGCAGCTTCGGCCTTTTTGAGAACATAAGCGTCTACAAAAGGGCCTTTCCATACAGAGCGAGACATGAATTAACGTCCCTTCTTCTTGGCGTGACGCGAGCGGATGATCAGCTTGCTTGACGCTTTGTTCTTGTTACGGGTCCGAGCACCTTTGGTAGGCTTACCCCAAGGGGTAACTGGGTGACGACCACCCGATGTCCGGCCTTCACCACCACCGTGTGGGTGGTCGACCGGGTTCATAACCACACCACGCACAGAGGGACGAACGCCCTTGTGACGCATACGGCCAGCTTTACCAAAGTTCTGGTTCGAGTTGTCGGGGTTCGACACCGCACCAACTGTTGCCAGACATTCCTGACGCACCAGACGCAGTTCGCCCGAGGACAAACGGATCTGAGCGTAGCCACCGTCACGACCAACGAACTGAGCATATGTACCAGCTGCACGGGCGATCTGGCCGCCTTTGCCTGGCTTCATTTCGATGTTGTGAATGATGGTACCGATTGGCATGCCCGAGAATGGCATTGTGTTGCCCGGCTTGATGTCGGCCTTAGCAGAGGCGATAACCTTATCACCAACAGCAAGACGCTGTGGAGCAAGGATATAGTTCTGTTCGCCATCTTCATATTTGATCAGCGCGATGAATGCGGTCCGGTTCGGGTCATATTCGATCCGCTCGACGGTCGCCGCAACATCAAATTTGTTACGCTTAAAGTCAACGATCCGGTAGAGGCGCTTTGCCCCGCCACCACGGCGGCGCGAGGTAATCCGTCCGGTGTTGTTCCGGCCGCCTGTTTTGGATAAACCCTCAGTGAGAGATTTAACCGGGCGACCTTTCCAAAGCTCCGAACGGTCGATCAGAACCAGCCCACGCTGGCCCGGCGTCGTCGGTTTATACGACTTGAGTGCCATGCTTTCTGTCTTCCGTTTAGCAGCGCCCAGGCACCGAGTTTACCCGGCATCCTGGACTATGTTCAGCCCCCTGCTCGTGAAGTTCCATCAGAAACCCAACTACTGAGGTGGCCATCGATATAAGGCCCCGAAGGTCCCCATCCAAAAATCACCAGCCCCGGAACGAATCCGAGGCTGTATGATTGGTGCGGCGTAACAGGGAATGAGGAGGGTGTCGAGAGCCTCTTTTTCAGTTGGATCGTTAACTCAGTGGTCATTAACAATGCCACCGACCGCCTCCTCCACTGAAGGGATTATAGAGTCCAAGTCAGGGTTTCCATCTTCATTGAAGGAAGCGTCATCACCTTTGCTCTTCTTTCTTTCAGCTTCCCATTCTTTAACATAGCTCTGGTAGTGCTCAGGAGGAACCTGGTCCTCGACACCATGCGTCAGCTTGAGGACTGGTTTCTCAATTTTGTTTAATTTTATATACTTGTCCAAGTAGTCTTTGAGCTCGACACAATCAGCTACAACACTTGGCCTTTGCAGAAGCTTCGCCTCTAGGCGGTGAAGTTCACGCTCCTCTTCATCTCGAATGGTATCAATCGAAATGATTGGATAAGGCCTTCCATTCACCACCCCCTTGAAGGACTGGGTCTCGTGAAATCTAAAATCCGCGTCAAACTTGGTAGCATCAGGATTGGTTTTTGCCTTCGTCAGCAGAAACGCAAGTGCTGGTGAGATAGTGAAAGTGTTCACCGTCGAGTTTCTCGAAATCCGAAATCCGCCATCGATTCCCTTGCCTAGAAAATCAAATTTCTTGGGCTCTTCATCAACGATGCTTTCAAATTCTTCAGTTGATAGCTCATTCCCCCCCGACATCGGGTCAGCATCCCCGCCGTCACCGATCCCAATACTACAATTTGGACTAGGAAATGCCGCGATCCAGCCATTACCCTTTGTGTTCAACCCATCATAAGCTTGAACCAGTTCACCAAACTTATGAAGACTCTTGGAAAATGCCGTGACGTACGCACCTAGATGGGTAATACTGAGCACCCGATTGACGAACAAAATTTCATCACCAATCGTTTTCCAGATTTTGGGGGGTGCACTACGCTCATTTCCCCCAATACCTTCGATCGAAGAGCACACTTCATCAAATTCAGACGAGTAGAGCCGCGGAAACTCCCCGTAAAAATGCTGGAAGGCCTTCAACCACTCAAAACTGGTATTCTTTGACTTGAATGCAGTGGATCCTGTAAGATCGACGGACAAAAAAAGCCTTACCCGGTAATTGGGTGCATGAAGTTCTGTCATTTACGAGCCTGATTAAGAAATGTTTAGATTTTCTGCACGAATTTTCGCAGCCTGCAGACTTACACCACACCTTTGGGCGGCAGTGTGGACACCACCCTCCGTAAATGCCTCAGCAAATTCATCCGAAGGCATCAAGAATGCAGCCGCGAACCAGTTCGCTTCCCACTCGGCCCTCTGCTGATCCTGATCGCTCTGATCCACATACCTTGTTGCACGCATTACTGCGCCTTCGTCTTGCTTCTTAATCGCTCCGAAATGAAGCAAGAGATGCCCCAGTTCGTGCGCAATTGTAAAACGGTCTCTTTTTAGAGAAGTATGCCTCGAAACAAATATTTCGAACTCATTTACATTTCGAGCTACAATCGATCCGCTCTCTTCGTCACCGTGCCCACTTGATCCAACAACCAGCTTACCACCAATCCTTTGAACCAACTCCTCAATGCTATCGCCGGCCGAAAAGCCAATCTTCAATGCAAGCTCTTCCGCAAATTTTTCAACACCGGCTTTTGAAGCGCCTAATGCCTTGGGAGCGTGGAATTCAATAGTCATACTACCCTCCAAATCCAGATGAAAAACATCTGTGCAAAATGTTTACACGCAAGGTTGGACACAAGCAAGTGGGCTCAACTCCACCTATGCGAGAAATCCACCATACAGTAAACTCAGCGATCAGTATGTAACCTTGATCACACCTGCAACGAAAAAGGCCCCCGCTTTGCAGCGAGGGCCTTTCTCAATTCATCAGGCTAATCTTAGAGTCCGGTGGACACGTCGATTGTGTTGCCCTCTTCGAGGGTCACATAGGCCTTTTTGACGTCTTTACGCTTGCCCAGCCCACCGCGGAACCGTTTCACCTTACCTTTGGTGATCATGGTATTCACGGCTTTAACCTTCACACCAAACAGCGCCTCAACGGCGGCTTTGATGGTTGGTTTATTGCTGTCGATCGCAACTTCAAAAACAACCGCGCCATTTTCGGACGCCATGGTGGCTTTTTCAGTGATGATCGGCTTACGGATTACGTCGTAGTATTCGGCTTTAGTGCTCATTTCAGGCGAGCCTCCAATGCTTCGAGACCCGCTTTGGTGATCACCAGGGTGTCACGCTTGAGGATATCATAGACGTTTGCGCCCATCGACGGCAGGATATCCAGACCTTCGATGTTTTTGGCGGCCTTCAGGAAGCCTGCGTTGACGGTCACGCCATCGATGATCAGAGCGCGTTTCCAGCCCAGGTTTGCAACCTGTTTGGCCAGAGCGGCAGTCTTGCCTTCGGTGTCGGCGTTCTCGATCACAACCAGCTCACCGGCTGCCATTTTGGCGGACAGTGCGTGGCGCAGACCCAGCTTGCGGAACTTCTTGGTCAGATCGTGGCCGTGTGAACGGACAACTGGACCTTTGTAAACACCACCACCGCGGAAGATCGGAGCAGAACGTGCACCGTGACGTGCGCCGCCGGTACCTTTCTGACGATAGATCTTCTTGGTCGAGTAGTTCACTTCCGAGCGGGTCTTTACCTTGTGGGTACCGGCCTGCGCGTTGTTACGCTGCCAGCGAACCACACGGTGCAGAATGTCCGCGCGTGCTTCGAGACCGAACAGGGCTGCATCCAGCTCGATGTCGCCGGCAGTGCTGCCGTCCAGATTGATTACATCAAGTTTCATGCTTCACCACCTTCCGCAGAAACGGATTCTGCTGGAGCTTCGGCAACTGCCGATTTCAGACCTGCTGGGAAAGGCAGACCCTCAGGGGCCTTCTTCTTGACAGAATCTTTGACAGTGACCCAACCACCTTTGGAGCCAGGAACGGCGCCTTTGATGAAGACCAGACCACGGTCGGCGTCAGTTTTGACAACTTCCAGGTTCTGAGTGGTAACACGGGCAGCACCCATGTGACCGGCCATTTTCTTGCCTTTGAAAACCTTACCGGGATCCTGACACTGACCTGTTGAGCCGTGCGAACGGTGCGAGATCGACACACCGTGTGTGGCGCGCAGACCTTTAAAGTTCCAGCGCTTCATAGCACCCTGGAAACCTTTACCAATCGATGTGCCGGACACGTCCACTTTCTGACCTTCCAGATAGTGCTCGGCCGAGATTTCGGCACCGACTTCGATCAGGGCATCAGCGGAAACGCGGAACTCAGCGACTTTGCGCTTGGGTTCAACATTAGCAGCAGCAAAGTGACCACGCATGGCTTGCGACGTGCGTTTCACCTTGGCTTTGCCAGCGCCGAGCTGAACAGCGGTATAGCCGTCCTTCGCGTCAGTACGCTGCGCAACAACCTGCAGGTTTTCCAGTTGAAGAACGGTCACAGGGATCTGCTTGCCGTCTTCCATGAACAGCCGGGTCATGCCGACTTTTTTAGCGATAATACCAGAGCGCATATGTTTTACCCTCCGATCTTAGGACTGAAGCTTGATTTCGACGTCCACACCAGCGGCGAGGTCGAGCTTCATCAGCGCGTCCACGGTCTGGGGGGTCGGATCAATGATGTCGAGCAGACGCTTGTGAGTACGGATCTCAAACTGGTCGCGGGACTTTTTGTCAACGTGAGGTCCACGCAGAACGGTGAACTTCTCGATTTTGTTCGGCAGCGGGATCGGGCCACGGACTGAGGCGCCGGTCCGCTTGGCAGTATTGACGATCTCTTGTGTGCTGGCATCCAGTACACGATAGTCAAATGCCTTGAGCCGAATACGGATATTTTGGCTTTGCATTATCTATAGCCTTTCGAGGCTAAGGAGTTGATAGGACGACCAGTGGCTCATTCCGCCGGCCCTCTTCAAACCCAAACGGCAGGAGAGAATCCTGCCGACGGGTTATTCACATGAAGCGAACTTGCGCGCTATACGCCTGTTGGCGGCATGTGGCAAGGGGGAAGATCTAAAGCATCCGGCTTTCAGTTTTGCTCATCACCTTTTCAACAAGTCGAGATCATAGTGCACTCGCCAGTTTAACTTTTGCACGGTTGATACATGCATCCGCTTTTGAATACTTTTTCTATGCCGAGAAAAGAGCAACTGCTGAACCGGTTGCGTATCAAATGGCAATTTGGAAAAGTTCTTTTGCCAGCGCCGTTCGAAACGCTGAACTGCATGTGCGGCTGTTGCATCCATATGAGGAGCCTCAAACCACAGTGCAGCAAGATCTTCGTCGGATTTGACCAGATATCCGAACAGATAGTGAAACCAGAAATACGGGTATTGCGAGCAGCCTTCATCGCGTCCCAAGCACATGAACCCGAAGGGGTCCCCGTTTCTGGTTTCGGCCTCAACCTCGGCACTGACCGGCGAAAGGTTCTGGTGCCAAAACTTCACCGTCTCTCTGTTCCAGGCCTGGACGATTGCACTGTTCTTTTTGGCAGCGAGAAACCACGAAGCCAAGGGACGGCGTTTATCGTCCCTGTAGGAAAATGCAAAAAAATCCGTCTTTTCCATGATCGGTTCCAGCCAGTCAGCCAGCCGCCGAACCGGAAAAACCGTCGCATCCGTCCAGATTCCTCCGTGCTGGGACAATAGCGTGATCCGAAAAATATCGGACACAGCCTGGGGCGTGATGTTGTCTGGCAATACAATCTGAGTAGCGCCAAGAACCTGCTTAACACTGTCGCGGTCATGCACGATCACCTTATAGTCCGGGTTCAGGCCGCGCAGTCGAGAAAAGTTGAGCTGGACCAACGCCGGCGCGCTGTCTTCGCCCTGTAACCACAGCGTGTGTATGGTCCTGTCGCAATAGTCGAACATTTCAATATTACCTGTATGGATCGCCGCATTGACAAGCCGGGCGATAGCCGGTTGACCACTTATGTCAAGCGGAAACTCCTAGACAATCACGATGCAAAATTATAGTCCACTGACAATTTCCGGCGCATCTGGGCATATTGAGAAAGGGTAACAATGCCAATAAAAATATACAGTGACAAACCTGGTGTTGGCTACATCCATATCCCAAAATGCGGGGGCACGTCTCTCGCATATTCGCTTGGCATTGCCGATCGATATCCAGAAATCGGTATCGCACCAACGGCGACGGTCATCGACAAGCAACAGCTTTTCGGAGGCGGGCTGCAACATCTGACATTTCGCGAGATTGAACAAAAATATGGCCCGACTTGGGACAAGGCCGGCCTGACATTTGCAATCCTGCGGCATCCGCTTGATCGCCTAATCTCTCATCTTTTCTGGAAAGTAAGCCGGTTCAAGGATTTCGAAGGCACCGAAGAAGATCTGCATGCCATGCTGGAGCAAATCATCGTTGAGACAGAAAAACTGAGCCGGAGCTGTGCGGCATTTTCTAACCCGTTCAAGGGTTTTGCCTACAGCTGGTTCCGCGACCGAAGTCTCAAGCCGAGCGTCAGCGGCGCAAAAAGGCATCTGTTCCCCCAAACGGCATTTATTTTCTCCAACGCTCGCCTAGGTGTTCAGCGGTGCTATGCCTTCGAACATCTGGCGGATCTTGAAAGCGACCTCAGGGACCTCGGGTTTATGGATGGTCCACTGTCGCACCGCATGAAGCGAACCTCGCATCAAGATTACTCGAGCAGGGTGCCCGAAGCTCTGAAATTGCGGGTGAAAAAGCTATATGCAGCGGATTATCAGGTTTATGGCGCCATCCAAAAAGCGACCTCACAGGCTGATCGCGGATATGCAAAAGCCTCGGAGATCGCGGATTTGATCGCGCCCTAACCGCCCCCCACAAAAAGCCAGCGCCAGTGTGCGCCGAAGTCTCAAATAAGGGCCGCCCTTTGTTAATCTTGGCCAGTTGTGCGTGCGAGCACGCACCCTACAGCAAATGACCCGGCGATCTTCGACACTGGGTAGATGCGCATCTAAAAATCATCAACGGCAAACAAAAAGGCCGCTCAACTGAGCGGCCTTTCTATTATCTCACATCAGGGGCTCTCGGGCCATCCGCGCCGGAACGCCGATGGCCTGTCGCCACCCTCACAGCACCGCTGTGATTACTCGATGATTTTGGACACAACACCAGCGCCGACGGTACGGCCGCCTTCGCGGATGGCGAAGCGCAGGCCGGTTTCCATGGCGATGGGGGCGATCAGCTCAACGTTGAACTTCAGGTTGTCGCCTGGCATTACCATTTCTGTGCCCTCGGGCAGAACAACGGTACCAGTAACGTCTGTAGTCCGGAAGTAGAACTGAGGACGGTAGTTGGCGAAGAACGGGGTGTGACGACCGCCTTCTTCCTTGTTCAGGATATAGGCCTCAGCTTCGAACTTGGTGTGTGGCAGAACCGACTTAGGCTTACACAGAACCTGACCGCGCTCAACGCCGTCCCGGTCAACACCGCGCAGCAATACGCCAACATTGTCGCCAGCCTCACCACGGTCCAGCAGCTTGCGGAACATTTCAACACCGGTACAGGTGGTTTTCTTGTTGTCGCGGATGCCAACGATTTCAATTTCGTCGCCAACGTTGATGACGCCACGCTCGATACGGCCAGTCACAACAGTGCCACGACCGGAGATCGAGAACACGTCTTCCACCGGCATCAGGAACGGCTGGTCGATGGCGCGCTCAGGAGTCGGGATGTATTCGTCAACCGCAGCCATCAGCTTGCGGATCGAATCTTCGCCGATTTCATTGTCGCGACCTTCCATGGCGGCCAGAGCCGAACCAGGGATTACCGGGATGTCGTCGCCAGGGTACTCATAGGAAGACAGCAGCTCGCGGATTTCCATTTCCACCAGTTCCAGCAGTTCTTCGTCGTCGACCTGATCGACCTTGTTCATGTAGACAACCATGTAGGGAATGCCAACCTGGCGACCCAGCAGGATGTGCTCACGAGTCTGTGGCATCGGGCCGTCAGCCGCGTTCACCACCAGGATGGCGCCATCCATCTGAGCCGCACCGGTGATCATGTTCTTGACGTAGTCGGCGTGGCCGGGGCAGTCAACGTGAGCATAGTGACGGGCGTCGGTTTCATACTCGACGTGGGCGGTCGAGATGGTGATGCCACGGGCTTTTTCTTCCGGTGCGCCGTCGATCTCGTCATAGGCTCTGAAGTCACCAAAATATTTGGTGATCGCTGCGGTCAGCGTGGTTTTGCCGTGGTCAACGTGGCCGATGGTGCCGATGTTGACGTGTGGTTTGTTACGTTCGAACTTTTCCTTAGCCATGATGGCCTCCTATTTGTTTGAGGCGGGCGCGCGCCGATCGCGCACCCGCTAAATATCTGATGCTTAAGCGAATTTCGCCTGGATCTCTTCCGAGATCGCATTCGGAACCGGATCATAGTGATCAAACTGCATCGAGAAGTTGGCGCGGCCTGAGCTCATCGAACGCAGCGTGTTGATGTAGCCGAACATGTTGGCCAGCGGCACAAAACAATCAATCGCGATTGCATTGCCACGTGCCTCTTGACCGGTCACCTGACCACGACGCGACGTCAGATCGCCGATGATACCGCCGGTATAGTCTTCCGGGGTGATCACTTCGACTTTCATGATCGGTTCCAACATCTTGGCGCCAGCCAGACGCATGCCTTCACGCATGCACATACGGCCTGCGATTTCAAAGGCCAGAATGCTGGAGTCAACATCGTGGAACTTACCGTCGAGCAACATCACTTTGAAGTCGATCACAGGGAAGCCAGCCAGAGGGCCGCTATCCATGACGGACTTGATGCCTTTTTCAACACCAGGGATGTATTCCTTGGGCACCGAACCACCAACAATCTTGGATTCGAACGAAAATCCTTCGCCCGGCTCCGTCGGTGTGATCAGCATCTTAACTTCGGCGTACTGACCCGAACCACCCGACTGTTTCTTGTGGGTGTAGGTGTGCTCGACTTCGTGACCAATGGTCTCGCGGTAAGCAACCTGAGGCGCACCAATGTTGGCATCAACACCAAATTCACGACGCAGACGGTCCACCAGGATATCCAGGTGAAGTTCGCCCATGCCCTTCATGATGGTCTGACCCGATTCAAAATCGGTTTCAACACGGAAGGAAGGATCTTCTGCTGACAGACGCTGAAGGCCCATCGACATCTTTTCCTGGTCGCCCTTGGTCTTGGGTTCAACGGCAATCTCGATCACAGGATCGGGGAAGTTCATTGTTTCCAGGATAACCGGAGCGTTGATCGCGCAAAGAGTGTCACCAGTTGTGGTGTCTTTCAGTCCGCCCAGAGCGATAATGTCACCGGCGAATGCTTCGCTGATTTCATCACGGTCGTTGGAGTGCATGATCATCATGCGGCCAACGCGCTCTTTTTTGCCTTTGGTCGAGTTCAGGAACGAGTCGCCCTTTTCCAATTTACCGGAGTAAATACGGGTAAAGGTCAGCGAGCCCACAAAGGGGTCATTCCAGATCTTGAACGCCAGACCAGAAAACGGCATGTCGTCGTCTGCACGACGTGCAATGTTACGCACTTCGTCTTCATCACCGGGCAGGAAGCCCATGTAATCAACAACGTCCATCGGGCTTGGCAGATAGTCGATCACAGCGTTCAACAGAGGCTGAACACCTTTGTTTTTGAACGCAGAACCACACAGAACCGGCACGAATGACATGGCCAGCGTACCCTTGCGGATCAGCGAGCGCAGTACCTCAACCGATGGCTCTTCACCGTCGAGATAGGCCTCCATGGCGTCGTCGTCCATTTCGACGGCCAATTCGATCATATCTGCACGCATCAGTTCGCACTGATCCTTGAGAGATTCGCGAATATCGCGCAGCTCCCAGGACGCGCCCAGATCTTCGCCTTCCCAGACCCATTCTTGCATGGTGACCAGGTCAACCAAGCCTTCAAGTTCTGTCTCAGCGCCGATCGGGCACTGAATTGGCATCGGCCGGGCACCGGTGCGGTCGGCGATCATTTCAACGCAATTGTTGAAATCGGCGCCGATCTTGTCCATCTTGTTGACGAACACGATACGCGGAACCTTGTAGCGGTCAGCCTGACGCCACACGGTTTCGGTCTGAGGTTCGACACCAGCGTTGGCGTCGAGCAGTGCAACAGCACCATCGAGAACCGCCAGCGAACGTTCAACTTCAATCGTGAAGTCAACGTGGCCGGGGGTGTCGATGATGTTCATCCGGTGCTTTTCAGAATCCGGGGTATCACCGTCTTCAGTGCGCTCCCAGAAAGTGGTGGTCGCAGCCGAAGTGATGGTGATGCCACGTTCCTGCTCCTGCTCCATGTGATCCATGGTCGCAGCGCCGTCGTGAACTTCGCCGATGTTGTGCGACTTACCGGTGTAAAACAGGATGCGCTCGGAACAGGTAGTTTTACCTGCATCGATATGCGCCATGATCCCGAAGTTACGGTAGCGGTCGAGGGGATATTCGCGAGCCATTGTTCTCGTCCTAATCCTTTAGAGGTTACCAGCGATAATGGCTGAACGCTTTGTTTGCGTCGGCCATCTTATGGGTGTCTTCGCGCTTTTTAACGGCGGAACCACGGGACTGGACAGCGTCCATAAGCTCGCCTGCAAGGCGCTCTTCCATGGTGTTCTCGTTGCGAGCGCGCGAGGCGTTGATCAACCAACGAATGGCCAGGGCTTCGCGACGCTCGGGGCGCACTTCGACCGGAACCTGATAGGTTGCACCACCCACACGGCGCGAACGAACTTCGACCGAAGGTTTGATGTTGTCGAGGGCTTCGTGGAAGACTTCGACGGGCGAACGTTTGATCTTGCTCTCAACGCGATCCATTGCGTTGTAGACGATCCGCTCTGCGATCGACTTCTTACCGTCGATCATCAGATTGTTCATGAATTTGCTCAATACGCGATCGCCAAATTTGGCGTCGGGCAGAATTTCGCGCTTCTCAGCGGCGTGACGACGTGACATCGAATATTCCTCTTACTTAGGACGCTTCGCGCCGTACTTCGAACGACGTTGCTTACGGTCTTTGACGCCCTGGGTATCCAGAACACCGCGAAGGATGTGGTAACGAACGCCGGGAAGATCCTTTACCCGGCCGCCACGGATCAGAACCACGGAGTGTTCCTGAAGGTTGTGGCTTTCGCCCGGGATATAGGAGATCACTTCAAAACCGTTGGTCAGGCGAACCTTGGCAACTTTCCGCATCGCGGAGTTTGGTTTCTTAGGAGTGGTCGTGTACACACGTGTGCAGACGCCGCGCTTTTGCGGACAGCCTTGCATATGCATGGACTTCGATCGTTTTACTTTCGGCTGCCGCGGCTTGCGGATCAGCTGTTGAATCGTTGGCATTCCGGTTCATTCCCCGTTTTGCAACTCATGGTCATGCACGCTGTTGCGTGCGGCTCAATCTTTCACGCTATGATAACACAAGCGCAAAAACCGCAATCGCTCCCATTCCGAGGTGAGCGACGCGGTGGGTTTACAGAGGATCCAAGCGATAGGTGCCTGAATCTTGGTCCACTACAGTTTTGATATCGGCTTATGAGGAGACCTCAAATGCCGGATATCGCGCGTATATGGGGAGTCGCAGATGATGTCAACAGGAGCTAAGGCGCCCACATCCACCGGCAGCATTCTGCGCTGAGCCAGGCCACCGTGAAACTTGCCCGTGGCCATTTGGCGGGCCATAGTGCCGTCTACATAGTTACTTTATAATCAGGGTCAATTTTCATGCAAATCATTGGGCTGTGCCGGTTCTCGTATCCCGCCTTGGGTGGGTTTCAGGTCGAACATGAAACTGTCGCGGAACGGATTGCCTATCTTTATAGTGAGCTGCGGCTGGAAGAGAGGTTTCGGCTGATGGAAACCGTCGCCCTGCCCTGCCTGAAGGCGCAGACCGATCCGGACTTTGAGCTGATCATTGTAATCGGCGACAGCCTGCCCAAACGCCATTTGGACCGCCTGCATGATCTCTGCGCAGATATCCCCCAGATCCGCATCCACGCGGAACCGCCGCGCAAACAGCGGCCGGTGATGAAGGAAATCCTGAACGCGGCGCGGCGGCATCCGGCGCGGCCCTGCCTGCAATTCCGTCATGATGACGACGATGCGGTTTCGGTGGATTTCATCGAACGGCTGCGGGCCTCGGTGTCGGACTGTTCAGGACTGATTGCCAACAACCGAACCGTCGCCTTTGACTTCAACCGTGGCTATATGGCCGAAGTCGGCGCCAGTGGCATCGCCGCGAGTGAGGTCCACCGGCCCTATTATGTCGCCGCCATGGGGCTCTATGTGCAAGGTGACTGTCCGCTGACCATCATGAACTTCGCGCATGAGAAAATTCATCGCTTCATGCCAACCGTGACGATCACCGACGCGCCGATGTTTGTGCGCACTATCAATAGTTTTAACGACTCCCGCCAAAAAGCGGCAAAACCCGTCGCGGTCGAGGCTCTTACCCCAGCACAGGAAGGCGAGTTCATCGCCCGCTTCGCACTGGACGCCGATCACATTCGGCAGGTGTTTTCAGCCGCCTGAAACCTTGCGTTCACGGTAAAGCGTGAACATGCCAGTTGCGACGACAATAGCCGCCCCAAGCAGTGTCAAAGCATCTGGCCACTCATCGAACACCAGCCACCCCAACAGTAAGGCCCAGAGCAAGCCGGTGTAGCGAAACGGTGAAATAAAGGCGACGTCACCAACCCGCATCGTCATCACCGAGCACAGATAGCCGACAAAAATGAACAGGGCGGCGCCGGTAATTGCGGCCAGGCTACTGCCGGAAACCGGCTCCCATGTCACTTGGGTAGAGGCAAGCACCGCGAACAGCAAAACCGACAGCGAGGCCATCAGTGTGACCACCATCGATGGCACTTCGCTCGACATCCGCCGGGTCAGCAAATCACGCGCGGTAATTGCCAAAACCGCAGCCAGAGCATAAAGCGTTCCCTCGCCAAAGCCATCCACATCGGGGCGGACAATCAGTACAATTCCGCAGAACCCGACCAGAATGGCTGCCATCCGGCGCCAGCCAACAGGTTCACCCAAAAACACCGCCGCACCCAGGGTGATGGTCAGCGGCAGGCTCTGCAGGATCGCCGTCAGATTGGCCAGTGGAGTCACCATCAACGCGGTCAGAAAAAGATAGGTGGCACAGAGCTCGGCCAGACAGCGGGCGGCGATCATGGCCCAATCGCGCCGTGGCAGGTTCCACCGCAATGTGCCCAACCGCCGCGCCAGCGCATAGATCAAAACCGTCGCGACCAGGCCGCGCAGAGTCAGGATCTGCGACAGCGGCATCGCGCCTCCGACGGTTTTCACCAAAGCATCATTGAAGGTGAACCCCGCCATACTGCCCATCATCAGCAGCGCACCGATCTGATTTCCGGTCATTGTAGCAATTCCTGCAAGGCACCCACGGACAGGTCAAAATGCTGCTTCAACCCAGCCTCGATCCGCTCCTTGCCCCATTTTCGGGTCAGCCCCATCTGGGTTGGGTCGGATTTATTGTCGCCATGAATGGTGCGCACAAAGGCGGGCAGCGAAATGTCGGAAAACATATTGAAGTGCTGGCCAAATTTCCGGTGATTGTAGCGGTAGGGATTGGCGCCATGGCCAACCGGGGCCACCAATGCGGTGCCGGTGGACAAAGGGGCCTTTTCGCAGGCGTCATACACCTCAACCCCGTTCTCCGTTTTTTGCACATAAAAGCCGCGATTATTGGCCAGCACAAAAGGCGTATCCCCGCCCTGAAGAGGGATCATACCGCGGGCCATATGTTTGGTGCGGCGCACAAAATTGATATCCACCGCATCGTCGTCATCCAGCCGGAACAGGATCTGATGGCTGGCATCGTCCAGCGGCACCGAGGCGTAAGCCCGTTTCAGCAGCCGATAATGAATACCGGTGTCCACCGGGCGACAGATCACATTCGGCAGCGGATCGAGCAGGTCAAGGAGACGGGCCAGATAGCGCTCTGGCAGAGATTTGGCAGTCAGCACCACCAGTGTAAAATCCATATCGCTTTGCCGCATCAGCGACGGCAGGCACAGGGATTCGAAAATCCGAAACCGCAACTCCAGCCGCTCGGGCGAGAACAGATGCGCCGCAGTTTCGTCCAATGTCCCGAAACGCTCTGAATAATAGGTCGGGCTGAGCACCGAAAAGCGCAGCAGTCCAACCATTTTTACCCTCAGATCCATAGATCGCCCCGGTGCCAAATTTCACGTCTCCTGACCCAACCACCTGAGGCCGCGAAAGGGAAGAGGCGACTTGGACAAGACGGCGGGCGGCAAACAAAAAGGCCCCCGCAGATTTCTCTGCGGGGGCCTTTTTAAATTATCGGATCAAGCGATCAATCGCGGCTCTCTGGAGTATCCACCAGATTGTCGAACACATCACCACCGATGATATCCTCGTCCATCACCGGAGCCGCCAGGGCTGCCGCGGCTTCGGCCTCTAGGCGGCGCGCGTCGAGCACCACATTGTCGCGGTCCTGAGCAATGTTGCGCACACGATCGGTGGCACCACCGGTGCCGGCTGGGATCAGACGGCCAACGATGACGTTCTCTTTCAGACCGACCAGTTTGTCGCGCTTGCCCTGCACCGATGCCTCGGTCAGAACCCGCGTGGTTTCCTGGAACGATGCCGCCGAGATGAACGACCGGGTCTGCAGCGAAGCCTTGGTGATCCCAAGCAGGATCGGCTCGCCACGGGCCGGACGGCCTTTTTTGGCCACAGCCTTTTCACAGGCCGCATCGAACTCGTGCTTGTCGACGTGTTCGCCCTTGAGCAGGGTGGTGTCACCGCTGTCCAGAACTTCCAACTTCTGCAGCATCTGACGCACGATAACTTCGATGTGCTTATCGTTGATCTTCACGCCCTGCAGACGGTAAACGTCCTGCACTTCGTCAACCATGTAGTTGGCCAGTGCTTCGACACCCATAACCGCAAGAATGTCATGCGGTGCCGGGTTGCCGTCCATCAGGTATTCACCCTTGGCGATGAAGTCACCTTCCTGAACCGGGATGTGCTTGCCCTTGGGCACCATGTATTCCACGGTTTCCATTGACTCATCCGCTGGCTCAATCGAGATCCGGCGCTTGTTCTTGTAGTCGCGACCAAAGCGCACGTAGCCATCGATTTCGGCGATGATTGCGTGATCCTTGGGACGACGGGCTTCGAACAGTTCCGCAACCCGTGGCAGACCACCGGTGATGTCCTTGGTCTTGGCGCCTTCACGCGGGATACGCGCAATAACGTCACCGGCCTGAACTTCGTCCCCGTCTTCGATCGACAGAACCGCGTCAACCGACATGCCATAGTGAACCGGGTGCCCCAACTCATTGCGCACTGGTTCGCCATCTTTGTCGACCAGAATAAGTTCCGGCTTCAGCTCGCCGCCTTTGGGAGCTGTCCGCCAATCGACAACGATCTTCTGTGTCATCCCGGTGGCTTCATCGGTTTCTTCGCGCAGAGCGATACCGTTGATCAGGTCCACATACTTAACCGTACCTGCTTTTTCAGCGAGGATTGGCAGTGTGTAGGGATCCCATTCGTACAGTTTGAGACCGCGGGCCACTTGCTGACCCTGGGACACGAACAGTTTGGAACCATAGGCCAGTTTGTGGGTCGCCCGATCTTCACCGTGCTCATCCTGGATGATCAGCTTCATGCTGCGGCCCAGAACCATGACTTCGCCACTGGCATTGGTCAGGGTCTGCGCGTTCTCAAAGACGATGGTACCATCGACAGTTGCTTCCTGGAACGACTGCTGACCAGCCTGCGCAACGCCACCAATGTGGAAGGTCCGCATGGTCAGCTGTGTGCCAGGTTCCCCAATCGACTGCGCCGCGATGATACCGACGGCTTCGCCGGTGTTCACCATGGTGCCGCGGGCCAGATCACGACCGTAGCACATGACACAGACGCCTTCTTCGGCCTCACATGTCAGCGGGCTACGAAGCCGGGCAGACCGAACACCCGCCTCTTCGATGGCATCGGCCATACGTTCGTCGATCAATGTACCCAGAGCCACAAGCACGTCTTCGGTGCCTGGCTTCTTGATGTCTTCAGCCGCAACACGACCAAGGACACGTTCGCCGAGAGTTGCAACAACCTCACCATCGTTGACAGCCGCCACCGCGGTGATTGCCGTGTCGGTGCCACAGTCATGATCGCGAACGATACAATCCTGCGCCACGTCAACCAGACGACGGGTCAGATAGCCCGAGTTCGCTGTTTTCAAAGCCGTATCTGACAGACCCTTACGGGCACCGTGGGTGGAGTTGAAGTACTCCAACACGGACAGACCTTCTTTAAAGTTCGAGATGATCGGGGTTTCGATGATGTCGCCGTTTGGCTTTGCCATCAACCCGCGCATACCGCCCAGCTGTTTCATCTGAGTGACCGAGCCACGCGCACCGGAGTGCGCCATCATATAGACCGAGTTCGGTTCCATCTCAGAACCGGACTCGTCATAGTTGGCAGCCGAGATGGCTCCCATCATCGCGTCGGTGACCTTGTCGTTACACTTGGACCAGGCATCAACAACTTTGTTGTATTTTTCGCCCTGAGTGATCAGGCCGTCCATATACTGCTGTTCAAAATCCTTCACCTGACCGCGGGTAGCATTCACCAGCGGCCATTTTGAGTCCGGGATCAGCATGTCGTCCTTACCGAAGGAAATACCGGCTTTGAACGATTCACGGAAACCCATGGTCATGATCTGATCGCAGAAGATGACCGATTCTTTCTGACCGCAATACCGGTAGACGGTATCAATGACAGTCTGGACTTCTTTCTTACGCAGCAGACGGTTGACCAGCGAGAACGGAGCCTTGGCGTTCTTGGGCAGCAAATCGCCCAGCAACATCCGACCCGGAGTGGTTTCAAAGCGCTCGAACACTTCGTTGCCTTCTTCGTCGATCTGCGTCACCCGAGCGGTGATTCTGGTGTGCAAGTGCACCAGTTTAGCGTCCAATGCGTGCTGAACCTCTTCCAGCGAGGCAAACACCATGCCTTCGCCCGGCATGCCTTTGCGGTCCAGCGTCACATAGTACAGACCCAGGATCATATCCTGCGACGGAACAATGATCGGCGCGCCGTTGGCAGGCGACAGAACGTTGTTGGTCGACATCATCAACACGCGGGCTTCCAGCTGGGCCTCAAGGCTCAGCGGAACGTGAACCGCCATCTGGTCACCGTCAAAGTCAGCGTTGAACGCCGAGCAGACCAGTGGGTGCAGCTGGATGGCCTTACCTTCGATCAGGATCGGTTCAAACGCCTGGATACCAAGACGGTGCAGTGTTGGTGCACGGTTCAGCATGACCGGGTGTTCGCGGATCACTTCGTCCAGGATATCCCAGACTTCGGGACGCTCTTTTTCCACCAGCTTCTTGGCTTGCTTCACAGTGGAAGACAGACCTTTGGCTTCAAGGCGCGAATAGATGAACGGCTTGAACAGTTCCAGCGCCATCTTTTTCGGCAGACCACATTGGTGCAGCTTCAGCTCTGGGCCGGTCACAATAACCGAACGACCCGAGAAGTCGACGCGTTTGCCCAAAAGGTTCTGACGGAAGCGACCCTGCTTACCCTTCAGCATGTCGGACAGCGATTTCAACGGACGCTTGTTGGCGCCAGTGATAACGCGGCCGCGACGGCCGTTGTCAAACAGAGCATCAACCGATTCCTGCAGCATCCGCTTTTCGTTGCGGACGATGATATCAGGGGCGCGCAGCTCAATCAGACGCTTCAGGCGGTTGTTCCGGTTGATCACCCGGCGATACAGATCGTTCAGATCCGAGGTCGCAAAGCGGCCACCATCCAGCGGCACCAGCGGGCGCAGCTCTGGTGGAATTACCGGAATAACAGTCAGAACCATCCACTCAGGGCGGTTGCCCGACTCGAGGAAGGACTCAACGACCTTCAGACGTTTGATGATCTTCTTGGGCTTCAGCTCACCGGTGGCTTCGGCCAGATCGGCGCGCAGCTGCTCAGCTTCGGCTTCCAGATCAATCGCTGCCAGCATTTCACGGATCGCTTCGGCGCCGATATTGGCGGTGAAAGCATCCATGCCATAGGCATCCTGGGCGTCCATGAACTCTTCTTCGGTCATCATCTGGCCATAGGTCAGATCGGTCAGACCGGGTTCGATCACCACGTAGTTCTCAAAGTAGAGAACCCGCTCCAGATCACGCAGAGTCATGTCCAGCATCAGGCCGATGCGCGACGGCAGCGACTTGAGGAACCAGATATGCGCAACCGGCGAGGCCAGCTCGATGTGGCCCATACGCTCGCGGCGGACCTTTTGCAGCGTGACTTCAACACCACATTTTTCGCAGACAACGCCGCGATACTTCATGCGCTTATATTTGCCGCACAGGCACTCATAGTCTTTGATCGGGCCAAAGATACGTGCGCAGAACAGGCCGTCACGCTCGGGCTTGAACGTGCGGTAGTTGATGGTTTCTGGCTTTTTGATTTCGCCATACGACCACGACAGGATCCGCTCTGGCGAGGCCAGCGAGACTTTGATCTCGTCGAACACCTTGGGGGGTGTCAGCGGATTGAACGGGTTATTCGTCAGTTCCTGGTTCATTTTTGAATCCTCAAATTCGTGCGGAAGGGATGATGGTGGTAAGGGCGCAGGGCCCTTACTCGCCGTCCTCCGCATCCAGGAGTTCCATATTCAGGCCAAGGCCACGAACTTCTTTCACCAGAACGTTGAACGATTCTGGGACGCCTGCTTCGTAGTTGTCCTCGCCCTTGACGATGCTTTCATAGACCTTGGTCCGGCCTGCCACGTCATCCGACTTGACTGTCAGCATTTCCTGCAGGGTATAGGCGGCGCCATAAGCTTCGAGAGCCCAGACTTCCATTTCCCCAAAGCGCTGACCACCGAACTGCGCCTTACCACCCAGCGGCTGCTGAGTAACAAGCGAGTATGGACCGGTTGAGCGGGCGTGGATTTTGTCATCCACCAGGTGGTGCAGTTTCAGCAGATACTTCATGCCGACGGTCACAGGGCGGGCAAACTGCTCACCTGTGCGGCCATCAAACAGGATCGACTGACCAGAAGTGTCGAATCCGGCACGCACCAGCGCATCGTCCACGTCAGCCTCTTTGGCACCATCAAAGACGGGTGTTGCGATAGGAACACCGCTGGTTACGTTCCCAGCAGCTTCGAGCAACTCGTCCTCGGTCATGTCCACAATACCATCGGTATAAACGGTCTCACCGTAGGCCAGCTTCATCGCATCGCGCACTGGGGTCAGGTCGCCGGACCGGCGGTACTCACCCAGGGCTTCGTCGATGTTGATACCCAGACCGCGTGCGGCCCAACCCATGTGGGTTTCAAGGATCTGACCAACGTTCATACGCGATGGCACACCCAGTGGGTTCAGACAGAAGTCAACCGGGGTCCCGTCAGCCAGGAACGGCATGTCTTCCATCGGTACAACCTTGGAAATCACACCTTTGTTGCCGTGACGACCGGCCATTTTGTCACCCGGCTGCAGCTTACGCTTCACCGCGATGAACACTTTGACCATCTTCATCACACCTGGCGGCAGATCGTCGCCCCGACGGACTTTCTCGACCTTGTCCTCAAAGCGCGCGTCCAAAGCGCGTTTCTGGATGCCGTATTGCTCGTTCAGAGCCTCGACAGCCTGAGCGCCCTTCTCGTCTTCCAGCGCCAGCATCCACCACTGACTGCGGATCATCGAGGTCAACATTTCCTCGGTGATCACAGTGCCACCGCGAATACCGCGGGGACCTTTGACAGCGGTTTGATCCAGCACCATGCCCTTTAGGCGGGCGTAGATGTTGCGGTCCAGGATTGTCAGCTCATCGTCACGGTCACGGGCCAGGCGTTCAACTTCTTCACGCTCGATCTGGATCGCACGTTCGTCTTTTTCCACACCGTGGCGGTTAAAGACGCGCACTTCGACAACCGTGCCAAAGTCACCCGGCTTCACACGCAGCGAGGTGTCGCGAACGTCCGAGGCTTTTTCACCAAAGATGGCGCGCAGCAGTTTTTCTTCTGGCGTCATCGGGCTTTCGCCCTTGGGGGTGATTTTACCAACCAGAATGTCGCCCGGCTCTACATCGGCGCCGATGTAGACAATACCCGCTTCGTCGAGGTTGCGCAGGGCTTCCTCGCCGACGTTGGGGATATCACGGGTGATTTCTTCTGGGCCAAGCTTTGTATCACGAGCGGCGACTTCGAATTCTTCGATATGCACCGAAGTAAACACGTCATCGCGCGCAATGCGCTCAGAGATCAGGATGGAGTCTTCGTAGTTGTAACCGTTCCAAGGCATAAACGCGACGACCACGTTTTTACCCAAGGCCAGTTCGCCCAGATCCGTCGACGGACCATCGGCAATAACTTCGCCTTTGATCACTTTGTCGCCTACTTTAACCAGCGGACGCTGGTTGATGCAGGTGTTCTGGTTTGAGCGCTGGAACTTGCGCATGCGATAGATGTCAACGCCAGCATCACCCAGTTCAAGATCCGCAGTGGCGCGGATCACGATACGCTGGGCATCAACCTGGTCAACAACACCAGCGCGTTTCGCCATATAGGCAGCGCCGGAATCGCGGGCAACAACTTCTTCGATACCGGTGCCAACCAGTGGTGCCTCGGCCCGCAGCAGTGGAACAGCCTGACGCATCATGTTCGAGCCCATCAGGGCCCGGTTCGCATCGTCGTTTTCGAGGAACGGGATCAGCGAGGCCGCAACCGAGACCAACTGCTTGGGCGACACGTCGATAAGGTCAACGTTTTCGCGCGGCGCCAGCGTATAGTCGCCGGACTGACGGGTGGAGACCAGATCATTAACGAAATTGCCGTTCTCATCCAGCGAGGCGTTGGCCTGCGCCACAGTGTGACGCATTTCCTCGGTGGCTGACATGTAGTGAACTTCGTCGGTCACGTGACCGTCGGTTACCACACGATAAGGTGTTTCGATAAAGCCATATTTGTTCACGCGGGCATAAGTAGCCAGCGAGTTGATCAGACCAATGTTCGGACCTTCGGGCGTTTCAATCGGGCACATCCGACCATAGTGGGTCGGGTGAACGTCACGCACCTCAAAGCCAGCCCGCTCGCGGGTCAAACCGCCAGGTCCAAGCGCCGAGAGACGGCGTTTGTGGGTCACTTCGGACAGTGGGTTGGTTTGGTCCATGAACTGCGACAGCTGCGACGAGCCAAAGAATTCACGCACAGCGGCAGCAGCCGGTTTGGCGTTGATCAGATCCTGCGGCATCACAGTGTCGATTTCGACCGATGACATCCGTTCCTTGATGGCGCGCTCCATACGCAGCAGGCCAACACGGTACTGGTTTTCCATCAGCTCGCCAACGGAACGCACACGACGGTTGCCCAGGTGGTCAATGTCGTCAACGCCGCCGCGACCATCGCGCAGGTCAACCAGCGCTTTGATACAGGAGATGATGTCTTCTTTGCGCAGGGTGCGCTGAGTGTCGTCCGCATCCAGAGCCAGACGCATGTTCATCTTGACCCGGCCAACAGCCGACAGATCATAGCGTTCGCTATCAAAGAACAATGTGTTGAACAGCGACGAAGCCGCTTCGACGGTGGGTGGCTCGCCCGGACGCATGACGCGGTAGATGTCCATGAGCGCGGTGTCGCGGCCCATGTTCTTGTCCGCTGCCATAGTGTTGCGCATGTAGGGACCGACATTGATGTTGTCGATGTCCAGCACCGGAATCTCGGTGATACCCGCATCCATCAGGTCTTTGAGGGACCCACCAATGAGTTCGCCGGACTTGTCATGCTCTAGGGTCAGCTCATCGCCGGCCTCGACATAGATAGCGCCGGTTTCTTCGTTGATCATGTCCTTGGCGACATATTTTCCAAGAATGTGATCGAATGGAACCAGCAGATCGGCAATAGCCGCGTCGTCGATCAGCTTCTTGGCTGCGCGCGGAGTGATTTTCTTGCCGGATTCGGCAATGATTTCGCCGGTCTTGGCGTCAACCAGATCATAGGTCGGACGGGTGCCACGTACACGCTCGGGGAAGAACGGGGTAACCCAACCGCGGCCCGGCTCAAGAGTGTAGCTGACGGTGTCGTAATAGGCATCCATGATGCCTTCCTGGTCCAGACCCAGAGCATAGAGCAGGGTGGTGACAGGCAGTTTGCGACGACGGTCGATACGGGCAAAGACGATGTCCTTGGCGTCGAACTCAAAGTCCAGCCATGAGCCGCGATACGGGATGATGCGGCAGGCAAACAACAGCTTACCCGAGGAGTGGGTTTTGCCTTTGTCGTGGTCAAAGAACACACCAGGAGAGCGGTGCATCTGCGAGACGATCACCCGCTCGGTGCCATTGACGACAAAGGTACCATTGGGTGTCATCAGGGGCATATCGCCCATGAACACATCCTGTTCCTTGATGTCTTTGACCGATTTTGCACCGGTGTCTTCGTCGAAATCAAACACGATCAGACGCAGGGTGACCTTTAGCGGAGCCGCATAGGTCATGTCGCGCTGCATGCATTCTTCGACGTCGTACTTGGGCTTCTCCAGATCGTATTTCACGAACTCCAGAATGGAGGTTTCGTTGAAATCCTTGATCGGAAAGACCGACTGGAACACGCCGTTGATGCCTTCACCTTCCATCGGCTGGGGTTCATCACCCGAGCGCAGGAAAAGATCATAAGAAGATTTCTGCACCTCAATGAGGTTCGGCATCTCCAGCACTTCGCGGATTTTGCCGTAGTATGTACGAAGACGTTTCTGGCCAAGGAACGATTGAGCCATGTCAGATGTCACCTTTTCAAGTTCTCACCGGTCAAGGATGCCGCCGGGTTCCGGCACCTTGCCCATACGAGACAGCGTGGTCGGATCAATTCATGGCCACCGTCCCGAATGGCGGCCTCCCGATCCATATAACCTCGCCTTAGAAAAAACCCGCAATCCAGGTCCTTACTAAGACAGGTTCGGCTGGACCCGGAATTTCCGGGCCCAGCCAAATTTCCGAGAGTGTGAGCCGGATCCCCCGAGGAGAATACCGACCCAAGCCCCCTGAAGCGGTTGCTTAGACCACTTCAGCTTCGGCGCCAGCTGCTTCCAGCTTGGCTTTAACGTCTTCAGCTTCGTCCTTGGACACAGCTTCTTTGACTTTGCCGTTTGCTTCGACCAGAGTCTTAGCTTCTTTCAGGCCCAGACCGGTGATCGCGCGAACTTCTTTGATCACAGCGATCTTCGATGCGCCGGCGCTCTTCAGCACGACGTCGAATTCGGTCTTTTCTTCTTCGGATGCACCAGCGTCGCCAGCTGCAGCCATAACAACGGCGCCACCAGCGGCGGGCTCGATGCCGTACTCATCCTTGAGGATGGTTTTCAGTTCTTGTGCTTCCAGCAGGGTCAGGCCCACGATGCTTTCTGCGAGTGCTTTCAGATCAGCCATGTTATCAGCTCTTTCCGTTATCAGTGTGTTTTTTCCAACGCCAGGGCAGATGCCCCACATCGGTCATTCAGTGCCAACCGCTTACGCAGCTTCCGCCGTCTCTTCGATGGTCGAAAGGATGCTTGCGATATTGCTTGCAGGTGCGCCAATTGCGCCAGCGATGTTGGAAGCAGGTGCGCCGATACAGCTTGCGATCTGAGCAATAAGCTCGTCGCGCGAAGGCATTTTCGACACGGCTTCAACGCCGGCAACGTCCAGAGCATTCTCACCCATTGCACCGCCAAGGATAACAAAGTTTTTGTTATCTTTTGCGTACCCTTGGGCCACCTTGGCAGCTGCCACGGGGTCCTCGGAATAGGTCAGAACGGTCATCCCTGTCAGCAGGTCAGAAATGCTTGCACATGACTTTCCCTCGAGGGCGATTTTGGCGAGCCTGTTTTTGGCAACACGCACAGCTCCACCCGCTTCGGTTGCCCGGGCGCGCAGATCTTGCATATCAGCAACTGTCAGACCGACGTAGTGTGATACCACAACAACGCCAGAGCTTTCGAAGATCTGGCCGAGTTCGTCGACCAATTTCTCTTTCTGGGCTCTATCCACAGTTCTCTCCAAGTTTGGGATGTCAGACATCCCGGCTCAAGTTTGCCAGGCTTTGAAAAGCCCAGCGTTCGGGTCCGTAATTACGGGGTGAGCCAAAAATCGCCCGAGGGTTTGAAAGTCCTCGATCTTTTTTGTCTTTCCCGTCTCAGGAGGGAAATTAAGACCCCGATTAAGGGTCACCCACCATCTTGGACGAAACGAAGTGAAGCGCGCGACGAATCGCACGCTCCACTTCAACACCGTTCCTAAGAGGATTTTAGGTATAATCCAAGTGCAAAATTCGATCCCGGCGAGATGCAAACTCATAATCCCCACCGGGCCTCGCCAAGGCAGCAAAAAGGGCCCGGAATCGCGTCAGCAATTCCGGGCCCAAATCTTGTCGCCTCTGCCAAATTATTCGGCAGCAGCGTTATCCACTTCAACAGTGACGCTCGGACCCATGGTCGAGGACAGTGCGATTTTGGTCATGTAAGCACCCTTGGCACCCGATGGACGGGCCTTGGCCACAGCCGACACAAATGCGCGGATGTTTTCAACCAGCTTGGCTTCGTCAAATGACGCTTTGCCAACACCAGCATGCACAACGCCGCCTTTTTCAGCTTTGAACTGAACTTCGCCACCTTTGGCTGCTTCCACGGCTGCTTTCACATCCATGGTCACAGTGCCGACTTTGGGGTTCGGCATCAGGTTGCGTGGGCCCAGGACCTTACCCAGACGACCAACGATGGGCATCATGTCAGGAGTGGCAATGCAACGATCGAAATCGATGGTGCCGCCCTGGATGGATTCCATCAGGTCTTCGGCGCCGATGATGTCCGCGCCAGCAGCCTTGGCTTCATCAGCCTTGGCGCCACGTGCAAAAACAGCAACGCGCATGGATTTACCGGTGCCATTTGGCAGCCCGATAACACCGCGAACCATCTGGTCAGCGTGACGTGTATCAACGCCGAGATTCATGGCAATTTCGATGGTCTCGTCGAATTTAGCCTTGGCATTGCCCTTAACCAGAGCAACAGCCTCTTCCACCGACAGGTTCACCTTGCCAGCGAAAGCTTCGCGCGATGCGCGAGTACGTTTTCCAAGCTTAGCCATCTTACTTCACCTCGATGCCCATAGAACGGGCAGAGCCCAGGATGATCTGCATGGCGCCTTCGATGTCGTTGGCGTTCAGATCTTTCATCTTGGCTTCGGCGATTTCTTTCACCTGAGCCGCAGTCACGGTACCAACCACTTCACGCGATGGTGTTTTAGCGCCGGATTTCACGCCAGCCGCCTTTTTCAGGAAGTAAGACGCAGGCGACGTCTTGATGTCCATCGTGAAGGACTTGTCCTGATAGTAGGTGATCACGGTCGGGCACGGCGCACCGGGCTCCAAATCTGCAGTCTTGGCGTTGAACGCCTTGCAGAATTCCATGATGTTGATGCCGCGTTGACCCAGTGCCGGACCAACTGGTGGCGACGGGTTTGCCTTACCGGCGGGAACTTGCAGCTTCATTTTGCCTGCGAGCTTCTTGGCCATAAGCCTTCTCCTTTATCATCGGTGCGTGCTAGCACACACCCTACGCATCCAGAACGCGTTCCGGTGCATTGGTAAGCGTGGTACAGATCCGACGCGCGCGCCATCACCTCCCACAAATGAACCCGGTCGCCCGGGCGTAGGGTGCGTGCTAGCACGCACCGCCCACTCAGACCTGTTTGGTAACCTGAGTGAATTCCAACTCAACCGGGGTTTCCCGGCCAAAGATCGACACCGTCACCTTAAGGCGCTGGTTGTCTTCATCAACTTCCTCGACCATGCCATCGAAGTCCTCAAACGGACCTTCGTTGACCTTGACCCGCTCACCGATCTCATAATGGATCAGAGTACGTGGCGATTCTTCGCCTTCCTGAACGCGGTTCAGGATCTGGTTCACCTCGGCATCACGCATTGGCATCGGGCGACCCTGCGGCCCCAGAAAACCGGTGACCCGGTTGATCGAGCTAATCAGGTGATAGCCGTGATCGCTCATCTCCATGTGCACCAGAACATAACCCGGCATAAACCGGCGCTCGGTGGTCACTTTCTTACCGCGACGAACCTCGATCACCTCTTCGGTGGGCACCAGAACTTCGTCGATGTCGCCATCCAGACCAGTTTCAGCAGCCGTCGTGCGGATCTGTTCTGCGATTTTCTTCTCATAGTTCGAGAGCACGCTGACCGTATACCACCGTTTCGCCATGAACCTGATCGTCCTTGTTCTGCCGGGTTGGCACCATTGCCTTGCCGTCGCTTGAATTTCTTTGCAGCACGGGGCTGCATCTTAACAAAAATCGGCGCGCAACACGAATCGCCGCACGCCCTTGTCAAAGACATGGCCCACCTACCCGCCAATCGAGACGAGATCAAGAGGTGCGCCACCTTTTCGGCGGGGCGTCACCGCCCCCATCAGCCTGGCTTACTTGAACATATCCAGCACGCCAGCCAGCCCAAAGCGGATGAGCACATCGACCAGAGCAAAAAACACCGCCGTCAATGAGGCCATGATAAACACCATAACGGTGGTCAGCAGAACTTCGCGGCGGGTCGGCCAGACAATTTTGGAGACCTCGGCACGAACCTGCTGGATGAACTGAACGGGGTTGATAGTGGCCATTTGACTGGTTCTCTCTGCTAACAATCAGCGTTGGACTTAGCTTGTGACCCCGCCGAATTCAAGCCCTGTTCGCGAACCGGCCCGGCTATCAGCTTCAGCCTCGGTCACATTTAGGCGCCGATCGCAATTCAGTCAATTCAATCTTAAACATGAAAACCGATAGTTGTGGCAGTTTCCAGCACGGCGGCGCGGGCCGGCAAACCGGGAAACCCATGATATATGTGAAAGAATTCCTTGATCGTCGCCAAATATTTGAGCGCACCCAAACGGCTGGAACCCACCGATGCCCTCGAGGCCTCCGCCGAAATTTACCGCGACGTTCTGGCCCATTTTCGCAAGAATACCAAAGTCCTCAAATTGCTCTAGGCGCTGACCCTGCGCATTCAACAGGCCGCCGAACCACCAATGGATGTTCAGCAGAGGCTGACCAGCGACTTAACAACCGGCCACCTTTGTCCTTTTGATGCTCGGGAGAGCTTGGGGATATGCCATCGTCAAAGACGAAGTGCGCGGCCAGAAGCGCGGTTCTCGCGAGATGTTTGTGCCTCTGAGCCATCCGCCCCCTCTCGGCAGATTGCTGCGCAATCGCCTGCCGGGCATTGGATGAGGTGGGCCGGGCCGATGTGGCCTTTGCCGACGCGGATGCCAATGGCCTGCCGATCACCACAATTGGCGGCACGGCCAACGGCCCTGCCCTGACCGCTGAAGCCAATCCCGTCGAGTTGCCGCAGGGCAACCCGATTGTCGCCTCGATGCTCGACAGTAAACTGCGGCGCCCCGTTGAAACCAAAGCAATGGCAAAACCGCAGACAAAGCCCCGAAAGGAGCGAGATAATGTCCTATTATGGTGTTGAGGTCATTGAGCCCGGCAGCGGGTCATCGACGGGGCGCGACCTAAAGGCAGCTATCAGCGTTTTGGCCGGTTCTGCAAATCCCTGCTCACACCTGGGTTCAACAGGCTGACCGTCTGAATCCATCGCCCAATGCGGTCATTCGTGACGAGCGCAGTGAATGGCTGGTCAGAGCCCAATGCGTCAAATGCTGCACTAAGCGCCAATGTCTGTTATCGGTTTCGGTACATGGAAACTCGAACGATGAGGTGATTGAGACATGATGAAGGCGCAGGCCGGTTTGCTTTCACTCTTAGTATTTTCACTTCTACCAGCTGGGGTGGCCAATGCATGGAGCTGTGTTCAACCCGGCGGACTCATTATCGAGAACAACGAAGGCTCACCAACTAAAGAGGAGGTATTGGACCTGTCCCGCTTTCGTTCCGCCCCTTGTGCTCATTTAGGCGGCGATCTTTTCAAAAGCCAAGGGACTTTTCCAGCCTAATGCCGAGTGTCTCCGGCGGGGATTATAGAACCCATTAATGTACTCGAAGATGGCGATCTCAGCAGCCCTGCGGGTTTGCCAAGAGTGCCGCCAGATCAATTCCGCTTTGATGGTTTTGAAGAAGGTTTCCATTGCGGCGTTATCATAGCAATTACCCTTGCCGCTCATGGATACCTTGAAGCCATACCGGCGCAGGATTTTCTGGTAATCCTGCGAGCAATATTGGCTGCCCCTATCAGAATGATGGATGCATCCTTTGGGCGGCCTGCGCAGGGTTATGGCCATGTTCAGCGCCCGTATGGCCAGATCGCGCTTCATCCGGTTGCTGACAGCCCAACCGACCACGCGCCTGGAGTACAGGTCCAGAACCACGGCCAGATAGAGCCAGCCCTCGCGGGTCCAGATGTAGCTGATATCAACAACCCATTTTTGATTGGGTCGATCTGCTGAGAAGTTCCGGTTCAGCAGGTTTGGCGTGATGTTGAACTTGTGATTGCTGTCCGTTGTGGCCTTGTACTTACGGGTTCTGACAACAGATATGCCGTTCTGGCGCATCAATCGGCCGACACGGCGGTGACCAATATCCAGACCAAGCTCTTTCAGTTCTTCGACCATTCTCGGTCGGCCGTAGCTCTGCAAACTCAGGCGGTGCTGCTCCCGGATGTGGGCCAACAGAACCATATCCCCACGTTGACGCTGGCAGGCAGGGCGTTTGCGCCAGGCTCGGTAGCCACGTGGGGTGACATCCACAATCCGGCAAAGTCGCTCTGTGGGAATGCTATTGCGGTGCTTTTCAACAAATGAAAACCTCATTTGCTTTGGTCCGCAAAGAAGATTGTTGCTTTTTTTAGCAGCTCCCTCTCCTCACGTAGAAGGCGGTTTTCCCGGCGAAGGCGCTCGTTCTCATTGGCCAGTTCCTGATCCTCTTTCGAAACAACGTCCGCGTCACGATAGGTTCTGATCCACTTGCACAGGGTGGACATACCAACCCCAAGATCGGAGGACGCCTGTCGGCGGGTCAGCCCGCTGGTCAGTGCGATCCGCACTGCGTCGCGTTTGAATTCTTCGGATGGTCGTGGTGCCATGGTGTATCTCCTTTGGGGCAGAATATGCTCTCAAAGGGGCGGAACAATACCGTGACAGGTCCATCACCAATATGGCACACTTCGATGCCGACTGGTGGGTGAGGACTCCACACCATCAGTGTCCTGGAATTCCAATGGCCTGCCCCCCCAATGGCCTGGAACCGCGCAATCCTCGACTGAGGCAGGCCTTTTGCGGATTGAAACGGCATCTTTGATTTGTCCGAGCCCCTTGCGCTTGAGCCAGCCCGCTGCCTGCTCAGCTGAGCACTTGCGCCGTCGTTTTGCAGGTACTGGCTGCGCCGGAGCTGGGTAACAAGCCAGCTTACAAGTCTTGCGGCGCAAGGCGCGATCCCATGCGGCCTGATCCGAAATCGTTGCACGATATGCGCCGCAGCCGCCTGAGAAAATCGGGGCAACTGCGACAAGGTCGGTGACATCCGGTCCGGCTATGAGGTTTATTTTCAACGGATCGACACCGCGCGGCCGCAGGCCGCGCGCCCGGCCCAACGGGAGAAGATCATGAAATGATCGTATGACGGGCGGGAGCCCTACCAGCGGTTCAGCGCATCCTCGTCCTCAGCCCTAGAGGCCACCCAATTTTCCGCCCCGTCAGCCAGCACTTCTTTTTTCCAGAACGGAGCCCGGGACTTGAGGTAATCCATCAGATATTCGGCCGCCTCAAAGGCATCTTTGCGATGGCGCGCGGCGGTGGCGACCATCATGATCAGCTCCCCCGGCGCCAGACGGCCATAGCGGTGAATGACCAGCGCATCGCGCAGTGACCAGCGCTCCAGCGCAGTTTGCGCGATTTCAGTCAGAGCCTTGTGGGTCATGCCCGGATAGTGTTCGATCTCCATCGCCACCAAACCGCCCTGATCCGCCTGCCGCACGATGCCGGTAAAGGTGACAATGGCGCCGGCGCTTGTGTTGGCTTGGGCAAAGGCTTCGGCCTCATGTCCCAGCTCGAAACGCTCACCCTGCACCGATACCCGCATTGGATCAGCCCCCGGTCATCGGTGGAAAGAACGCCACTTCACGCACGCCATTCAACGAGGCGTCAAAATCACTCAGCTCTTGGTCCAATGCCACCCGCAGGGCCGACAGGTCTGCAAAGGCAGCCGCATAGCGATCCTCGCGGCCGCGCAGTTCCTCGACCAGTGCGGCGACAGTGGTGGCGCTGGTTTCAACCCATTCGCGCGGCACGCCGATACGTTCGCGAACCCAGGCAAAATAAAGGATGTCCATCAGGTATTTTCCTTCAGAAACGGGAAGGCCTTGCGCAGGTAGTCAGCACCGGTAATCAGGGTCAGCGCTGCAGCGACCCACAGCAACCACAGGCCAGCTCGACCGGACCAGACCATGGCTTCGAACTTCCAGCGGACCCCCTGCAGGTCGTCAACTTCGCCCGCCATGATCCGCTCGACAAAGGGCTGATCCATTCCCCAGGTTGCCATGCCCAGGTAATGCTCAAAAATACCCTGAGCAAACAGCACCGCAATCGCCACCATCTGCGCCGTGGTCTTCCACTTGGCCAGCGGCGTCACTTTCAGCGTACCAGCGGTATCGCCAAGAAATTCACGCAAGCCCGAGACGAAGACCTCGCGGAACAGGATAAAGGTGGCAGGCAGCACCAGCCAGGGGGACATCGAAGAGTAGCCGACAATCACCATCAGGGCGATCACCACCATCGCCTTGTCGGCAATCGGGTCCAGCATGGCGCCCAGTTTGGTTTCCTGCTTCCAGGTGCGTGCGAGATATCCATCAACCCAATCGGTCAGCGCTGCAATGACAAACAGCGTCAATGCAAACCAATCCGCATAGGGGCGGCTGAAATAGAGAAACATCACTGCAAGACCAGGAGCGGCCACCAGACGCAACAACGTTAGAATATTGGGTACATTCCATATCATAAAGCGGACCTTAACTTGCTCGTGCGCGAGTGGAAAGCCGATGCTGGCAAAATTCCCCCCTAAAGGGGAAGATGCCTCCGGCGGGGATATTTAGAGCCAGATGAACAAGGGATTTGGTTCTGTTTTCAGCGATTTGCGGCGTCATTTATCCTGAAAGAAATCATATATGCGCTGCGCCAGCGCCACCGAGACCCCTTCGACCACTTTGAGGTCGGACAGGTTGGCGCGGCTGACCGCCTTGGCGCTGCCAAAATGTGCCAGCAGTGCCCGTTTGCGGCTGGCGCCAACGCCCGGCACGTCGTCCAGCGGCGTGGCACTCATCGCCTTGGCGCGTTTGGCGCGGTGGGTGCCAATGGCAAAGCGGTGCGCCTCATCCCGCATGCGCTGAACAAAATACAGCACCGGGTCGTTGCGTTGCAGTGCAAAGGGGCGCTGACCGGTGCGGTGGAACTCTTCCTTGCCGTGGTCGCGGTCAACGCCTTTGGCCACACCAACCATCGGAATGTCACCCACACCATGTTCTTGCATGATCTGCTCGACAGCCGAGACCTGACCGGCGCCGCCGTCGATCAGCAGCAGATCCGGCCAGTGCCCCTTGCTGCGATCCGGGTCTTCCTTTTGCAGCCGGGAAAACCGCCGGTGCAGCACTTCTTTCATCATGCCAAAATCATCACCCGGGGTCAGGTCATCGCCCTTGATGTTGAACTTGCGGTAGGCCTTTTTCATGAAGCCCTCGGGGCCAGCCACGATCATGCCGCCAACCGCGTTGGTGCCCTGAATATGCGAGTTGTCGTAGACTTCAATCCGCTGTGGCGGAGCATCGAGGTCAAAGGCCTCGGCCAGGCCCCGCAGCAGCTTGGCCTGGGTGGCGCTTTCGGACATGCGGCGGGCCAGGGATTCGCGGGCGTTGCGAACCGCAAAGGCGATCAGTTCTGCCTTTTCGCCGCGCTGTGGCGTTATGATTTCGACCCGGTGTGCAGCCTTGCCGCTGAGCGCCTCGGTCATCAGGTCTTCGTTCTCAATACCGTCCGACAGGATCAATTGGCGGGGCGGCTCTTTGTTGTCGTAGAACTGGCCGATAAAGGCCTCCATTACCTCGGCCGGAGAAATATCCGCGCCGATACGCGGGTAGAAATCCTGATTGCCCCAGTTCTGGTTGGCGCGAATAAAGAACACCTGCACGCAGGCCTGACCACCGTCCATATGCAATCCGATGATATCCGCCTCGGCGACGCCGCGCGGGTTGATACCCTGCGCCGTCTGCACCTGCGTCAAGGCTTTGATCCGGTCGCGCAGGGCGGCGGCGCGTTCAAATTCCATCGCTTCGGAGGCCGTCATCATTTGTGCCGCCAGTTCTTCCTGCACTTTGGTAGATCGGCCCGACAAGAAGCGTTCGGCGTCGTGCACACTGCTGGCGTAGTCCTCGCGGGTGATCGCCCCGGTGCAGGGCGCCGAACAGCGTTTGATCTGGTGTTGCAAACAGGGGCGGCTGCGGCTTTCGAACATGGAGTCAGAACAATTGCGCAGCAGGAATGCCTTTTGCAACTGGTTCAGGGTTCGGTTGACAGCCCCGGCGCTGGCAAAGGGGCCAAAATAGCTGCCCTTTTCCTTGCGCGCACCGCGGTGCTTTTTGATCTGCGGATAGTCATGCGATTTGCCCAGCAGGATGTTCGGAAAGCTTTTGTCGTCGCGCAACAGCACATTGTACTTCGGCTTGAGCTGCTTGATCAGGTTCTGCTCCAGCAGCAGCGCCTCGGTCTCGGTGCGGGTGGTCAGGAACATCATCGAGCGGGTCAGCGCTATCATTCGCTCGATGCGCGGACTGTGACCCGGGCGGCTGTAATTCGAAACCCGCGCCCGCAAGTTGCGCGCCTTGCCAACATAGAGAACCCGGTTCTCGGCATCGAGCATCCGATACACACCGGGGGACCCATCCAGCGTATTCAGGTAGCCCAGCACCACAGCATAGCCGGTTACCGGTTCAAGTGATTCAGCTGGCTCGGGCGGCTCTGTGGGGGGCAAATCAATCATGTTACCAGAGATATGATTCCCTGCCCCGGGCTGCAATGTTCAAGCGCATATTTCAAGCATTAACAAATCCACCGATCCTGTGGGTAACTGTGGAGATATCTTTTGGGTATCCGGCAGTTTTCGTTGAAAACGAGAGAAAAACCGGGTTTGCTTATTTTTTAGGCGAAATTGCAACCACCTGATATTGTTGAGTTCTTTTTTGAACACTTGTTAACTTGTTGAAAACATAAACATTTTTGTTGATTTTTTACGGCTGAATTGCCCCCGGTGCACAACTTTCGGCGAGTTGTGCGCATAGGGCACGAATTGTCAGCTATTCGCGCCCCATGGCATCGGCGGTTTGCCAGCTCAAATGTTGGCCGCCATCGACACAAATCATCTGCCCGGTAACGGCTGGCGCATCCAGCAGATAGGCCAATGCAGCGGTGACATCACCGGGGTTGGCACCGCGTTGCAACAGGGTGCTGGCGCGTTGCTGGGTAAAGTCATCAAGCGACTGGCGCGGACCAGCCAGGGTCGGGCCAGGGCCAATGGCATTCACCCGCAACAGAGGCGACAGCGCCTGCGCGGCGGTTTGCGTCAGGGTCCAGAGGGCTGATTTGGCCAGAGTGTAGCTAAAGAACTCAGGCGTTAGCTTGCGCACCCGCTGGTCGATCATATTGACCACCAGGCCAGCGGCCAGCGGTTCACCATTGGCGTCCAGCGAAAGGTCCAGATCCTGCGCTGCCATATTCTGGATCAGCACAAAGGGCGCCCGCAGGTTGCTCCCCATATGCCGGTCCCAACTGTCTCGGCTGGCTGTGGTGGCCCTGTCATGTTCGAAAATCGAGGCATTGTTGACCAGGCAGGTGATCGGTCCGCCAAGGGCAAGTGCGGCGGCGGGCAGCAGGTCCTGCGCCGCCTCCTCGGACAGCAGATCCGCCCGGAGCGCGACAGCCTGACGGTCCAGCGCACGGATCTCGGCTACGGTATCCTGTGCTTCCCGTTGCGAGTTGCCGTAGTGGACGGCCACGTCATAGCCACGCGCCGCCAGCTTCAGGGCCATGGCCCGGCCCAGCCGCTTGCCAGCCCCGGTTACCAATGCGCGCATGATCCATCCTTTTCTAGCGGCTGCAGCATTGGGTTTACAGGACCGCCGCCATGTAGGCCAGATAAAGCCCCGTCAGTACAAAACCCCAGTTTCGGGTGATGTCCTGCTTGAAGAACACAAAGGGCACCAGCAGCAAAGAAGCCGCCAGCATCACCCAGAGGTCAAACTCCAGAAAAGTGGGGCTAACCGGGATCGGGCCAATAAAGGTGGCGATGCCAACGATGGCCAGAAGGTTGAACATATTGGAGCCAATGACATTGCCCAATGCCACGTCCGCCTGACGGCGCAGCGCCGCCATCACCGTGGTGGCCAATTCGGGCAGCGAGGTGCCGATGGCGATCAGGGTCAAGCCGATCACCCGTTCGCTGACGTGATAGGTCCGCGCGATCTCGGTGCCGTTGTCGACCAGAATGTCAGCGCCCAATGGCAGACCGATCAGCCCCAGCACCAAATATACACCGATGCGCCAGTAGGGCATATTGGGGTCGGCTTCGTCGATCTCTTCTAGGTCATCGCCACTGTCACATCCACACCGACGATGCGCCCGGGCCTCAAGGAACGCCACCCCCAGCACCAATGCCAGCGCCGCAAGCAGGATCAAGCCCGACCAGACCGTAAACACGCCGCAAAAGGCCAGCGCAATGAACAGCACCGAAGCGATCAGCATAAAGACATAGTTCTTGCGGCTATCACATTCGCTGGTGTGCAGCCCGGTCAGGATTGCCGGAATGCCCAGAACCAGCAGAATATTGGCCGTGTTCGACCCGACCACATTGCCCAGCGCGATACTGGGGGCATGATCTGACACCGCCTGAATGGCGATCAACAGCTCGGGTGCCGAGGTGCCAAAGGCCACGATGGTCAGGCTGACAATCAAGGCAGGCACACCCAACCGCAGGCTAAGGTTTACCGCACCGCGCACCAGCGCATCCCCTGCCAGCAGCAGGATCACCAGACCCAAGCCCGACAACAGCCATGGCATCATCATCCGTGCCGTCCTTTTCCACAGGCACAGGGGCCTTTACCAATATTGAAACGGCCGCACTTGGGGCAGCGGGCTGACTGCAGCCGCTTTTGCCCCGGAAACCGCAGCTTGCCGAACATCGCCAGCACCGCCATTCCCACCAGAAACAGAGAAACGATCTTGAAAATCATATCAGAGACCAAAGCGCGCAAAAGCCGCACGCTCCTCGACGCTCCCCAGTGCCTCCTGCGCCAGTGACACTCCGAACCGGCTTAGCAATGGCTTTTTAATGCCGTAGCGGCGAAACCGGACTTTCTCACCGAATATCTCCTGCATTTTGGGTTTGAGATGGGCAATACCCTCGATCAATCCCAATTCAGCGGCCCGACCCGCCAACCAGATTTCACCGGTGAACAGGCTCTCCGCCTCGCTCAACTTACCCGCACGCCGCGCGGTCACATGGCGGATGAAATTCTGATGAATATCGCCCAGCAGTGTCTTCAGCCGTGCTACGTCTTCGGCGTTCTCAGGGCGGAATGGGTCCAGCATCGATTTGCTTTCGCCAGCGGTGTAGACCCGCCGCTCCACCCCTTGGCGGGCCAGCAGCTCATGCGCGCCAAAGCCAGACGAGATCACCCCGATCGACCCCACAACCGAACTGTCATCGGCCCATATTTCATCCGCCGAAACCGCCAGCCAGTACCCACCCGAGGCCGCGACGTCCTCGACAAAGGCGTAAACCGGCAGCTTCAGTTCACCCGCGAGGCGACGGATACGCGCGCCGATCAGCGAACTTTGCACCGGCGATCCCCCCGGAGAATTGATTTCCAGCGCCACCGCAGCGGGTTTGCCCTTGCGAAAGGCGCGATGCAGAACAGGCGCCAGTGCGGCATCACTCAGCGCACCGCGGCCGGGCATTCCAATGGCACCAGCAAGGCGCACAACAGCGACCAGTGGCGGTTTCTTTAAAAAGGGAAAGCGTAGGGTCATTACGCCGATGTAGATCGCCACCCTGTCCGAAACAAGGTGCCGGTAGCGCGCGAAACGTCACGGAATGAAAAAACAACACACGAGCGGGCAAAATTGCAACGCATTTGCGCCCTGCCCAACACCCGTTAACACCCGCGAACACAGCACACAGCTGAACAACGGCTCCCGCCCGTCTCGGACATCCTGTGGATGCCTCTCCCCCGTTGGGCATGGCACGCTGACGCGTGCGGACCTGCGTTCCCGGCCGGTTCCGGGTCAAGGGGCGCGACTGCATCCGCCCAGAATGCTCACCTGTCAACCGTCGGCGGCCTTCGCCGCGCGTCAGCGCGGCGCCACGCCCAACGGGAGCGATGCATCAAGGATGCATTCTGCGACGGGCGGGAGAGCCTGGTCAGGAGCGGATGCGCCAGCCAGTTTTGAAAATCCACCAGATCACCGCAAGGCACAGCGTTGTGAAGCCACCAATCGCCAGCAAGCTGAGCCCCACCGGCACATCTGCGGTGTCAAAGAATGCCCAGCGGAAGCCTGAAATCAGGTAGACTACTGGATTGAACAGGGTGATCTTCTGCCAGATCGGCGGCAACATCGAGATCGAGTAGAACGAGCCTCCCAAAAACACCAGCGGCGTCACAATCATCAGCGGCACCAGTTGCAACTGTTCGAAATTGCCAGCCCAGATGCCGATGATGAATCCCAGCAACGCAAAGCTGAGACAGGTGAGCAGCAGGAACAGCACCATAGCCCACGGATGAGCAATGGTCAGATCCACAAACAGCGACGCCGTGGCCAGGATCACCACACCGATGAACAGCGCCTTGGTGGCCGCCGCACCCACATAGCCCAGCACGATCTCCAGAAAATTCACCGGCGCCGACAACAGCTCGTAGATGGTGCCGATGAACTTGGGAAAGTAAATGCCAAACGAGGCGTTGGAAATCGCCTGGGTCATCACGCTCAGCATGATCAGGCCGGGCACGATGAAGGCGCCGTAATCAATGCCCTCAACCTGATCAATGCGGCTGCCGATGGCGGCGCCAAAGACCACAAAATACAATGACGTTGACATCACCGGCGACAGAAAGCTCTGCATCAGAGTGCGAAAGAACCGGGCCATTTCAAACCGGTAGATGGATGCGACTGCGGTCCAGTTCATGGCGCGTCTCCTGAAACGAGGTCAACAAAGATGTCTTCGAGGCTGGATTGACGGGTCTGCACATCCGCCAGCACCAGACCAGCCTGCGCCACGTCATTCAACAAACCGGTAATGCCGGTGCGCTCACCGCGGGTATCATAGGTATAGACCAGCGCATCGCCGCCGTTCACCAGTTGCAGATCGTAATGCGCCAGCTGCTCTGGCAGCACCGCAATGGGGGTGGTCAACTGCACCTCCAGTTGCTTTTGCCCCATGCGGGCCATCAGGTTTTCCTTTTCCTCGACCAGCAGCAGCGCCCCGTCGGCGATCACTCCAATCCGGTCGGCAATCGCCTCGGCCTCTTCGATGTAATGGGTGGTCAGAATGATGGTGACCCCCGAGGCCTTCAGCTCGGCGACGATATTCCACATGTCCTTGCGCAGCTCGACATCGACACCGGCGGTGGGTTCATCCAGGAACAGGACACGCGGCTCGTGGCTCAGCGCCTTGGCGATCAGCACCCGGCGTTTCATGCCGCCAGACAGCTCCATGATCCGGCTCTTGCGCTTATCCCACAGGGACAGCTTACGCAGGATATCCTCGAGCAGCGCATCGTTGCGCGACTTGCCAAACAGCCCGCGCGAGAACCGCACCGTGTTCCACACCGTCTCAAAGGGCTCCAGATTGATTTCCTGCGGCACCAGCCCGATCAGCGACCGCGCGGCGCGAAAATCCAAGATGGTGTCATGGCCGCCAACCGTCACGGTGCCTGAACTGGGGGTGATGATACCGCAGATCGTCGAAATCAGCGTGGTCTTGCCTGCCCCGTTCGGGCCAAGAAGAGCCAGGATTTCACCTTTTTCGATGTCCAGGGTCACGCCTTTCAGCGCCTCAAACCCATTTGCGTATGATTTCCGCAAGTCGCGGATGGCGAGGATAGCAGGCATGACGCTCCCATTCTGAACTGATCAGTTTGGAACTAGTTACTCATTGGCGCCCGCGCCGACCAGAGGGGCACCGCACAAAACCGATGCGCAAGTGGGTGTGCATCTGTGCAGGGGCTAACCGCGGCCAGTGACTTTCTTCAGCCAGCCCGTCTTTTTTTCGCCCTCTGGCCTTGTCTCATCTTCTGGCTTTGCCTCACCTTCTGGGATGGCATCTTCCTCTGCGGTAACCGCCTCCGGAGCCAAAGCCTGTTGCAGATTGGTAAAGAACTGATCCGCCAGCTTTTTGGCAAAACCGTCAATCAAGCGGCTGCCCAGCTGCGCCAGTTTGCCGCCGACCCTGGCCTCCACATCGTAAGACAGCAGGGTGCCGGTCTCGCTGGCGCTCAGCATGACCACTGCGCCGCCCTTGGCAAAACCAGCCGCGCCGCCCTTACCTTCGCCAGCGATGGTCAGCTTTTCGTTCTCGACCAGATCCGACAGTGTCACCTGACCTTTGAAGGTCGCTTTGACTGGTCCGACCTTTTGGATAACCGTCGCCTCGAACCCCTGTTCGGGCGAACCTTTCACCTCTTGGGCACCGGGCACGCAGGCCATCAGCACCTCAGGGTTAAGCAGCGCCGCATAGACGGAGGCCGGATCGGCAGCGATCTCTTTCTGGTCACTCATCTGCATGGCTGGTCCTCCCTGACATTGCTCTGCTGTCCACTCTTACGCCCGACCCACCCCAGCTGCCAAGACTCCTACGACCAATTGGCAATAGCGGCACCGCATGTCGCTACAACGCGCGCAAGGGTCGCCCGGCGTGATAGCCATCCGCCAGAGAGGAGCGCAATCATGAGCCAGACCATCACCGTTGAGGCCCGCAAGGGCATCCTGTTCATCCTCGCCGGGATGGCGGCGATCTCGCTGAATGATGTGCTGATCAAACACCTGTCAGGCGGCTATGCGCTGCATCAGATCGTTTTTGCCCGCTCCTCTATCGCTTTGATCTTCACTCTGGTTCTGGTGCAACTCGAAGGCGGGTTTTCCATCCTCAGAACCCGGAACCCTGTCCTGCACGGCCTGCGAGGGCTGATGCTGGTGATTTCCAACATGTCGTTTTTTGTCGCCCTGTCGGTGATGCCGCTGGCCAATGTCACCGCACTGTTCTTTGCCGCGCCACTGTTCATCACCCTGCTGTCGATCCCGGTGCTGGGTGAAAAGGTCGGCGTGATGCGGATGGGTGCAGTGGTGGTTGGATTTATCGGCGTCATCATCATGCAGCGCCCCTGGGAGGGCAGCGACAGCGCGGATGTCGACCGTATCGTGTTGCTGATGCCGGTGCTGGCGGCGCTGACCTATGCGCTGAACCAGGTGTTCACCCGCAAACTGGGCGCCACCACCAAGGCCTCGGCACTGGCGGCCTATGTGCAGGGCGCCTTCATTCTGGTGTCTTTGGGATTTTACGCAGTGGCCGGCGATGGCCGCTACGCCCAGGGCGTCGCTGACCCGTCGATGCAATTCCTGCTGCGGGCCTGGATCTTGCCCGGTGCCAGTGACTGGTACTTGTTCCTAGGGCTGGGCTTTAACGCAGCCATCATCGGCTATTGCTTAAGCCAGGCTTACCGGCTGGCAGATGCGGCCACAGTGGCGCCGTTTGAATATATTGGCTTGCCGCTGGCGGTGATGTGGGGCTGGCTGATCTGGGCGGACCTGCCCGAATGGGAGGTCTGGCTGGGCATGTTGCTGATCATGGGCGCCGGATTGTTCGTGTTTCTGCGCGAACAGCAAAAGGCGCGCCAGATTGCCCGCACTGGGGTCGGCACTGGGGTCGGCACTGGGGTCGGCACTGGGGGCCGCGGCCGCTATTGAGCACCGGAGGCCGCCGCAGGTGTTTCATCAGCAGCCAAAGCAGAGGCAGCGGTCAACGCAAGGCCGGTGACGTGTGGTATTTATCGCCCAACCAGAGTCTCATCTTGACAGTTGCCGCAAGGGGCAGCCCGGTAGGCCACAACACTGTGGACCGGAAGTTGAGGACATAACAATGGCTGAGAACGTGATTATCGCCGGGGTTGGCATGACCAAATTTGTCAAACCTGGCCAGAATGACCCCTATCCGAAAATGGGAGCCGCAGCCATTCGCGATGCGCTGGCGGATGCCGGGCTCAGCTATGACGCGGTGCAACAGGCCTATGCTGGTTATACCTATGGCGACAGTACCTGCGGCCAGACGGTCCTGTACCAGGTCGGCATGACCGGCATTCCCATATTCAACGTCAACAACAACTGCTCAACCGGATCCACCGCGCTGTTCCTGGCCCGCCAGGCCGTGGCTTCGGGCACTGTGGATGTGGCGCTGGCACTGGGATTTGAACAGATGAAGCCGGGGGCCCTGGGGTCGCACTGGGACGACCGGCCCAGCCCGTTCGACGCCTTCGACGCCGAGACCGACGCGCTGGTCGGCCACCCGGAAATCCCGCTGGCGCTGCGCTACTTTGGCGGCGCGGGCAAGGCCCACATGGAAAAATATGGCTCGACCATGACCGATCTGGCCCGCATCCGCGCCAAGGCCAGCCGCCATGCGGTGAACAATCCCCTGGCGCTGTTTCGCACCGAGCTAACCCCCGAGGACGTGCTGGCCGCTCCGATGATCTGGGAGGGGGTGATGACCCGGCTGATGGCCTGCCCGCCCACCTGCGGTGCCGCCGCCGCCATCGTAGTCAGCCAAGATTATGCCAAAAAGCACGGGCTGGACAGCACGGTGCAGATCATCGGTCAGGCAATGACAACCGACACCGCCAGCACCTTTGACAGCCACGACATGATGCGGCTGGTGGGCTATGACATGACCGCCGCCGCTGCCGCTCAGGTCTATCAACAGACCGGCATCACCCCCGAAGATCTGGACGTGGTCGAGTTGCACGATTGTTTCGCCCACAACGAGATGATCACCTACGAGGGTCTGGGCCTCTGCCCCGAGGGCGGCGCCAGCCAGTTCATCGCCGATGGCGACAACAGCTACGGCGGCAAATATGTCACCAATCCGTCGGGCGGGCTGCTCTCCAAGGGTCACCCCCTGGGCGCCACCGGGCTGGCGCAATGTTACGAGCTAACACGTCAGCTACGCGGCACTGCGGCAACCACTCAGGTTGAAGGTGCGCGCACGGCGCTGCAACATAATCTAGGGCTGGGCGGCGCCTGCGTTGTCACCATGTATCAGGCGCAATAAGCGATGCTTGACTGATCAAAAGCCCCCCCTGCACAGACGGCCCGAATGCCCCGGTACCGGGGCCGGACACCGCCAAGCCAAGGAGATCACCATGCTGAACGGCATCCGCATTATCGAAGTCGAGGGTCTGGGCCCCGGACCCTTTGCCGCCATGTTGCTGGCTGATCTTGGCGCTGACGTCATCTGCGTACACCGCAAAGGCGGCACCGTCACCCCCGGCATGCCCGAGCGCTCAATCCTGGATCGCGGCAAGCGCTCGATCGCGCTGGACCTGAAAGACCCGAATGACGTTCAAATCTTCAAATCACTGGTGGCCACCGCAGATGGATTGATCGAAGGGTTTCGCCCCGGCGTGATGGAGAAACTGGGGCTGGGGCCTGTCACCTGCCGGGCGCTGAACCCGGCGCTGGTGTTTGGCCGCATGACCGGCTGGGGTCAGGACAGCGCGCTGTCCCATACGGCCGGCCATGATCTCAACTATATCTCGCTATCCGGCGCACTGTGGTACAGCTCGGCCCCTGGTGATGTGCCGCTGACGCCGCCAACTCTGGTGGGCGATATCGGCGGCGGCGCCTTGTATCTGGCGGTGGGACTGCTGGCGGCAATCCTGAAGGCCAGAACCAGCGGCCAGGGCTGCGAGGTCGATGCTTCCATCTACGACGGTTCAGCCCATATGATGAACCTGTTGCTGACCATGCGCCAGACCGGCAACTTTGGCGTCACCCGGGGCCAGAACCTGCTCGACGGCCCCCACTGGAGCCGCAGCTATCGTTGCGGCGATGGCGGGTTTATCTCGGTGCAATGCCTGGAACCCAAATTCTATGGCGAATTCCTGCACCTGCTGGGCCTGAGCAATGATCCAGGCTTTCAACAGCAATATGATCGCCAAAGCTGGCCCACCCTGACCGACCGCCTGACCGGAGTGTTTGCCAGCCAGCCGCGCGATCACTGGGCGGCGCTGTTCAACGGCAGCGATGCCTGCGTCGCGCCGGTGCTGAACCCCGAAGAGGCAATGGCCCATCCGATGAACAGCCGCGCCACCTGGGTCGAGGCGCAGGGGGCCTTGCAGGCCGCCCCTGCACCGCGCTTTTCCGGCCAGCCAGTCTGGAGCGCACCGCCCAGCCCGACACGCGGCCAGCACAGGGACGAAATCCTGTCTGAACTGGGCATAGCGAGCCAACCCGATTAAGAGTCAGGCCTTTTTCTTAGCCGCCGCCGCCTTCATCCGCTCCAGCAGCTCAGCCTTGGTGGCATTCTTACCAAAAGGATTCTTATCTGTCCCCTTGGCGTTATGCTCTTTGTGCCGAGGCGTGTTCTTGCCCCCTTTTTGGGGCCCACCTGTTTTTCCATAATCCATCGCAATACCCTTTCAACTGGCACTCGTTGCGGCGCTCATGCCTGAAACCGGGCGCCACAACAAGGCAAAGACCGGATCCACATTCATCTGGCCGCAAATATCCCGGGGAGCGCGAGGGGCTGGCCCCTCGCTCAATCCTTAAGTTAACAACCCCCGCAAGGTTGCGCGCTGACCCGCACCGGATCAACCAGCGCGCACCGTATCGATCATCAGCTGCACATTATCCGGGTCTGCATCCGGGGTAATACCGTGGCCCAGATTAAAGATATGCGGGCCATTTTTGAACGCCTCCACAATGGCACGGGTGTCATCCACCAGATCCTGACCGCCGGTCACCATATGACGCGAGGCCAGGTTGCCCTGCACACAGCCATCCACCTGCACGTTCTGCGCCGCCCAGATCGGCGACACCGAATTGTCCAGCGCCACGCAGTCCACGCCGGTGGCCTTGGCAAAGCCAATGTATTTTTCCCCCGCCTCACGCGGGAAGCCGATGATCGGAATACCGGGATGGCGCGCCTTCAGCGCCGCAGTGATCTCACGCGCAGGCGCCAGAGAATATTTCTCAAACGCATCGCCCTTAAGTGACCCGGCCCAGCTGTCAAAGATCTTCACCACTTCGGCGCCGGCCTCAATCTGGCAGGACAGATATTCGATGGTCGCGGCGGTGATCCGCGCCAACAGCGCCTCAAACAGCGCGTTATTCTCTTCGCGCAGCAGATGCGCAGGCCCCTGATCCGGGGTGCCACGACCAGCGATCATATAGGTGGCCACGGTCCAGGGCGCGCCTGCAAAACCAATCAGGGTGGTCTCGGAGGGCAATGCGCGTGACAGGATCTTGACCGTCTCGTAAATCGGGTTCAGCACCTCGTGAATATCGCTGACCGGTCCCAGCTTGTCGAAATCAGCCTGGGTGGTCACGGTGGACAGGCGCGGGCCCTCGCCGGTGACAAACCACAGATCCGCACCCAGCGCCTGCGGCACCAGCAAGATATCGGCAAACAGGATCGCGCCGTCAAAGCCATAGCGGCGGATCGGCTGCAGGGTGACCTCGGCGGCCAGTTCGGGATTATAACACAGCTTGAGGAAATCACCGGCCTGGGCCCGGGTGGCGCGGTACTCGGGCAGGTAACGCCCGGCCTGCCGCATCATCCAGATCGGTGGCACATCCTGGGTCTCACCCGCTAGGGCACGCAGCAGTTTTTTGGTCTCGGCCATGTCATTCCTCATCTGTCGCTTGCTGCCTGAGGTCAGGCTTAAGCAGTCGTTTGTCAAGGCCAAGCCGCCATTTGCAATGCCCCCAGCCCTCAACAGCGAAATAAGCTTTCCCGCTGCACCTTATCTTTGTCCTATATCAAAGCGGCGCAATATCCGACGCGGCAGATGCAATAGCAGTTTCCACTGGACCCAAAAGTACATTAAGGCTGACGCCATGACATTGATGCTGCCCTCCCCCGCCTCGCCCCTGAAAATCGGCACCCGTGGTTCGCCGCTGGCGCTGGCTCAGGCCTATGAAACCCGCCGCCGCCTGGCAGCCGCGTTTGATTTGCCCGAGGCGGCCTTTGAGATCGTCATCATCAAGACATCCGGCGACAATCAGGCGCTGATCGCGGCCGACAAGCCACTGAAGGAACTGGGCGGCAAAGGCCTGTTCACCAAAGAGATCGAGGAAGACCTAGCGTCCGGTGCCATCGACATCGCGGTGCACTCAATGAAGGACATGCCGGTGGCCCAACCCGACGGGTTGCTGCTGGACACCTATCTGCCGCGCGAAGACGTGCGGGACGCCTTTGTCTCCCCCAAACTGACCACGCTGCGCGATCTGGCGACCGGCGCCGTTGTTGGCACCTCTTCACTGCGGCGCACCGCACAAGTGCTGAACCGCCGCCCGGATCTGAACGTGGTGCAGTTTCGCGGCAACGTGCAGACCCGGTTGAAGAAACTGGCCAACGGCGTTGCAGAATGCACATTTCTGGCGATGGCTGGCCTGAACCGGCTGGCAATTGACGATGTGCCGGCAACGGCGATCGACACTGACGACATGCTGCCCGCGGTGGCCCAGGGGGCGATCGGCATTGAACGCCGCGCCGATGACCACAGCGTCGCCGAGATGCTGGCCGCCCTGCACGACAAGACAACAGGCCAGCGGCTGGCCGCTGAACGTGCGTTTTTGGCGGCGCTGGATGGCTCTTGCGAGACGCCAATTGCCGGGCTGGCGGAACTGGATGGCAATATCCTGCGGCTGCGCGGCGAGGTGCTGCGCCCGGATGGGTCAGAGGCCATTTCTGCAGATGAAACCTGCGCTGTTGAGGACGGTGTGGAACTGGGACGCGAGATGGCTGAAAACCTGCTGAAGCGCGCCGGAGACGGATTTTTCGAGTGGCGTAGCTAACGCCACCTCGCTAAATCACCGTCTCCGAAAAGCACCGTCTCCCTAAATCGCTGGGTGACGGCCTATATCCATTTGGCCATTGGCGGCAGGCTCATCAGAACCGCATTGGCATCATGGCCGGTTTCCAGACCAAATTTGGTGCCCCGGTCATAGACCAGATTGTATTCAGCATAGAGCCCGCGATGGATCAACTGAGCCTCTTTGTCGGCCTCGGACCAGTCCTGCACCCGGCGTTTTTCCACCAGCGGCACAAAGGCGGGCAGGAAGGCACGGCCGATATCCTGAGTCAGAGCAAAATCCCGCTCCCAGTCACCGCTGTTGCGATCATCCATAAAGATGCCACCGACACCGCGGGCGCGATTGCGGTGCGGGATGTAGAAATACTCGTCCGCCCAGGCCTTTAGCTTTGGGTGCAGCAGCCCGCCGTGGGGCTTCAGGTGCTTCTTTTGCTGGGCATGGAAATGCGCGGTGTCTTCGTCATATTCGATGCAGGGGTTCAGGTCAGAGCCACCGCCAAACCACCATGTATGCGGTGTCCAGAACATCCGGGTGTTCATATGCACCGCAGGCACATGCGGGTTTTGCATATGCGCCACCAGCGAAATCCCCGAGGCCCAAAACCGCGGGTCGTCCTTCATCCCCGGAATGCCCTTGCGATCCGCCATGGCATTCTGCGCCCGCTCACCCAAAGTGCCGTAAACCTCAGAGACATTGACGCCGACCTTCTCAAAGACCCGGCCACCGCGCATCACGCTCATCAACCCGCCGCCGGCATCGGCGTCATCCTCTGCCGCCCGCTTGGTCTCCGAGACTTCAAACCGGCCCGGCGCCTGATCGGACAGGGGGCCGGTGTCATGGCTGTCTTCCAGCGCCTCAAACTTTGCAACAATCTGATCACGCAGGGTGCGAAACCATGCAGCAGCCTCGGCTTTTTCAGCTTTCATTTCGGCACTCATATTGGTGACTTCCATTGTTAAAGGAGAGGAACGGGTTTTCTAGTGAACCGGAGCAGTCACCGGATCCAGCAGCGTGCGGCCGCCATCCAGTGTCACCACCTGCCCGGTCATAAAGCTTGAGGCCTCAGAGGCCAGAAACTGCGCCGTCTCGGTCAGTTCCGTGGGCGAGGCAATGCGGCCCAGAGGCGTATGTTCTTCAATGTCTTCGCGAAGGGCACGGTTATCTTTCAACACCGCCTTCAGCGAGGCGCTCATCACCGAGCCAAAGGCAATGCTGTTGACCCGAATGCGATGCGGCGCCAGGGCCACCGACAGCGATCGTGTCATCTGATCCATCGCTGCCGATGAGACCGAATAGGCCAATAATTCGGGATGCGTGCGGCGCGCGGCAATCGACGACAGGTTGATGATCGACCCCTGCGGCCCATTGCCCTCACGGGTCTCGCCCTGCTTCATCATCCGCTTCGCCACCTGCTGCGACAGGCGCAGCGTTGGCAGCAAATTCTGGGTCAGCAATTTATAGGTCGACTCGTCTTCGGGGTCGAGCGGGTCACTGGTCAGCACCTGGCGCGCGCCATTGACCAGAATATCGACCTGGTCGAACGCATCGATGGTGGCGGACAGCAGGTTTGCAATGGTCAGGCGCTCGCGCAGGTCGCCCGCAAAATAACGCTTACTGCTATCCTCGGGCTGATCGCCCAACTCGCGGATCAGCCCAGCCTCGTCTACATCCGCAAACATCACATTTGCACCGGCCGCGACAAACTGCTTGCCGATCGCCAGACCAATACCATTGGCTGCACCGGTCACAATGGCAGTCTTGCCGGAAATGGAAAAGGACATCTTATGGGGCTCCGTCGGGATAATGCAGAGGTCAGGGTAAACCGCATTTGCCTGCTTGGGAACCGCAACCGTTAACCCGGCTAGCGGCGCAAGCGTTTTGGGCGGTGGGCATGCAACACTTTGAACCGCTTATCACCGGCGATTTCCGTCACCTGCACAAACAATTCAGCCAGGGTCGTCTCGTAGGGCAAATGCCGGTTCGCCACCATCCACAGGCTCCCCGAGGGCGTCAGCACCCGCGCAGCTGTGGCGATAAAGGCCTGCCCCAGCGAGGGCTCGGCCTTGCGGCCCGCGTGAAACGGCGGGTTCATAATGACCCCATCCTGCAGCTTTGGCGGCTTCCACCCCCGCGCGTCTGCCCAATGAAACTGCGCCCGCGGGTCAGTCACATTCCGCTTGGCACAGGCCATTGCGCTGTGATCGGCCTCAACCAGGTGCAGGTTTTCGATGACGGTGTCACGCGGCAGCAATTGCGCCGAAAGATAGCCCCAACCGGCGCCCAGATCCACCAGGTTGCGGCCCAGCTTGCTCGGCAACGACTCTGCCAGCAGACGCGAGGCCGGGTCGATGCCATCTGCCGAGAACACCCCCGGTGCGGTGGAAAAACCATCGACCAGAGTGAAATCTTCAGCCAGCCAATCGGCAAAAACCTGCCCGTCAGCGTCAACCCAGAAGGTTTTACCATGCGCCTTGGAGATCGCGGGTGACGGCTCTGTCAGCTTTCGGACCGCCTTGTAGAGCGAATCGATGCCATCCGTTTTGGCCCCGTCAATCAGCACCGGGCCGCTGCTGGCGGCGACGGCCTGGGCCACCAGATGCCGCGCCAAGGCTTTGGCACGGGGCAGGAAAACCACGGCAGCGGCGATCTCGGTGCCCGGCTCCAGCGCCGCCACACAGTCATAACCACGATCGGCAAAGACATCATGATCGGCGCGCATCGGCTGCACCACCAACACCTGGTCGCGTGGCAGCGCTGACAGGTCGTGCTCCTCCCGAGGCAGGAAAACGGCGATCTTGCCCGTTGCGGGCACAACAAAGCCACCTGACGCGAGCGCCAGAGATAGACGGATGGACATGCGCAGAGCCCCTTATTCTTCTTTTTCCATGGTACATTGCAGCGGGTGCTGCTGTCGGCGGGCAAAATCCATCACCTGGCCAACTTTGGTTTCGGCGATTTCATGGCTGAAAACACCAACCACCGCCAGACCTTTTTTATGGACCACCAGCATGATCTCAAACGATTCGGCATGGGTCATGCCAAAAAACCGCTCCAGCACCATCACCACAAATTCCATCGGCGTATAGTCGTCGTTCAGCAGCAACACCTTATATCGTGGAGGGCGCTGGGTCTTCGGCTTCGTCTTGGTGATGACTCCGGTATCCGTAGAGTCATCTGACTGGTCCGACATGATATGGGGCAGCAAGGTCATTTGAGGTTTTATCCGGGTCAGGCCTAAGAGTTCGTCCCCGCTTATATAGCCTCTATGTCGGCGAGGAAAAGAGAAAGCGAGCAATACAATGGCACCCGTTTTCACCACCACCGGTTTTGATGCGGATGATTGGCTCTGGCACCACCCGCGTTTCTTTCGGATTGCGCAACAAAAATTCACCGAATTGCGGAGGGACCACGCGCCTGTTGATCCGGCTGAGGGGATCACACACCCGTTGATTCAAGCTGGCGGGGGCGCGCGCAGGATGATGGTTGGAAATTCGCTCCGCTCGGTGGTAGCGCCGATGAGTGTGGCGGGGGATGGGCCCCCCATATGCCCCACAATTCCCCGCAGCCGGACCTCGGGCCACGAATACCAACACGACGTCGGCCCGGCTGTTGTGGCACGAAGGCACCAGTTGAATAAAAAAATGCCTATATTCATGGTAACACTCTCTTAACGAACACCTCATCTAGTGTGCGGCCGCGCGTAGACCCACCGCATGTCGACCGCTGCGCTGGATGCTTTTAACACCACGCCAAAGCTGTTGTTTTTTCCAAAGCCCGCATGTGTTAACTTCCGGTTAGGTAAAAAGTCAGCCGGAAAACCGGCGGCATGAGGCAGACATGGCAAATATCGCGCAGGTTCGGTGCATCCGTCCGACCCGTTTGGGTTTGGGTATTCTAACAGCATTCTGGCTGGGCATTGTGATGCCTTTGGCCGCCAATGCCGCGCCTTACGCGGCGATGGTGATGGATGCCCGCACCGGTAAGGTTCTTCACTCCCGCAACGCCGACACCCGGCTGCATCCGGCCTCACTGACCAAAATGATGACGCTGTACATCGTCTTTGAGGCGGTGCGGAACGGCGAGATTTCACTGGACACCAAGATCAAGATTAGCCGCAATGCCACCGCTGAGCCGCCCTCAAAGCTGGGCCTCAGAACCGGGCAGAAAATCGCGCTGCGATATCTGATCCGCGCTGCAGCGGTGAAATCCGCCAATGACGCAGCCACCGCACTGGGAGAGGCCATCTCGGGGTCCGAGGCCGCGTTTGCGCGCCGCATGACCCGCACCGCAAAATCCCTGGGCATGACCCGCACCACCTTCCGAAATGCCCATGGGCTGACCCAGTCCGGGCATCTGTCAACGGCACGGGATATGACCCTGCTGGGGCGCCATATGCTATATGATTACCCCGAGTATTATAACTTGTTCTCGCGGACCTCGACGGATGCCGGGGTCAAGCGGGTCAACAACACCAACCGGCGCCTATTGGCCGCCTATCGCGGTGCAGATGGCATCAAGACAGGATATACCAACGCAGCCGGTTTCAATCTTGTAGCCTCTGCCAAGCGCGGCAACGAGCGCATCATCGCCACGGTATTTGGCGGCAAATCCAGCGCCTCTCGGAATGCCAAGGTAGCCGAGCTGCTGGACCTCGGGTTTCGCCAGGCGCCGTCACAGGCCAGGCTGCGCCGCCCGGCACTGCCGCAATATGTCGGCAATATCGAAGCACCGATTGTGGCAAATGCCGATGGCGCGGGTAGAACAGTAAGGCTCAACGGCCTGGTCACCAGCAGCCTGCGCCCCAAGGCCCGTCCCGCCGCCGACAGCACTGTAGACATTTTGCGGCTGGCCGAAGCCGAGGCCGCTCCTGTGGCAGGCCCGACCGGGATACCTTTGAGCGATCAGAACCTTCTCCGGACCGGTATTCAGGCCGCACTGGCCGAGATCGAACAACCGCCTGTAACCGCCGTGGCCATGGCAACATCCCCTCGGGCCAGCGACACTGCGATACAGATTGCCAGCGCAGTGGAGAGCATAGCCCCAAGACCTGCCGTTTATTCCGGACTGCGCCCTGTCGCCCGTCCTGCCAACCTCAGAATGGCCGGGGTCGTTGTCGCCGAACCGGTTGTTGTGACCCGCCTGTCCACCTCAGGAGGCCGCCATTGGGGCATCAACGTCGGGCGCTTCAACACCCGGTACAAGGCCGAAAGAATGCTCCTGCGGACGGCACTGGCAGAGATGTCGACTTTGGATGGCTCGCTGCGCAAAGTGGGGCAATCCAGCCGTGGATTTGAGGCCAATTTCCTTGGCATGACACAGGAAGGGGCTGATCTGGCCTGCCGCCGCCTGAATGCACGCAATGCCACCTGCACCAAAATCGGGCCATCCTGACCGCGCCGCCCGACCACCTCGACCCCGACCCCGGTCCCGGACGGTGCGTGCCAGCACGCACCCTACATGGCTTCAGAGCTTGTTAACCATAAACGCAGATACTGAGTGGTATGCCTCAGTATCTGCGCCCTCGCGCTCCCGGCGCCACAATCTATTTCACCGTCTGCCTGGCCAGGCGCGGCTCGTCCCTGCTGATCACCGAGATTGACGCCCTGCGGTCCGCAGTTGGCCTGACCCGCCGCGCCCGCCCATTCCACGTGGATGCCTGGGTCGTGCTCCCGGACCACATGCGCTGCATCTGGACCCTGCCCGACGGCGACTGTGATTTCTCCACCCGCTGGCGACAGATCAAGACCCGGTTTTCGCGCAGCCTGCCCCCCAGGATCACCCGGGCCAGTCAGCTGGCACGACAAGAACGTGGCATCTGGCAGCGCCGATTCTGGGAGCACCATTTCCGTGACGATCAGGATTATCGGCAGCACCTACAGTATTGCCGGGACGCCCCCATGCACTTGGGGCTCGTTGAGACCAGCACCGACTGGCCATTCTCATCATTCTGTCTCGACCGATGTAGGGTGCGTGCTGGCACGCACCACCCCGGATTCAATGACGCTCAGGGTTTGGGGTAATCATCCCACTCGTCGTTAAGGATCCGACGGGAATCCCCTTCGGGATCATCGTACTGATTGCTGCGCACCGTATACAGGAACCCAGCCAACCCCAGCCCGCCGAGGAGCAGAGAGATCGGAATAAGAAACGTCAGGACTTGCATTCTTTACCTCAGCCGCAGTGCATTGAGAGACACTGTAATCGACGAGGTGGACATCGCCAAGGCGGCAATCAGCGGGGTCGCCAGGCCGGCCACCGCCAGCGGCACTGCAATCACATTATACAGCGTGGCGAGCTGAAAATTCTCGCGGATGCGTTTGGTGGCGCGCCTAGCAACCTCACAGGCCTCGGCAATGGGTGTCAGATCCTGCCCCAGCAGCACAATGTCCGAGGCCACTCGCGCCGCGTCCAGCGCCGAGGCCGGCGAGATCGAGACATGCGCAGCCGTCAATGCCGCGGTATCATTCAGCCCGTCGCCAACCATCAGCACCCTGTGACCCTGATCGGTCAGGCTGTTGATCTTTTCAACCTTATCGTCGGGCAGAGCCTCGGCCACCCAGTCAGTGATGCCCAACCGGCTGGCCACCGCCTCAACCGCGCCGCCGGTATCTCCCGAAAGCAGCAGCACCTGCTTGCCTGCATCCAGCAGCGCCTGCACCGCCTCAGCGGCACCGGGGCGCAGCGAATCTGTGAAATGGAACCCGCGCGGCGCGCCATCGCCACGGTCCAGCCAGGCCGTGGTGATAGCACTTGGCGTCGCCCCGACCCAGGCCGGACGGCCCAGCCGCACCCGCGCCCCCCGATACCGCGCTTGCGTGCCAAACCCCGGCACCTCGCGAATATCCGTGATCTCGACCGGAGATATCCCGGCCTCTCGGGCCGCCTGCGCCAGACTGCGCGATAACGGATGCGCCGAGGCCTCGGCCAGGGCCAGCGCAAGCTCTAAATCTGCCCGTGGGACATCGCCCAGATTGGTCAGTTGCGGGGTGCCGGCGGTCAGGGTTCCGGTCTTGTCAAAAACCACGGTATCGACTTGCGCCAACCGCTCCAGGGCGGTGGCATCCTTGATCAGCATACCCCTGCGGAACAACCGCCCCGAGGCCGCTGTGGTCACCGCCGGCACCGCCAGCCCCAAGGCGCAGGGGCAGGTGATGATCAGCACCGCAGCGGCGATATTCAGCGCCGTGCGCAGATCCCAGGTGTATAAATACCACCCCACAAAGCTGAGCGCCGACAGGATATGTACTCCGGGCGCATATAGTTTGGCGGCATTGTCAGCCAGCGAGGTATAGCGTGAGCGGCCCGACTCGGCGATGGCCACCAGATCACCCATCCGGTGCAGCGAGGTGTCTTTGCCCACCGCAGTGGCCCGGATGGTCAGCGGCCCGGTCAGATTGACCTCTCCGGCGGATATCACGGTGCCCGGCCCGGCAAACACCGGCAGCGTCTCGCCGGTCAGCAGTGAGCGGTCAAGCTCGGACTGACCCGACACCACCTCGCCGTCCACCGGCATCCGGCCACCGGGGCGCACCAGAATCAGATCGCCAATGGACAAAGTGCCAACCGCCACTTCGCTCTCGACCCCGTCGCGCAGCAAGATGGCACGGGGCACCTCCAGTGCTGCCAGTTCCTCGGCCGCAGATCGCGCCACTGCACGGGTGCGATAGTCCAGATACCGCCCGGCCAGCAGAAAAAAGGTCAGCGTCAACGCCGCGTCAAAATAGGCGTGCTCGCCAGACAGCGAGGTCTCCCACAGCGACGTGACCAGTGCCAGCACCAGCGCCAGCACAATCGGCACATCCATATTCAGCCGCCGCACCCGCAGTGCAGTCCAGGCATGTTTGAAAAACGGCTGCGCGGAAAAGCCAATCGCCGGCAGGGCGATCGCCGCCGAGATCCAGTGGAACATGTCCCGCGTCGCATCCGAGGCCCCGGCCCAGACCGAAACCGACAGCAGCATCACGTTCATCGAGGCAAAGCCAGCCACCGCAAGACGCATCAGCAGATCGCGCCCCGCCTTGTCGCTCTGGGTTGCGGCCAGCACCCCCGGATCCAGTTCATGTGCCTCAAAGCCCAAACCGGTCAGCACCGGGATCAGATCGCGGGCATGGATATCCGGGTCGGCCTCGATCAGCGCCCGTTTCAGGGTCAGGTTCACCCGCGCCGAGATCACCCCGGGGACAGCATTCAGCCCAGCTTCCACCGTCGAGATACAGGCCTGACAGTGGATGCCCGGCAGCGATAGCGCCAGACGCGCCGCCTCAGGGGTCTCGTCAACCGCATCCCGCGGCACAACCAGACAGCCGGGACAGGCGGCCAGGGATGGGGTGAGCTGAGCGGTCATTCGGGGTCAGCCTTTCACATGTAAAATGACCCGCTGGCTAAACTCGGCGCCGTTTCTGGCCCGCGCCACCATGCGAATATTCCAGTTGCCGGATCCCAGTTGCGCCGGAGCGACATAGGCCTTGCCGTTGAATTTAAAATCGGGGGTTTGATCTTCCCTGACGTGGGTGGCCCGGCCCAGTGTGGCCGTCAACTTGACCACCTCAACCGGATTGCCGTCGGCATCAGAAATCTCAAGCTTGACCTGATCTTTGCTGGCCGAAGCGTAGACCGACCAGCCAAGGGCCACCTGCGCGCTGCGGCGCTGGTCAAACTCTTGACTGGCCACATATGAGTTTTTCACCTCAAGCCCGGGGAAGGTTTTGACCGCATTCACCGCCAGGGTGATATTGACCCCGATGATCACAGCAAAGGCACCGCCAAACACCATCAAGGCGTGACGTCCGGTGAATTCCCGCTGCGGCTTTTCCGATGTCATCGTTTAGTTTTCCTTGCCGTTAAAGGTGGTGTCTTTATAGGCGCGTTCACCATTGGCGTTATCTTCGACCCAGATCCTAAACGGTGTTGCATCGCGGGTCGAGGGCGCGGTGCCTTTGGGACTGATCACATAGAGCCGCTGCTGGAGGGCGGCGTTGGCGGCGACCGGAACCGAGGCATAGGGCGTGCCTTCGATCTGCAGCCGCAGGGTTGGATCACCAGTGACCGAAAGCTGGAACTGGCGCTGCTCACCATGTTTGTTGCGCAACTGCACGTCATAGGTATTGCGAATCGAGCCGTCCGACAGGGTCACAAAGGTAGGATTGCGAACCGGCGCCACCGTCAGTTCTATGTCGGCGCGAATGAACAGAGCAAAGACCAGCCCAACACCCACCAGCGTCCACAGAGTGGTATACATGATGGTTCTGGGCCGCAGGATGTGCTTCCAGATATTGCGGGTCGCTTGCCCCGCCCGTCCATCCGTTTCATCGCTGACGGCCATATAGTCGATCAAGCCACGCGGCTTGCCGATTTTGTCCATAATCTCATCACAGGCATCAATACAGAGCGCACAGGTGATGCACTCCATTTGCTGACCCTGACGGATGTCGATACCCACCGGGCAGACGTTGACGCAGGCCATGCAATCAATGCAATCGCCCTGCGGCACCTCGGCCTCTGGCGTCGTCTTGCGCAGCTTGCCACGCGGCTCGCCTCGCCATTCTCGATAGCCAACAACCAGCGTGTCTTCGTCCATCATCGCCGCCTGAATGCGCGGCCATGGGCAGGCATAGATACAGATTTGTTCGCGGGCAAAACCGCCAAAGAAAAATGTCGTCGCGGTCAGCACTGCCATCGTCGTGTACGCGACCGGATGCGCGTTGCCGGTGATCAGGTCGATCATCAATGTCGGCGCATCGGCAAAATAAAACACCCAGGCCCCGCCGGTCGCCAGACCAATCAACAACCAAACTGTCCACTTGGTCAGGCGCAGCCGCACTTTGCGCAGGTCCAGTTTCTTTTGCCGATGCAGCCGCAACCGGGCATTCCGGTCGCCGTCAATCCAGCGTTCAACCAGAATATAAAGATCAGTCCAGACCGTCTGCGGGCAGGCATAGCCGCACCAGACCCGGCCCAAAGCCGAGGTAAACAGGAACAACCCCAACCCCGCCATGATCAGCAAACCGGCCACAAAATAGAACTCGTGTGGCCAGATCTCGATCCAGAAAAAATAGAAGCGCCGGTTGGCCAGATCCAGCAATACCGCCTGATCGGGCAGGCTTGGCCCACGATCCCAGCGGATCCAGGGGGTCAGATAATAAATCCCCAATGTAACGGCCAGTATGATCCACTTGAGGCTCCGGAACTTACCGGACACTCCTTTTGGAAAAATGGGTTCCCTGGCGACATAGAGGCTGGGGGATGGATTGGAATCGCTCAAGGACTCTCTCCGATTGATAGTATAGCTTAAATCTTCTCTCAGAAGACCACCAAGTCAACTTTGATATGGATCAAAAGCGTATTCCCGAAACATCTTTGTGATCACTATTATTGCCGCCGCAGCCACTGAACAAACTTCCGCGCTGAAGGTCGCAGTACTCCGGGCCGGGTAACGATATGATAACCGCGATTGTCAGCTTCGCAGAACAATTCAACCAAACGCCCGGATTTCAGATCATCCTCGACAAAGTGGCGCACCGTCACCACCACGCCCTGCCCTGAGCGCACACCGTCAAGCAACAGGTTTCCCGGCACCTGCACCCGGCTGGCAAGTTTTGACGGCTGCACCCCATAGGACTCGGCCCAATTGGTGGATTCCGTGGTGCCCAGCTCATCCAGCCAGGGGTAATTCGCCAATTCAGCTGGGGTGATTTCACCCTTTGTCTTTAACAATCCTGGCGCCGCAACAATGACCATCGGAGAGGCAAGCAACATTTCCACCGCATGCCCAGGCCAGTCACCTTGGCCATAGCGAATGGCCAAATCAATTCCGCCGGGTTTCAGGGTCACCAGTTCAGGCGATGGATCCAGCATTAGGTTAATCTCGGGATGCAATGCCCGGAACCCTGGCAAACGTGGCATCAACCAGGACGCGGCAAAGGACGAGGTGCAGGAGATATGCAGCGGTCGGTTGGCATCTGCGCCCTTCAAATCCTGAACGGCAGCCCCAATGGCGCCAAATCCCAGGTCCAATGCACGGGCCAGCTGGTCGCCCTCAACGGTCAATGACAGCGCCCGGCCGGACCGATCCAACAGCGAGACACCCAGATGTGCCTCTAACGCACGCAAGTGTTGGCTGATCGCAGCATGACTTACATTTAGTGCGGCACCGGCAAGCGTGACATTTCCGGACTGCGCAAAGGCCGAGAAGGCCCTGAGCGCAGCCAATGGCGGAAGATCAAGCCAGTTCATTTGTAAGCACACCTTACATTACAACATCCATATTGAGTCGCATAACATGTCCTTTTTAGCAACAGTGAAGTCACGACAACCTACATTTGAGGATAGTGAAATGTTGACCATCTATGCCCACAGTATGCTCGCAGCCACCAGATTAGAGCACTACAGAATCAAAGATATGCAGGGCAAAGGGACGCCCTCGAAGAGCCGCCGAAGGTGGTGGCGTCAGCCTCCGAAGTCTAACGACCTGTCAGATCTTTGAGTGTCAGAAGCAGATGTCCCAATTGCGCGGCACGACAGAGACTGAAAGGGATAAAGAAGCGTCGGCTTTCCAGGAAACGCGCGAACAGATCGGAGAGCCGACGCTTTATCCCAGTCCGCCTGCACGCAAGCGAAAGGGATTTTCTGACAATCATCGCCCCGCCACGAGGTTTGCGAGCCGTCAATTGCCGTCGACCACCTTAAATCACCAATGCCTCCCGGCTGGTTTGATCCCGATCAACAAGCCGACAAAATTTGACCCTCCGCACGCAGAAACTACCCTCATCAGGAACAACCGACGGGGACAGCGGCATGGAGCAGCAAAATAGGGAACGTAAAACCCTGACTGACGGTGAAATCGGTGCAATAGCGCATTTATATCGTAGCGAGGCCTACCGGAGCACCATCTGGCGCACCCGTCTGGATACCACCACAAACTGGGCCGTTGTCACGCTGGGCGTGGCGCTGTCGATCACCTTCTCCTCGCCCGAGGCCTCGCCGCTGCCATTGATTCTGGTCGGCATTCTGATCATCTTTTTTCTGCTGCTCGAAGCCCGACGTTATCGCTACTTTAGCGTCTTTCGGGCCCGGGCCCGCTGGCTGGAGCAACATTTCTACGCCCCCATGCTGGAGGATGGCGACCTGCACATGGAGGAAAACTGGCAAAAAGTGCTGGCCGATGACTATACAAAGCCCAGATACCATGTGGGGTATTGGACATCAGTGGGACGGCGGATCCGGCGCAACTACCTGTGGATTCTGTTGATCCAAACCCTTGCCTACGCCGGCAAACTGATCGTACACCCGACGCCGGTCACCTCCTTTCAACAGGCCATGACACGGGCCGATGTTGGCCCGCTCCCCGGCGAAGCGGTGATCGCGATCGGTGTGATATACATTCTTAGCTGGAGCGGAATTGCACTGTGGAGCGAGTGGAGCAGCGCCAAGCGTGCCAAGGCACGCGGCTCCAGAACAGCGATGGGATAAGGCGCGAGCCCACCGGGTCAAACGCAAAACGCAGCACCCTGCGGCGCTGCGTTTGTTGGCTATCCGGCTATCGCCAAATACTCATGTCCGTGGCGACAGCGGCTTATTCGCCGCCACCCAACTGATGCACATAGGCGGAAACCGCACGGATCTGCCATTCGGTCAGACGTGTGTTCCAGGCCGGCATGACGCCATAACGGGCATTGTTCACCGTTTCTGTCAGCGCCTCGTAATCGCCACCATACAGCCAGATCGCATCCGCCAGATTGGGCGCACCCTGCTCACGATCTCCGGTGCCGTCTTCGGCATGGCACGACGAGCAATTGTCTTCAAAAACAACCGCACCATCAGCCACTTTTTCGCCGTCCTGAGCGTCACCTGACAGCGACATCACATAGTTCACCACCTGGTCGATCTCAGCCGGCTCCAACAGTTCGTCCCGACCAAAGGCAGGCATCTCGGAATAGCGCGCATCGTCGCTGTCCTCGTTGCGGATACCGTGGGTGACGGTGGTGTGGATGGCTTCCATGTCGCCGCCCCACAGCCAGTCGTCGTCCAGCAGGTTGGGATAGCCCTTGGCACCAGCCGCGCCCGAGCCGTGACACTGAGCGCACCAAGTTCTGAACACCGCAGAGCCAGCCGACGAGGCATAGCCATTCAACTCAGCATCGCTGGAAATCGCGGTCAGCTCAGCCGAGGCCAACTTGGCGTTGATGGCGGCGTTGCCCTCTTCCACTGCGGCAATTTCATTCGCCACATCGCCGCGTGTTGACCAGCCCAGCACCCCGGTTGTGGCCTGATTGATCATCGGCCAGGCCGGATAGGCAATGGTATATCCGATGGCCCAGATGATGGTCAGATAGAGCGTCCACAACCACCAGCGTGGCATCGGATTGTCGAATTCTTCGATCCCGTCCCACTCGTGACCGGTGGTGTTTGGATCGCCCTCGAACTTCTTCGATTTTTTGGTCATGTCCTCACCTCCTTGGATGCGGCAGGTTTGTCGGCGCCCATTTCGGGCGCAGGGGCGTCAACGTGGCGAAACGGGATGTTGGCGACGTCCTGATAGATCTTGGTGCTGCCGGGGCGAAAGGCCCAGATGACGACAGTAACAAAGACGATAAACAGGAACAGCAACATCCAGCTATCAGCGAATTCCCTAAGGAAAGTATAGATATCCATCTGTCCCTCCCCTAGCGGCTTGCGTCAGGCGTAAAGGTCGAGAAATCAACCAGCGTGCCCAACATCTGCAAATACGCCACCAGCGCATCCATTTCGGTCAGTTCAGCCTGACCGTCGAAATTACGCACAGTGACCTTGTCGCCATAGCGCTCCAGCAACCCGTCGTAATCGCTGTCCGGATCAGCCTGAGCCTTGAAATCAGCCTGCGCACTGGCAACCATTTCGTCCGAGTATGGCACCCCGACAAAGGCGTTTGTGGCAATGAGGTCAGCCACATATTTGCCGTCGATCACGGTGCGTTCCAGGAAGCTGTATTTCGGCATCACCGATTCCGGCACCACCGACTGCGGATCGCTCAGGTGGTCAACGTGCCACTCGTCCGAATAGCGACCACCGACGCGCGCCAGATCGGGGCCCGTCCGTTTGGATCCCCACTGGTGCGGATGGTCATATTTGGACTCCGCCGCCAGCGAGTAGTGACCATAACGTTCCACCTCATCGCGCAGCGGGCGGATCATCTGGCTGTGGCAGGTATAGCACCCTTCACGCACATAGATGTCCCGGCCGGTCAGCTCCAGCGGAGTGTAGGGGCGCATGCCCTCTACATCTTCGATGGTGTTTTCCAGCCAGAACAGCGGCGCGATTTGCACCAGACCGCCAATGGACACGACCAGCAAGCTACATACCAGCAACAGGGTCGCGTTGGTCTCGAGGACCTTGTGTTTGTCGAGAAATGACATTGCTACTGCCCTCCTTATTCAGCTGGAACCGCGACGGTAAGGCTGGCCTCTTTGGCCGGCGCCCGACGAACGGTCATCCACAGATTGTAACACATGACCACGGCACCCGAGAGGAACATCAGTCCACCCAGTCCACGCACGATGTTCATTGGCTTCTTGGCGGCAACGGTATCGGCAAATGAATTCACCAAGAAACCATTGGCATCAACTTCACGCCACATCAGGCCTTCCATGATACCGGTCACCCACATCGACGCGGCATAAAGAACGATACCGATAGTGGCGAGCCAGAAGTGCCAGGACACCAGTGTCAGTGAGTACAGACGCTCGCGCTTCCACAGCACCGGCACCAGGAAATACAGCGCCCCAAAGGTGATCATGCCGTTCCAACCCAAGGCCCCAGAATGCACGTGGCCAATGGTCCAGTCGGTGTAATGCGACAGCGCGTTGACGGCGCGAATCGACATCATCGGGCCCTCAAAAGTGGACATGCCGTAAAAGCCAAGCGAGATCACCATCATCCGGATCACCGGATCGGTGCGCAGCTTGTCCCAGGCACCGGACAGGGTCATCAGACCGTTGATCATGCCACCCCAGGACGGCATCCACAGAACGATTGAGAACACCATGCCAAGGGTCGTCGCCCAATCCGGCAGCGCGGTGTAATGCAAGTGGTGCGGGCCAGCCCAGATATACAGGAAGATCAGCGCCCAGAAGTGGATGATCGACAGTTTGTAGCTGAACACCGGACGCTCGGCCTGCTTGGGAATGAAATAGTACATCATGCCCAGGAAACCGGCGGTCAGGAAAAAGCCAACCGCGTTGTGGCCGTACCACCACTGCACCATGGCATCCTGCACGCCTGAAAACACCTGAACCGATTTGGAGCCCCAGATCGACACCGGGATCGACAGGTTGTTGACCACATGCAGCAAGGCAACGGTGATGATAAAGGACAGGTAGAACCAGTTGGCCACATAGATGTGCGGTTCTTTGCGTTTGATCAACGTTCCCATGAACACAGCAAGGTAGGCAAGCCAGACAACGGTCAACCAAATATCAACATACCACTCCGGCTCAGCGTATTCCTTCGACTGAGTGCCACCCAGCAAATAACCAGTCGCCGCCAGCACGATGAACAATTGGTAACCCCAGAACACGAACCAGGCCAGATTGCCGCCCCAAAGACGCGCAGCGCAGGTCCGCTGCACCACATAAAACGAGGTTGCGATCAAGGCATTGCCACCAAAGGCAAAGATCACCGCCGAAGTATGCAGAGGCCGCAGACGGCCAAAATTGGCATATCCTTCGGCCCATTCGAAGTTCAGCACCGGAAAGGCCAGCTGAAAAGCAATGAAGACACCGGCCAGAAAACCAACAACACCCCAAAGGGCTGTGGCGATCACACCTGCACGTACAACACTATCGAAATATTCATTGGCCAGTGACCCGGCCGCGACCTGCGGCTCGTCAGTGGATCGAAGAACGTGGATAAACAGCCCGGCTGCAACAACCATAATAATGATCGCGTGCACCAAATAAGCTATATCCCGCGCATAATTGGTCGCAAGCATCGCAAAAAGCACAACCAGACCAAGCGCTATTAGCTTGATATAATTAGACATATTATGTCCCTTTATCTTGCCCCGCGCGATTCTTTCGCCGCGCCAGACGGATTTAGACTAAGCGCTTGATGCAAAATGAAAGCACCCCCTGCTTTGATCTACATCAAGACATACTATGATGATCTATGTGTAGCCTCTGCTCAGAAAGCAATTGGTGCGACCACATTTTGGCCACTTGCACTGCACATGAGGTAGAAATGTCCTATAAATCGTTGCTTACCGTCCTGACCGCAACCAAAACCGCAAAAGCACCGCTGGCGCAACTGATGGCTCTGGCCGATCACTTTGGGAGCCACGCCGAGGCCCTTTGCCTGGGCGTCGACCGAACCCAAACCGGCTATTACTATGCGGGTGCCAATGCCATGGTGCTGCAGGAATCGCTGTCGCGCGCCAAGGAAGAAGCCACCAACGTACAAACACACGCTGAATCGATATTGGCAAAATCCGGGGTGATGTGGTCGGCGGAATCGGGCGTCGCTCAAATCGCCGATCTGGGTCGCCACGTGGCACAGCGGGCGCGGTTCTCGGATCTGGTGGTTCTGGGAAAACCCTATGGCCGCGACCGCGACGTCGAAGCAGAACCCATTGTCGAGGCGGCCTTGTTTGAGGGCCACGCCCCGGTGCTTGTGGTGCCCGACAAGGCCAGCATAATGGCGCAGCCAAAGACCGTCATGGTGGCCTGGAACGAAAGCGTCGAGGCCCTGACTGCGATCCGCAAGGCCTTGCCGTTCCTGATCAAATCAGAGCTGGTTCGGGTGGTGGTGATAGACCCGCCTCAGCACGGACCAGAGCGATCAGATCCAGGTGGCATGCTCAGTCAGATGTTGGCGCGGCATGGGGTCACCTGCGAAATTGATGTGCTCAGCAAAACCATGAGCCGGGTGTCTGACATCCTGAACCGCCATGCCGTCGACACCAGCTCCGACATGATTGTGATGGGGGCCTACGGCCATTCACGGTTCCGCGAGGCCATTCTAGGCGGCGCCACCCGCAATATGCTGGAACAGGCCATGGTTCCTGTTTTCATGGCCCACTGATTTCATGGCCCACTGACGTCTGGCTAGGGGTGCGTGCTTGCACGCACCCCTAGCCGAAAACGGGCAGGTCTAGCCTATAAAACCACCATCACTGTCGTCACCGGCTTCTTCCAGCAGGCGGCCCATACTGGGCACGGTAATATGACGTTTGCCCTCGAGCTTGATCACCCCGTCACGTTTAAGCGCCGACATCTGGCGGCTGACGGTTTCCAGGGTCAGCCCCAGATAGTCGGCCATTGCCTCCCGCGTGAGCGGCAGATCAAACACCACATTCTCTCCCAGGCCAGTGGACTGGAGTGAAGCATCACGGCGCACAATGATCGACAGCAGGCTGGCGATTTTTTCACGCGCCGTTTTACGACCCAATACCAGCATCCACTCCCGCGCGGCATCCAGCTCATCCAGGGTCATCACCAGCAACCGCTGCGCAATATGCGGGGTGCGTTCCATCAATTCCTCGAAAGGTTTCTTGCGAAAGCAGCACATCACCACATTGGTGGTCGCAACCACATTATACGCCGCGCCATCGCGCCCTGGGCGACCGACAAAATCGCTGGGAAGGAGCAGGCCAACCATCTGGGTGCGCCCGTCCTCCATCGTCTGTGTCAGAGTTGCGACTCCCGACACCACCGAGCCGACAAAGCCCATTATGTCGCCGGCCCAAATCACGGTCTGGCCCGCCTCATAGGTTCGGTAGTATTTGATGGCGTCCAGCTCCACCAGTTCATCGGCATTGCAACGGGCGCAGACGGCTCGATGACGGATCGGGCAGCTGTCGCAGTTGACTGAGTTTATATTCGGGGTGTTCATCAGTAGTCCCAATTGATCTGGGTCAAGGTTAGTCCTGTTAGACTTCGCCTACATTACCCAAATGACTCAGCAATCACAATTGGCCAAGCTCGGTTTATTCGATGCCAAAGTGCCGCGCTACACCAGCTATCCAACAGCTCCTCAATTCCGGAATGACGTTACCCCGGAGCGATATTCTGATTGGATTTCAAAGATCAAGCCGCACAGCTCGATCTCATTATACATCCATGTGCCGTTCTGCCGCAGGCTCTGTTGGTTCTGCGCCTGCCGAACCCAGGGCACCCAAAGTGATTCTCCGGTGCGCGCCTACCTCGAGGTCCTGAAGGCCGAAATCAAAATGCTGGGGCACATCCTGCCCGAAGGTGTGACCCTGTCGCGCCTGCATTGGGGCGGTGGCACTCCAACCCTGCTGACGCCGGACATGATGACCGATCTGGCCGGGGCCGTTGCCGAGATTGCCCCTTTTGCTCCCCAGGCTGAATTCTCGGTTGAGATCGATCCGAACGAGATTGATGAACCGCGTCTGGATGCATTGGCCGCCGCAGGCATGAACCGCGCCTCGGTTGGGGTGCAGGATTTTGACCCCGAAATCCAGCAGACCATTGGCCGCATTCAAAGCTACGAGCTCACCCGCGACGCCATCGAAATGATCCGCGCCCGTGGCATCCACAGCCTGAACGCCGATATTCTCTATGGGCTGCCGCATCAGACCCAGACCCGGATGGCCGAGAGCGTGCAAAAGCTATTGTCTCTCAATCCCGACCGGGTGGCTCTTTATGGCTATGCGCATGTCCCCTGGATCGCCAAACGGCAGCAGATGATTCCAACCGATGCCCTGCCAACCCCGCAAGAGCGGCTGCAACTGTATGAAACCGCCCGCAAACTGTTCTTGGCGGATCAATATGCCGAAATCGGAATTGACCACTTTGCCACCCCGTCAGACGGGTTGACCACGGCGCAGACCTTGGGTCAGCTCAAGCGCAATTTCCAAGGCTACACCGATGATCAGTCCGAAGTTCTGATCGGTGTCGGGGCCTCGTCGATCTCGCGGTTCCCGCAGGGCTATGCGCAGAACGCGCCGGCAACCTCGGTGCATACCAAGGCGATCCGCGCGGGGTCGTTCTCTATCGCCCGGGGCCATGCGTTCCAGGGCGAGGACAAGTTGCGCGCCCGGCTGATTGAGGCGCTGATGTGCGATTTTCGCATTGAAACGGATGAGATTGTCGCTGATTTCGACATCACCCCCGCAGCACTGCATCAGATGTTCACCGCAGTGGCCGAAAAGTTCCCAGACGCGCTGCAAGTGCTGCCTGATGGGCTGTATATCCCCGAGCTCTCCCGGCCTCTGACCCGGATGATTGCCCGGGATTTCGACGCCTATGATGACACCAGCAAGGCCAAGCACTCCTCAGCGATTTAAGAGAATTGCCTATAGCACAAACACCATAGGCCCGGCAGCAACGTCGGGCCTATGGTGCATTTACCATCCAGAAAACCTAGGCTTTTACCGCGCCGCGGCCAGTAGTGTGCGGGTATATTGGTGTTGCGGATTGACAAAGATGTCCTCGGCAGAGCCCGCCTCGACGACATCGCCCTGCTTCATCACAATCACTTTGTGCGACATCGCCCGCACCACGTTCAGATCATGCGAGATGAACAGATAGGCCAGCCCGTAGCGACGTTGCAAATCGCGCAGCAGATCGACGATCTGCACCTGCACCGTCATATCCAGCGCCGAGGTCGGCTCGTCCAGAACCACCAGTTTGGGGCGCAGCACCATAGCGCGGGCAATGGCGATACGCTGGCGCTGACCGCCCGAGAACTCATGCGGATAGCGATCCATCGCGGCCGGGTCCAACCCCACCTCACGCATTACCTCAGCCACCAGATCACGCGGCTCGCGGTCCGGCTCGATCCTGTGAATCGCTACCCCTTCGGCGATGATCTGCGCACAGGTCATCCGGGGCGACAGCGACCCAAACGGATCCTGAAACACGATCTGCATATCCTTGCGCAGCTGTCGCAGATCCCGTGTGGAATATTTACGCAGGTCGTCACCGTGAAAGCTCACCCCGCCCTCAGAAGCGATCAGCCGCATCACCGCCAGCGCCATTGTGGTCTTGCCAGAGCCGCTTTCGCCAACAATGCCCAGCGTCTCGCCGGCCCGTACCGCGATCGACGAAGGATTGACCGCCTTGATGTGACCGACGGTGCGTTTCAGCAATCCGCGCTGGATCGGGAACCAGACCTTCAGATCGTCGGTGCGGATCAACTCGGCGGCGTTCTCGGGCACCGGATCAGGATAGCCGGTCGGCTCAGCCGCCAGCAGCATCTGGGTATAGGGGTGCTGTGGCGCGTCAAATATCTCGGCCGTGGGGCCGGCCTCGACGATCTCGCCGTCTTTCATCACGCAGACCTTGTCGGCAATACGGCGCACGATGTTCAGATCATGGGTGATGAACAACAACCCCATGCCCTCGCTGGTCTTCAACTCTCCCAGCAGGTCGAGGATCTGCGCCTGAATGGTCACATCCAGTGCCGTTGTCGGTTCATCCGCGATCAGGATATCGGGCCTGTTGGCCAGTGCCATCGCGATCATGATGCGCTGCCGCTGACCGCCGGACAATTGATGCGGATAGGCGCCCAGACGCTCCTCGGCGTCGCGAATGCCCACCTTGTTCAGCAGCTCCAGGATCAGCACCCGCGCTGCCGCACCCGCCAGCCCCTGATGCAGCGCCAGCGATTCCGCCAGCTGCTTTTCAATGGTGTGCAACGGGTTGAGAGAGGTCATCGGCTCTTGGAAGATAAAGCTGATATCATTGCCCCGCACCTGCATCAGTTGCTGCGCATCGGCACCGATCATTTCCTGACCGTCGTATAGAACCGAGCCCTCAACCATCGCGCTGTCGCCCAGCAGTGACACCGTAGACAGCGCGGTGACGGATTTGCCCGAGCCGCTCTCGCCCACCAGCGCCACGGTTTCACCGCGGTCCACGGTAAAGGACACGCCTTTTACCGCCATCGTGGTCTTACCGTCCTGACGAAAAGAAACACGCAGGTTGTTCACTTGCAAAAGCGCGCTCATGAGAAGGTCTTTCGGGGGTCAAATGCATCCCGCAGGCCTTCAAAGATGAAGACCAGCAGCGACAGCATGATGGCAAAGGTAAAGAACGCGGTGAAGGCCAGCCAGGGGGCCTCGAGGTTCTGCTTGGCCTGCAGCGTCAGCTCTCCCAGCGACGGCGCCGAGGACGGCAACCCAAAGCCCAGAAAGTCGAGCCCGGCCAGCGTTCCGATGGTGCCAGTGACGATAAACGGCATGAAGGTCAGGGTTGCCACCATCGCATTGGGCAGCATGTGACGGAACATGATGGTCACATTGCCCACCCCCAGCGCCTTGGCGGCGCGGACATATTCCAGGTTGCGGGCGCGCAGGAATTCCGCGCGCACCACGCCCACCAGCCCGGTCCAGCCAAACAGGATCATCAACCCGACCAGCAGCCAGAAACTGCGGCCCAGAATGGCGAACAGGATGATGATCACATAGAGCTGCGGCGTGGCGCTCCAGATCTCGATCACCCGCTGGAACACCAGATCGGTCCAGCCGCCGAAATACCCCTGCACCGCGCCAGCAAGAATACCCAGAACCGAGGCGGCACCGGTGACCATCAGGGTGAACAGGATCGACAGGCGAAAGCCGTGGATCACCCGCGCCAGCACATCACGTTTGGTGTCGTCGGTGCCCAACCAGTTCTGCCCATTGGGCGGCAGCGGCGCTGCCCCGGGGCGGTCAACGGTGGTGTTATAGGAATAGGGGATCAGCGGCCACAGGGTCCAGCCCTGCGCAAAACCATCGGCCTGGTAGCTGCCTGCATCAATCTCCGCGATGATCGCCTCAGGCTCATCAAAACAGTCCTCGATCCCGCCCGAAACAATCAGGCATTCGACCTCGGGGTCGCGATAAATCGCCTCGGTCTGGAAATCACCACCAAAGGCGGTTTCGGGATAGAAGTTGAACACCGGCGCGAAAAGCTCACCGCGATAGCTGACCAGGATTGGTTTGTCATTGGCGATAAACTCGGCACAGAGCGTAATGCCAAACAGCACCGAGAAAAGGATCAGCGACCAGTAGGCGCGGTTGTTGCGGCGAAAATTGCGCCAGCGACGCTGGTTCAGTGGAGACAGTGCCATTTAGCCCTCCCGCTTCTCGAAATCGATGCGCGGGTCAACCAGCACATACATCAGGTCGGAAATGATCCCGACCACCAGGCTCATCAAGCCAAACACAAACAGGGTGCCAAAGATCACCGGATAGTCGCGCGCCACTGCAGCCTCGAACCCCATGCGGCCCAAGCCATCAAGCGAGAATATGGTCTCGATGATCAGCGACCCCGAGAAGAACACACCAATGAACACCGCCGGAAAACCGGCAATCACGATCAGCATCGCATTGCGGAATACATGACCATACAGCACCCCGGATTCAGACAGCCCCTTGGCGCGGGCGGTGATCACATATTGCTTCTTGATCTCATCCAGGAACGAATTCTTGGTCAGCAGCGTCATGGTGGCAAAGGCGGCGATGGTCGAGGCCAGCACCGGCAGTGCGATGTGCCAGGCATAATCGGTGACTTTGCCAACCAGGCTGAGCTGCTCCCAGTTGTCCGAGGTCAACCCGCGCAATGGAAACACCTGCCAGTAGGAACCGCCGGCAAACAGCACCAGCAGCAGGATGGCAAACAGGAATCCGGGGATTGAATAGGCGGCAATGATCATGCCGCTGGTCCAGGTGTCAAACCGGCTGCCATCGCGGATCGCCTTGCGGATGCCCAGCGGGATCGACACCAGATAGGCAATGATCGTCGACCACAGGCCCAGCGAGATCGACACCGGCATTTTCTCCATCACCAGCTCCAGCACGCCAATCTTGCGAAAATAGCTCTCGCCGAAGTCCAACCGGGCGTAGTTGCCCAGCATGATAAAGAACCGCTGCAACGGCGGCTTGTCCAACCCGAACTGCTCCTCCAGTTCTTTGATGAACTCGTCCGGCAACCCGCGCGATCCGACATAGCGGTCATTGCCGCTGTCGCGCATTGTTTCCACGTCCGAGCCACCACCGGCAAAGCCCTCAAACACATCACCACCGCCCTGCATTTCGGCGATGATCTGTTCCACCGGCCCGCCAGGGACAAATTGCACCAGGGCAAAGTTGATCACCATAATGCCCAGCAAGGTGGGGATGATCAGCAAAAACCGGCGGAGAATATAAGCAGCCATGATGCGCGCCTACCGCAAGGCGCCGGAGGAGATCAACGCTGCGGCGCGATCCCCGTCGATCCACCACAGGTCGTCAAAGCCCAGCGCAAAAGGTGGCAGGTTGGCGGGGAACTTATACATGTCCCAATAGGCCACCCAGTATTTGCCCAGATACCAGGTCGGCACCATGATCCGTTTCGACAGCAACACCCGGTCCAGTGCCCGCGCATTGGCCTGCAATTCTTCGGTGGTTGTGGCCGCGATGATATTGTCAATCAGCGGTTCGATATCGGATCCATGCACGCCTGTCGGGTTGAACAGTGAATAAGCCGCTTCGTCCTCGCCATACATCTGGTACAGCCCGGTCGAGGGTTGCAGAGAGCTGCGATAGCCCGCCACCATCATGTCAAAATCCCGGTCGCGCCGCCGCGCGGTGAACTGTGCATTGTCGATCCGGTTATAGTGGGCGTCGATGCCCATGATCACCAGGTTATCAACATAGGGCTGAATGATCCGGTCCAGCGTTGGCTGGTCTGACAAAAACTCAACCCTCAGGGTTTCCCCTGCGGCGTTGCGACGGATGCCATCATCGCCAACCGCCCAGCCGGCCGCGTCCAGCAGCGTCATCGCCTTGCGCAGATTGCGGCGGTCATTTTGCCGTTTGGCGCTAGAGTCATGCGCGGTGATGGCTTCACTGGTCAGGATCTCCGGGTCCAGCGCATCACCCAGACTTTGCAGGATTTCCAGCTCGCGCCCCTCGGGCAGGCCTGTCGCTTGCATATCAGTGCCCTGCCAGAACGAATGGCGCTGCTGGAACAGCCCATATTGCAGGCTTTCATTGGTCCATTCAAAATTGAATCCCAACTGAAGCGCTGCGCGCACCCGAATGTCGCTGAACTGTGGCCGGTCCAGGTTAAACACAAAGCCACTGGCCCCCGGAGGGTTGCCGTCAAAGAAATCCCCCTTGATGACATTGCCCGCGTGCAGCGCAGGAAAGTCATAGGCGGTGGCCCAGTTTTTAGAGTTGTTTTCCTGACGCAGGGTGAAAGCACCGGACTTAAACCCCTCCATCGCGGCGACGGAGTCGGTGAAATACTCAATGCGGATGCTGTCATAGTTGTAACGGCCAATGTTCACATTGACCTTGTCGCCCCAGTAGTTCGGGTTGCGCTTGTAGACCACGCGCCGGTTGATGTCGTAGCTCTCCAGCATATAGGGGCCAGAGCCAATGCCCGGATCCAGACGCGGCTCGTCCAGGCGACGGTTTTCAGGATCGGCCTCGAACCAGGCCTTGGAGAAAATCGGCGTGCCACCAACCTGGCTGATCATCCCACGCCGCGGAAAATCGGGGGAAAAATAGAACTTAACCCGGTGCGGGCTCAGCGCTTCGGCCTTTGGGATCATCTTGCGGACAAATTCGGCATAAGATTTCAGCCCCTGATCCAGCAGGATATTATGGGAAAACACCACATCATCAGCGGTGACAGGTGAGCCATCCGAGAACACCGCCTCGGGGCGCATGTTGAAGATCACCCAGTCCTGACTTTCCGGATACTCAAGGCTCTCCGCTACCAGCCCATAGGCTGATCCCGGTTCATCATAGGAGGAGATCAGCAAGGATTCAAAATGCTCGGTCGAGCGCGCCGCGCCGCGCCCCTTGCGGGTATAGGGGTTGAAACTGTCGAAGGTCCCCTGCGCGCCATAAGACAGCTCACCGCCACGGGGGGCATCCGGGTTCACATAGTCAAAATGAGCGAATCCCGCCGGATATTTCAAATCGCCAAACTCAGAAAAACCGTGACTGGTGATGATTCTCTCCTCGGCGCGCAGCAGGGTGGTGAAACCCAGCATCACAATCAGCCCCATTGCCAACACGCCAAGAGCATTTTGCCCCATCTTGCGATCCATCACGCGGGTATCTGCGACGCTGCGGGGTTTGCTCATCTGCCAATCCTTCCATGCCTGACCCACATTCGATCAGGCTTGCCTCTCCAAGCTAATGGCCCAGAGTAGTAACATTCAAGTTGAGATTCCGTGATTTACGCGTGCGTTGGTCGCATTTAATCATTCAATCCCCCCTTCGGTGCTGAAAATTGAATAGCATCAAAACCAAGCCGGGCCCCGCGCAGCACATTATGGCGTGGCAACTGAGCTATTCAAACAATGCCGCCAATTCAGCAGCTGTTTTGCCCTGCTATTCCGGCGCGCCAGCGTCTCCAACGAAAAAAGGCCGCTGCACCTGGCAGCGGCCTTTTCATTTAGCACGATATCCGGATCAACCGTCCAGGCTCTCCAGATAGGCGATCAGGTTCACCCGGTCGCCCTGCTTCTTCAGGCCAGAGAATCCCATGGAGGTACCAGGAACGGCGCTCTTTGGCTTGGTCAGGAATTCGTCCAGACGCTCACGGGTCCAATCGCCACCAAAGGCAGACATCGCCGCCGAGTATCCACCAAAGCCATCGGCGGAACCAACCGCACGGCCAACCACACCATAAAGATACGGGCCGGTGGAATTTTTTCCGTCTTCCAGCTTATGACAGGCGGAACATTTCTTAAAGACCTTGGCCCCTTTGCCAACATCAGCCGCGCCCATCAGCTCATCAAAGCTAACCTCCGCCACTTCTACCGGCTCATCGGCCTCTTCCACTTCAATCACATAAGACGCCTCGCCATGAGACTCCATGTGATAAATTCCTTCTGCTGCCCATTTGCCCAAAAGGAGTACCAGCAACGTGCCGCACAATGCTGCGGACGCTTTGGTAATGGTCATTGTGTCAAACATGGTTGCGCTTCCATTTCATATAACTGAAGCGGTGTCTAAGGCTTCCCCTGCCAACTGGCAAGGTATAGACACTGCGATGAAATGCCCATTATCAGATCTTTTGCACGGAATTCGCACAAATGACCGGGAAAATTGCCATCCAGGGAGAGCTTGGCTCTTACAGTCACGAGGCCTGTCGCAATGCGCGACCCGGGTTGGAGGTACTGCCCTGCCGCACCTTTGAAGACGCCATCGAGGCGGTGCGCGACGGCACCGCGCAACAGGCGATGCTACCGGTGGAGAATTCAACCTATGGCCGGGTTGCCGACATCCATCGCTTACTGCCACACAGCGGGCTGCATATCGTCGACGAGGCCTTTGTGCGGGTTCACATCAACCTGCTCGCCGTGCCCGGCGCGACACTGGACGACATCCAGCAGGCCCATTCCCATCTGGTGCTGCTGCCGCAATGCGCCAGCTTTTTGAGTGAACATAAAATTCGCGGCCGGGTCAGCCCCGACAACGCCCGCGCCGCCCGCGAGGTCGCCGAACGCGGCGACATTCAGCACGCGGCCCTGGCCAGTGAATTGGCCGGCGAAATCTATGGCTTGAATGTCCTGGCCCGCCATATCGAAGACGAGGGCAACAATACCACCCGTTTTGTGATCATGTCCCCCGAGCCCAACACCACCCGGCGTGGCGCCCACGGCATGATCACCAGCTTTGTGTTCCAGGTCCGCAACATCCCGGCAGCGCTGTACAAGGCGATGGGCGGCTTTGCGACCAATGGCGTCAACATGACCAAACTGGAAAGCTATATGGTCGACGGCTCGTTCACCGCGACCCAGTTTTACGCCGATATCGACGGCCACCCGGACGACGCAAACGTCAAACTGGCGCTGGACGAACTGGCCTATTTCACCACCAATATCGAAATCCTTGGTGTCTTTCCGGCCGATAACGGCAGGTTTTGACCCTCTGTTGACGGCGTAGGGTGCGTGCTTGCACGCACCTTCAACCGGCCTCTGCGCCCACGGTGCGTGCCCGCACGCACCCTACAGGTGGTCAGAAGGCGGTCAGACCAGCCGGCCCAGCCGCTCCTCGGTCAGTTTGGCAAACTCGGCAACCCGCGTCTTAAACCGTTTGGTCAGCTTGCTCTTGGCCAGCTTCAACGACTGCACCAATAGCCTGCCGGACAAGGTTTTGGGGGTCAAATCCAGTGTCACCACCATCCGGGTGCGGCGCGGCGACAGCGGCATCAGCTCGATATCCAAACCACCCTCAATGCCGCCACCGTCCGCCGACAGGCGCAGTCTGGTCACCGGCTCGTAGTCGCTCAAAATCAGATGCATATCACGAGACCTGCCGCGAAAGGAAAACTGCACATCCCAGGCCAGGCCGCTGGCAGGGGCAGCAACATCCCCCATTCTGTGGACCTCGACACCGCGACGGATGGCCGAGCGCTCAAAACTCTCGAATTCGCTAACAACCAAGAAAACCTCGGCAATTGGGGCTTCAATATCTTCTTTACTGACAAACTTCATTTTATCCCCATCAAGCACTTCGTCACACCGGCACCATCAGATGCGACACTATTACTCGCTTCAATCCAGCGTATCCGCAAGCCAGTTTTGCAATAAGAAATGCGCAATTGAACCTTTCCGAGTGGGCCTGATGCCCGGATGGTCGCCCGCAAACACCGTCATCATATCCGCTCGGCTGATCCATAATGCGTCTTCGATCTCGCTGTGGTCAATAGTCAGCTCACGCCCCAGTGCAATCCCGGCGCAGCCAAACATCAGCGACATGGGAAAAGGCCAGGGCTGGCTGGATAGATAGGTCACGGCACCCACCTTCACTCCGGCCTCTTCCAGCACTTCGCGGCGCACTGCGGCCTCCAGCGTTTCGCCCGGTTCGACAAATCCAGCCAGCAGGGAATACATGCCCACGGGCCACCCCGGTGAGCGCCCAAGCAGAACCTGATCACCATGGGTGATCAACATGATCACCACCGGATCGGTGCGCGGGAAATGAGAGGTGTTACAGGCGGCGCAATTGCGCTGCCATCCGGCCTGCGCCACCTGACTGGGCTGACCACAGCAGGCACAGAACTGGTGACTTTTGTGCCAGGACAGCACCGCATTGGCGGTGGCCGCCAGTTCGGCCTCTAGCGGTGTCAAAAATGCCATCATCCTGCGCAATTCGGTAAACACCTGCCCGGTCGGCAAATCCGGGTGTTGTTGTTCGCTGGCATCGGCAAAACTGGCCAGCATGGCCTGATCCAGTGCATCCGGCTGCCAGCTGCTGATGTCGCAAGCAAACTGCGGCGCCCCGGTTGGTGCCAGGCCCAGGAATATGCAGTTCTCGCGATGGGACGCCGCCAGCGGGTGGTCCGGCCTGATCATAACCAGTTGATCCGGCGACGATCCGCGGCCGCTACGCGTGGACAATGGCTTGCCCTGCCAGACCAGCAGAACCGCAGCTGCCGGATCAGCCCATGCCGTCGCCAGAGCGCCTCTATCACCACGCAGATGCGCAGCCCGGTCCAGCCCGCCACCGCCAAAAGTCACCTGTTCTGCTCGCTTCACACTACGTTCCTTGTTTTGCGCCTAAACTCTGCCGCGCCCATAAATGACCGGCCAACCTCAAAATCGCATCACCTTCATTTTTTGCAAGCAACTATCGCCGCCGCATCTTGCAGGCTAGTCCTTGGGCTGCCACACATACAACTCCAAGCCCGAAGCTCAGGGGCTTGAACAGGGGGTCACCGCATCGACCTCATGGTTAAATATGTATGTAAATATGACTGGGCACAGGCCCCAATCACTGATTTCAGAACACCCAAGAAAACCGCTCAGAAAAGCGCGGCAGTGACAAGACAGGCGTCGAACGCATCGAACACGGCATGTTGACAGAACCCGACCCTCCCGATCTGCCACACCAGGTTAGCCTGCGTGTGCTGGCCACTACGGATCTGCACATGAACCTTCTTGGCTATGATTATTATGGCGACCGGGCAGACCCTGGTATTGGCCTGTCGCGTACTGCAACGCTGATCGCCAGCGCCCGTTCCGAGGCGTCCGGTTTTGGGGCGGCGACACTGCTGCTGGACAATGGCGATTCGTTGCAGGGCGCCCCGCTGGGAGACCAGCCCGAGGGCACCGCATTACATCCCCTTATGCGGGCCTTTCAAGTGCTGAACTATGATGCCATTGGCCTGGGAAATCACGACTTCAACTTCGGGATCGAGACGCTGGCGCATATCCTGAGAGATGCTCCCTGCCCTGCCATCTGCTCGAACATGACGGCAGAGACGCCCGAAACTGAACTGCCATTCACCGCCTCGGTGGTTCTGGAACGCCGCATTCCGGCGCATCCCAATGCACCGCCGGTCAGGATTGGCCTGCTGTCTGTACTGCCGGAACAAACCCTGCAATGGGATGCGCATCAGCTAAAGGGCCGCGTTCAGGTGATCAATATGGTGCAGGCAGCGCGCAGCACCAGCGCCACGCTGCGCGCCGCCGGGTGCGACGTGATTATCGCTCTTGCCCATACTGGTATCGGACATATTGCAGACCCCGACGACACGGAAAACGCATTGCAGCAGCTGGCCCTTATTGATGACATCGACGCTCTGATTGGCGGTCACACCCACCTGCATCTGCCCGACCCCGCCACTCCGATTGCCAAACCGGTGGTGATGCCAGGTGCATATGGGTCACATCTTGGGGTGATTGATCTGCAGCTGAGACACAGCCACGACGGCTGGACGCTGGCGGGCTGGGAGTGCGGTTTGCGCGCCATCGCTCAGCGCAGCGACACCGGAGAGTTGATTCCACAGGTTTCCGAGGACAGCACCCTGGTTGCGGCGCTGGAAAAGGACCACGCGGCCACCCTCAAGCGGATAAACCAGCCGGTAGGCCATTCTGCACAATCCCTGCACTCCTTTTTCACATTCTTTGCCCCCGACCGCGCCCTTGCTTTGGTGGCCAGCGCCCAGGCGGCGGCGCTGCGGCCGCTGCTGGCGGGCAGCGATGCAAGCGAACTGCCGCTGCTCTCGGCGGTGTCGCCCTGCAAATTTGGGGCGCGGACCGGCCCCAGCCACTTCACCGATGTGGCCGCAGGCCCGCTATGCCGCCGCCATGTGGCAGACCTGCATGTCTTTCCCAACGCCCTGAATGCCATCACTCTTTCCGGCGCCATGGTGGTCGAGTGGCTGGAAATGTCGGCCGGGCTGTTCAATCAACTTATCCCCGGCACGTGCAGCACCGCACTGGTCAATCCCGATCGGGCGGGCCATAATTTTGATGTGCTGCACGGGCTGGACTATCAGATTGACCTGTCCGTCCCTGCCCGCTTTCATGCCTCAGGGAAATTGGCGGAGCCGCAGGCCCATCGCATTCGCAACCCCCGCTGGAATGGCCAGCCGATTGATCCCGACCAACAGTTTGTCGTGGCGGTCAACAGTCACCGGGCGGTGGGGGGCGGCAATTTCCAGATGGTACTGCAAGCAAAACAGCTATCGCTGCCGAAACGGCCAATACGGGATATTCTTTACGACTATCTGGACGGCACCTTGCCCACCGATCCCCTGGCCGCCGCCGCACCGCCCTGGTGCCTGGCACGCCTGCCGGGTACGCAGGCTATTGTCTATACTGGCCCTGCGGCACGCGCTTACCTGGACGAACTGGCCCATCTGGACCTCGCAGCGCCCAGGCTCACCCCAGATGGCTTCCTGCAGCTGCAAATTCCATTGTAACTCCACAGCACGCACCGCTTGTCTTTCACTCCGCAGCCGCCTATATCGGGATTCGAGAGGTTGGCGCGGGCAGGCGCCTCGCCAACCTGGTCAGATCCGGAAGGAAGCAGCCACAACGAGCCCCGCTTGGGTCGATGTCCAGCCTCTCACCTAAAACCCCTTGCAGTGCTGGGGTGAACTTTTCGGAGCATCGCTCCCACAGCCTGATTTGGAGGGCCTGATGATTGTAGCAGTACCGACCCCTCAGGCAGCGCACTCCTGATCTGGCCCACGGCCAACTCTCTGCCTGAACACTCCTCCTGTTGTGATGCGCGCATGCCTTCGCTTGGGTCTTTTTACGTTCAATTACAGGCAGAGCCATGACGCTTACCTATTCAGACCTTGGATGGTCTCCCTTTTTTCAATCCCAGCAGGACGCCGATGCCGAGCTGACGGCCTATCGCATATCGGCGGTGCACCGAGACAAGCTGACCGGCCTGTCACCTGACGGCGAAATCCAGCTGCTGCCCGACCGGCTGACCGGCGAATTTGCCGTTGGCGACTGGGTGCTGGCCAATGACGCCCATCAGGTCTGCGAGCGGCTGGAGCGCCAGACCGAGCTGAGCCGCCGCGCCGCCGGAACCGACGCTCGTGTGCAGCTGATCGCCGCCAATGTCGACGTGCTGTTCATCACCACCTCTTGCAACGCCGATTTCAATCTGGCCCGGATGGAGCGCTATCTGACGCTGGCACACCAATCTGGCTGCTATCCGGTGGTGGTGCTGACCAAGGCCGATATCTGCGACGATGCCGCCGCCTATCGCGCCCAGGCCGAATCGCTGGCGACATCGCTCACCGTGCTGACCCTGGACGCCAAGAGCGCTGACGACGTCAGCCAGCTATTGGCTTGGGTCAAACCCAGCCAGACGGCGGCTTTGGTGGGCTCCTCCGGGGTGGGCAAGACAACCCTGACCAATGGGCTGACCGGCAGCACGGACGCCGTGCGCGATGTCCGCGAGGTCGATTCCAAAGGCCGCCACACCACCACCGCACGCTATCTGCGCCGCATGGTAAACGGCGGCTGGCTGATCGATACGCCTGGCATGCGCGCCCTGCGGATCATCGACGCCGACGAGGCGGTCGAAGAAGTGTTCTCGGACCTGACAGAGGTTGCCCAGTCCTGTCGGTTTAGCGACTGTGCCCATAGCGGCGAGCCCGGCTGTGCCGTCAAGGCGGCGCTGAAAGCCGGAACACTGGAGCAGGCCCGGGTTGACCGCTGGCAAAAGCTACAGCGTGACGAAGAGCGCAACACCGAAAACCTTGAGCAATCCCGGCGCCGCGACAAGGGCTTTGGCAAGATGATCAAATCAATGAAGCGTGACCACAAGGGGCGCAAAGGCTACTAAGCCACTGCGCGGCAAAGGATCAGCCCTGCGCCCGACGGCGGCGGCCGCAGGCCCATTTCATCTGCTCCGGCGTCTCCACCGCGCAGGGGCGCACCGCGCGCAGCCTGCTCAATGCTGTCTCTGGCGCCTCGCCGCATTCGATCATCAGCCGCAGCACCACCATGCCCGAGCGCCCACAGCCGCCACGGCAATGCACCAAGACCCGCCCACCTCCGACCAACGCCTTGCGCGCCATGTGGCTGACCGATGACCATTTCGTCAGAATATCGGGGGACGGCGTGCCGAAATCGGACACTGGCAGATGCACCCAGCGACTGGCCATGCTTTGAATATCACTGCCCAGTGTCGCCCCGCCGACAGCCACCTGCTCGGCCTCGGTGGTCATTGAAATGACCAGGCCCGGCTGCCAGTCGTGGATGTGATCCAGGTCGCCGCGATAATTGCCACCCGCCCCCGGCAATGGGCAAAGCGCCAAAATGCCGTCCGCCACCGAAAGCGCATAGATCACCAGTGCACTGCCCTCTGGCCTGATCTCCTCAGATTGCATTGTCTCTCCCTGCCGGCCTGCGCCTGTGCTGTTACCCGTGTCCTAGCTTCCATTGACGTCAATCCAGCCAACTGTAACCGCAACACAGGGTTGCACAAAAATGTTTTTATGTAGGTGGGCGGTCAGTCTGGGCCAGTAAAGTGCGGAAACTGCCGTTGCCGGGTGCAAAACAACAGGACCACCGCCAGCACTGCGGCAACAGCGGTGGACGAAGCGGGCCGGCTTGCATACCCTGCGCTGAACCAGAATGTTCCCGAATCCGGCACGAGTACACATGAGCGACACAAGCACCGACGCAGGCCCCAACGCAGGCCCCGAAACCGGACCTAGCCCCTACCAGGTTCTGGCCCGCAAATATCGCCCCGAGACCTTTACCGATCTGGTCGGTCAGGACGCCATGGTGCGGACGTTGAAAAACGCCTTTGCGGCAGACCGGATTGCCTCGGCCTTTATCATGACCGGCATTCGCGGCACCGGCAAAACCACCACCGCTCGGATCATTGCCAAGGGCATGAACTGCATCGGCCCGGATGGCACCGGCACCCCGACAACTGAGCCCTGCGGTGAGTGTGAGCATTGCACCGCCATCATGCAGGGCCGTCATGTTGACGTGATGGAGATGGATGCGGCCAGCCGCACCGGTGTCGGCGATATCCGTGAAATCATCGATTCGGTCGCCTATCGTGCGGCCTCAGCCCGTTATAAGATCTACATCATCGATGAGGTCCACATGCTGTCGACCTCTGCCTTCAACGCGCTGCTGAAGACACTGGAAGAGCCGCCCGCGCATGTGAAATTCATCTTCGCCACCACAGAAATCCGCAAGGTGCCGGTGACGGTGCTGTCGCGTTGCCAACGCTTTGACCTGCGCCGGATCGAGCCCGAGGTGATGATCGCGCTGATCAGCAAGATCGCCGCCGCCGAAGGGGCGCAGATTTCCGATGACGCACTGGCGCTGATCACCCGCGCCGCCGAAGGCTCGGCCCGCGATGCCACCTCACTGCTGGATCAGGCGATTTCCCACGGCGCCGGCGAAACCTCAGCCGATCAGGTGCGCGCCATGCTGGGGCTGGCCGACCGGGGCCGAGTGCTGGACCTGATCGACATGATCCTGCGCGGCGATGCCGCCGCCGCGCTGACCGAACTTGGCGCCCAATACGCCGAAGGCGCCGATCCGCTGGCGGTGCTGCGTGACCTGGCCGAGATCACCCATTGGGTCTCGGTGGTGAAAATCACCCCGGATGCCGCCGAAGACCCCACGATTTCGCCTGATGAACGCAGCCGTGGCAGCAAAATGGCGCAGGCGCTGCCGATGCGGGTGCTGACCCGGATGTGGCAGATGCTGCTCAAGGCGCTCGAGGAAGTCTCGGCGGCACCCAACGCCATGATGGCGGCTGAAATGGCAGTGATCCGGCTGACCCATGTGGCCGACCTGCCCAGCCCCGAAGAGCTGATCCGAAAGCTGCAGGACATGCCAACCCCGCCCCCCGCAGCGCCGCCCTCTGGTCCCCCACCTGGTTCGGGCGGTGGCGGGCCGGGCACTGGAATGGCAAGCGGTGGCGGTGCCACCATGGGCAGTGCCTATACCAGCGGTCCGTCCGGCACCGGCGGCGCTGTGGCGTCAGGTGGCAACGGCACATCACTGGCCCTCGCCCCCCAGGCGGATGCGGCACTGGCGCGCTATCCCAGCTTTGAACATGTGGTCGAGCTGATCCGCACCCAGCGTGATGTAAAACTGCTGGTCGAGGTGGAAGCCGGTGTGCGGCTGGTGTCCTATCAGCCGGGCCGCATCGAGTTCACCCCCAGCGACAGCGCCCCTCGCGATCTGGCGGCCCGGCTGGGAACCGGCCTGCAGGCCTGGACCGGCAGCCGCTGGACCGTTTCGATTGTCTCGGACGGCGACGCCCAGACCATCGCCGAAAAGAACGACGCCGCCGAGAATGCCTTGCGCACCAAGGCCAGCGCCCACCCCTTGGTGCAGGCGGTGCTGGCCAGTTTCCCCAAGGCCACCATAAAGCGCATCCGCACCCCCGAGGAATTGCAGGCGCAAGTGGCCGCCGAGGCGCTGCCCGAGGTGGAAGACGAATGGGATCCGTTTGAGGAGGAATAACCCTCAGCTTTGTCGCCCTGTCCACATGGGCAGAAGTTTGTGACACAGCTTAGCCCCTCTCGACACCGGTTCCTTATCGGTCCCCAGCATCGTTTCATAGCGGATTGCCCGCCGCTTTCCCCTTGTATGGCAGGGGTGGCGACCGTATTTAGCAGGCAAACCCATCTTATAGGAGAGATCAGATGCTCAAGGGCCTCGGCGGTCTTGGCGATATGGCCAAGATGATGAAATCGGCACAGGAACTACAGACCAAAATGACCCAGATGCAGGACGATCTGCACAATGTCATGGTCACCGGAGAATCCGGTGCTGGCCTGGTCAAGGCAACCGCCAGCGCCAAAGGTGAGCTAAAAGCGCTGGATATTGATCCGTCGATCTTCAACAGCGACGACAAGGAAGTGGTCGAAGACCTGATCCTGGCGGCGGTCAAAGATGCTCAGGCCAAGGCCACGGAAAAGGCACAGGAAGAAATGGCGCGACTGACCGAAAGCATGGGCCTGCCCAAGGACGTCAAGCTGCCGTTCTGAGGCTGATCCCGATGTTGAAACCTCTGTTGTTCGCCCTGGCGATGCTGATGCCTGCCACCTTGCAGGCCCAGGCTTGGGCGACACGTGAGACCTGCGAGGTTGTCTCGGCCGAGATTGACCCGCAGGCCCTGCCGGATGCGCTGCTCGCCCAACTGCGGGCTGATGCCGCCAAAATACCCAACCCCAAAGGCCGGTTCTGGCGCGTCCAGTCCCCTGGTGGCGCGGTGTCGCACCTGTGGGGCACCGTGCATTCGAATGATCCGCTGATCCTGGATCTGCCGGTCATCGTGCAACAGCGGATTTCCGGCGCCCGCATCGTGGCGCTGGAATTTGACCCGGTGTTTGCCTCTCGCCAGGCGGTTGAGGATCATCAGGAAAAAGAACTGTTCCGCCCGAAAAACAGCACCTACAGTTTTGACGACTCTGGCTTGGATCCGCTGATTGTCGATTGGATTCGCAGCCGTCTTGACGGCTTGGGTTGGGGCCGAGAGGCGGCGGATTACCTTACCTTGCCTTTTATCGTCGAAACCCTGTTGTCTGACCCCTGCGACGATTTTTCGGCGGGCGTGGTGCCCGATCAGGATAGTCTGATCCAAACGCTCGGCCTGATTGGCGGCAGCCGCATTCTGGGCCTCGAATCTCCGGATGCGCTGACCGACCACCTGAAAGATCCGCTCAACCAGGACACCACCCTAGCCCTTCTGGCGGTCTATGGCGGCTATCTGGACCCATTGGCCGCAGCCAACCGGGCGACTGGCTTTGCGCTGTATCTGCAGGGGGAATTGGCCCTGGGACGGGCATGGCAGAGGTCCACCCTGGCCCGCATCTACGGGCCGGACCTGGCCGCGCTCTATCTGCAACGCGCCGACCACTTCCTGCTGACCCAGCGCAATAAGACCTTTCTGCAAACCGCCCTGCCCGAGCTGCAGCACGGCGGTGTGTTCATGGCAATCGGATCATTCCATTTGCCCGGCGAACAAGGCATGATCGAACTGCTGCGGCAGGCGGGATATACCGTCTCTCGCATTCCCCTGCCCGGCGAGGTACCGGACGTCCCAGTCGGAGTGACAGTGAAATGAGCGAATCCACCGACGATATTGAAATCCTGATTGCGCTGATGGCCAAACTGCCCGGCCTGGGCCCGCGCTCGGCCCGACGGGCGGTGCTGCACCTGATCCGCAAGCGCGCCCTGTTGCTGACCCCATTGGCCGATTCGATGAGCCAGGTCGCCATCAGCGCCCGCGAATGTCTGAACTGCGGCAATGTCGGCACCTCTGAAATCTGCGATATCTGTCTCGACGAGAACCGCGCCAATGGTGAACTCTGCGTGGTCGAGGACGTTGGCGATCTCTGGGCGATGGAACGCGCGGCCGTGTTCAAAGGCCGCTATCACGTGCTGGGCGGCACCCTGTCCGCTCTGGATGCCATCGGCCCCGAAGAGCTGCGCATTCCGCGTCTGGCCGACCGGGTCACAGCCGAGGCCATCAACGAGGTGATCCTGGCGCTGAATGTCACCATCGACGGCCAGACCACCGCCCATTACATCGCCGACCAGCTGCAGGGGCAGGTCAAACTGACCACTCTGGCGCAAGGCGTACCAATTGGCGGCGAGCTGGATTATCTGGACGACGGCACCATCACCGCCGCCCTGCGGGCCCGCAAAGAGATCTGAGCCAAATTTTAGAAGTAACGGCACCGGACCAGCCCAATACCAAAAACAATACCCCCACCACCAAGTCAGCGCAGCGGTTTTTCCTGATCCTGCTGCAAGGCACTATTGGTTCACTTTGCCCCCCCCCGTGAGCAATACCGAAGCAGGCAGGTTACTGTGTGCAGGATGGTTTACGGCCCTTCGCTGAAATGAGTCCCACGATCTAATCTGTAGACAAGGACAAAACCGCTCTCGCGGTAATAGCGTCCGTTTCAAGCAGTGTTGTCGGAACATGCAAGCACGCATTTACCAGCTTATCAAAGCACACTTTCTACAAATGCATTCTGTGCATGCATCAGAAATGCCTTTGCTGATGTCGCGAGGCACCGTTGATGGCGCATCGCATCCGCCGCAACCTCCTCTCCGCGTGTCACTGGTGGACATGGGATGAAGAACACATCAGGGCGGCACCTATCTAGCAAAACAGCCGTGATGCGGAAAGACGGGAGCGCGTCTCTTTCTTCGCGGCTTGGGGCTGATGGCCAACAGTCTGTAACGATAAGGTCAGCATCCTCGATCACGCGCGGATCGTCTGCCGTACGCCGACGCGCGCCACAATCAGCAGCAGAAAATAACAAGCTTGGCGGGGCGACCTGAACAACTTCGATCGAAAGAGTTTCAGCCGCTTCGAACCAGGAGCGGGCTATGTTACCCGCCGGTCCGACCACTGCGACCCGCAAACCATCCCAAGACCCTCTTTGGGACAGAACAAAAGCGAGATCGCCAAGTACTTCGCACGGATGATTATCGTTCGTGCGAAGGTTCATGACAGGTGCATCAAGCGCGTCTGCAAAGGCGCGAAGGCGGGGCAAACTTGGCGTTCGAATTGCCATTAGATCAAACCAATTGTCCATGTAACCCGCCAAATCTTCTATGGTCTCGGCGCCTTCAAGCTTTGCCGTCACATTCACGTTGATGCCACCCATCGCTGCGACCCCAAGTGCAAGCGCCGTCGGGTTGCGCCATCCAGGTAACTCCGCGATAGAGCCAACCCTAGCTCCACTAAGTGTCTGCGGCATGTTCCGCGATATCCAGCACGCGCCTAATTCAATTGCTCGGACGGCAAGTTGCTCTACAATTGGCTGGTCCAGATCAGAGAGCGACAGTAAGTCGATTTGCTTCATATGCACTTTCCCGTATTCAGAATCTCTTTTTTGTATGTCCCTTTGCCAACGGATTTTTGTTAACCCCAATTTAGCAAACAGTCACGACGCCGAGGAACCTTGCAATACGGGCGTTAGCTTTCCCTTCGCTGTGATGGTCACATTAGACCGATTCTTCACCCCACCCTCAAACACTTAACTTATTAGAAACCAACCGAAGGCAACCAGTGGAAAGCCCCACCAAGAATTATTCATCAGCACGCTGTTCGTGGCTACCGAAACACAAAATCCAGCCTATCAAACGAAACAGGCCTTCCGAAGAACGGAAGGCCTGCAACAGGTATAGTAACAAACCGGGACACAAGGCCGGGTCTCTACAAAAGCTCAAACAGGATCAGCCGCGTGGGTCGTCGCTGTCATCATCGTCGTCGTCATCGCCGTCGCCACCGCCGGCCGGCAGGTTAAAGAAGCTGTCAGCATCCACCGGCGCTTCTCTCTTCGGCGCACGATCAAGACCGCCCAGCGTAAAGGTCGCCAGACCCTCCATGCCGCTTGCCATCTTGGGCTCGGCGTCCATTTCCAGCGACTGTTCGGTGCTGACCAGCTTACGACGCTCGTCGTCGCTCATCACGCCGCCCTCGGCAGCTTTCTTGGCAGCCGCCTTTTGCACCGCCTGGTCCAACTCGGACTGCTTACACAGGCCCAGTGCAACCGGATCGATTGGCTGGATGTTGGCGATATTCCAGTGGGTCCGCTCGCGGATCGCCTGGATCGTCGGCTTGGTGGTGCCCACCAGCTTGGAAATCTGGCTGTCCGCCAGCTCCGGGTGGAACTTGACCAGCCAATAGATCGAGGCCGGACGGTCCTGCCGCTTGGACAGCGGTGTATACCGCGGACCACGGCGTTTTTCCTCGCCCGCAGCCGCCGCATAGAATTTAAGCTTCAGCTTGTGCATCGGGCTGGCTTCAGCCGCCGCGATCTCTTCCTGGGTCAGCTGATTGTTGGCGACCGGGTCAAACCCTTTCACCCCCTGGGCCACGTCGCCATCAGCGATGCCCTGGACTTCCAGCTCGTGCAGATCAACAAAGTCCGCAATCTGTTTAAAGCTGATGGTGGTATTGTCCACCAGCCACACAGCGGTTGCTTTTGCCATCAACGGTTTTGCCATGTGCTCATCTCCATTTACAACACATCTTCCCCGCCGCCTGAAATAGGCTGCCCCGCCTTAGGGGTCTGGTTTCCATTGTCGGGGAATTTGAACCCTATATAGTCGGGATGTTTCAATTTGGGAAGAGCCGAATGCGCAGCATCATTTTGACCGTTGGTTTTGCCCTTTGGGCCCTGAACATCGGCGCCGCCAACGCTGACGGGGAAACGGCGGGAGAGTTCGACTATTACGTGCTGGCCCTCAGCTGGTCGCCCAATTGGTGCGCGCTGGAGGGCGACGCCCGCGGTTCTGACCAATGCGACAGCCGCCACGATTACGGCTGGACCCTGCACGGCCTATGGCCGCAGTTTCACCGTGGCTGGCCGTCATACTGCCACAGCTCGGTCGCCCCGCCATCGCGCCAGATGAGCGCCGAAATGAGCGGCATCATGGGCAGCGCCGGTCTGGCCTGGCACCAGTGGAAGAAACACGGCACCTGTTCGGGCCTGTCGGCGCAGCACTATTATGCGCTGATGCGCCAAGCCTACGCCTCCATCAGCCGTCCCGCCGTATTTCGCAAGCTGGACAAGGGCATAACCCTGCCCGCCGCACTGGTCGAGACGGCCTTTCTGCAGGCCAATCCATTTCTTGGAAAGGACATGCTGACCGTGACCTGCCGTGATGGTTATATCCAGGAAGCCCGGGTCTGCCTGTCAAAGGACCTGACCCCAGTGCCCTGCGGCCGCGATGTGATCCGCGACTGCCGCCTGAAAAACGCCCGCTTGGCGCCAGTGCGGTAGCGCCCCCAACAGGGCTATTTCATAAATAAGGCGGCAAGGGCTGCCGCCCGTCGCAACACTGTGAAGGACATTCGCGCCAATTGTGCTAGAGTCACCTTAAGTGCCGCGCCCGGCAACTGCCCAGACGGCACCCTTCGTCATGGATAGTGAAAGGAGCCCGCTCATGGCAAAAACAATTGGCAATCCACTCAGCTGGTTGTTTCAGCACGCAGAAACAACCAGCCATCACATCTCGGCCTCGGTCGACCAAATGGGAGGCGAAACCGCCAGCGCCGCCATGCCGCGGGTGCGGCGGTTGGAGCTGGCGGACCTGAAATACGCACTCAAGGCCGGGGTCGAGGATTTTGCCGCCTGTCGCAGTGATGCGATGTTTCTGGTGTTGTTTTATCCCCTGATCGGGGTGGTGATGGTGGTGATGGGGTTTTCGATGAACCTGCTGCCACTGCTGGTGCCGATGATCATGGGGTTTGCCCTGATTGGCCCGCTGGCCGCAGTTGGGCTCTATGAAATGTCCAGCCGCCGCGAGGCTGGGTTTGAGCCCAAATGGATAGATGCCTTTGACGTGGTCCGTTCGCCGTCTTTTGGGGCGATTTTGATGCTCGGGGTCTATTTGGCAGCGCTGTTCTTCGTCTGGATGATCTGCGCCAATTCAGTCTACGCCTGGACCCTGGGCCCTGAATCACCGACCTCACTTGCCGCCTTTGTCTCTGACACATTCACCACCACCGCAGGCTGGGTGATGGTCACTGTCGGCAGCGGTCTTGGTGCCCTGTTTGCGCTGGCGGCACTGGCCATCAGCGTGGTGTCTTTCCCGTTGCTGCTGGATCGCCACGTTGGTCTGCCAGTGGCCGTCGTCACCTCAATCCGAGTGCTGCGCGCCAGCCCGGTTGTGACCCTGACATGGGGTGCATTGATCGGCACCAGCCTGGTCATCGCCTCGATTCCGTTCCTGCTGGGACTGGTGGTTGTGGTGCCCATCTTTGGCCATGCCACCTGGCACCTCTATCGCCGCGCGGTGGAATAGCCAGGCAGAAGGGATCACCGGCCCTTGCCACTTCCGAGTGGCCAGGGCCGGGATGTCTTGGCCGCAAATACGGCTAGCCCGCCACCTTCAGCACCATTTTGCCAATATGACCCGAGCTTTCCATCCTTGCATGCGCCGACGCCGCATCGGCAAGTGCAAACTCGCGGTCCATCACCGGCGCAATCCGCCCCGCCTCGATCAGCGGCCAGACCAGATGGCGCAGTTCGTCGGCAATCCGCGCCTTGGCCAGATCACTTTGCGGCCGCAGGGTTGATCCGGTCACCGTCAGCCGCCGCATCATGATCTGGGCAAAGTTCAGCTCGACCTTGGCTCCGCTCAGAAAGGCGATCTGCACCAGGCGTCCGTCATCTGCCAGCGTCTTGATGTTGCGCGGAATGTAATCACCGCCCACCATATCCAAAATCAGGTCGGCACCGCCCTGCGCCCGCAGCACCTCGACAAAATCCTCATTGCGGTAATTGATCGCCCGCTCAGCCCCCAGATCCAGACAGGCCTGACATTTCTCATCCGACCCGGCAGTGGTAAACACCCGCGCACCCAGAACATTGGCCAGCTGGATCGCCGTGGTGCCGATGCCGCTTGATCCACCATGCACCAGAAATCGCTCTCCGGCCTGCAAGCCGCCACGGCTGAATACATTCGACCAGACAGTGAAATATGTCTCGGGCAGGCAAGCCGCCTGCTTCAGATCCAGCCCTTTGGGAATGGGCAGGCAGTGCGCCGCCGGAGTCGCCACATATTCGGCGTAACCGCCACCGGGCAGCAAGCCGCAGACCAGATCCCCCGGCCCAAACTCAGTCACACCGCCCCCCACAGCCACCACCTCGCCCGAGGCCTCAAGCCCCGGCAGGTCGCTGGCTCCGGGGGGCGGCGCATAAGCCCCGGCCCGTTGCAGGGCATCCGGTCGGTTGACCCCCGCATAAGCCACCTTGATCAGCAGCTGACCATGCCCGGGCACCGGAACCGGCCTCTCGGTCAGTTGCAATACATCTGGGCCACCAGGGGTGGAAATCTCAACGGCGCGCATCATCTCACTCATCCGGGATCCTTTCGTTTGCCCTATGCCTAGCATCCCAGCGCAGACCTGCAAACGATGATCCCACCGCAAGCGATCGCCCAGCCCGCCACCGCGCCGGGCCGCGCCGTGCGCAGCACGGCGCCATGCCCAACGGGAGGCGGGCATGGCCATGCCCGCCAACGGGCGGGAGCCCCGGCCAGAAAAGGCCAGAAAAGGCCAGTGATTATGCCCCTGTGATCAGCGACGCCGGGTCAGGGATCCCGGCAGGTTGTCGGCGGCTTTGGTGGGCGGCTTGATCTGATCCGCCAACCAGTTCGGCCCGGCCAGAAACGGCTTCAACAGGGGATTACCCTGCACCTGTGCTTTCAGTTTTTCAAACTGCATCACATTGTCGATCCGCCGATTCAGGAAACCCCAGCTGGCCTGATGCTCCAGACTGTCATCGCCCAGCCAATACAGCACCGTCGCGGTGTAGACCGCCGACAGGGACGCCCGTTTGGTGTACCAGTTTATGTCATCCGAGCGGTCGCCCAGCGCCGTCCAGATCGTATCAACTGTGCCCCAGATCGCCCGCGCCCCATCGCCGGCATATTGCGGCAAGGTCAGCATGGTGGTGCCACGCCGCACCGCCTCTTTGTCATCCACCGCTTCCAGCCGGAACCGAATGGCGGCGGCAATCTTGTCGCGAAACCGCAACCCGGTCAGATCCTCCACCTTTAGGCGTTGCACCATCAAGGCATCACCCCGGGCATGATAGGCCAGCGCCAGATCCACCGCCCCACGCGGAAAAACCGCCCGCGCCAGCACCCGGTCCACCCCGGTATCCTGACAGGCCGCATGAAATGTCGCCTCACTCCAACCGTCAAACGGCACATGCAACAGCGCCGCATCCAACAGCGCATCCTTGGTGGCATCCTGCGTCTCTGCCTGCTCGGTCTTCATCCTGCATCTCCCCGCTTGCGCTACACCACACCGTGCCTGGCCCCAGTACTAGACAAACTGACCATGCTTTGCTATAGCGCCCCTTCCTGCAAATCCTTGCAACTCAACTTAGAAAGGTGGTGAAAACCACATGCAGGTTAGTGTTCGCGACAACAATGTCGATCAGGCGCTTCGTGCCCTGAAGAAAAAGCTGCAGCGTGAAGGCGTATTCCGCGAAATGAAGCTCAAGCAACATTTCGAGAAACCGTCCGAGAAAAAAGCACGCGAAAAAGCTGAAGCGATCCGTCGGGCCCGTAAATTGGCCCGTAAGAAAGCCCAGCGCGAAGGGATGATGTAAATCAATCCGTCCAGCTTTGGACTGCACTTATTGTGAGTGATTGCCGGGCAACCGGAAGTAACCCACAAAGACGTTTAGACGACCCCCGAGGCCCCGGCCGCGGGGGTTTGTCATTTCCGCCCCCGGATTTCATCACTCTCAGACCCCGGAACGGCTCAACTGGCGTCCGCCAGGGCTTCGTAAGTACACGCATTGGCTGTATACAATAACCCAAAAGCACGTTAAGGTGATTCCATCAGCAGTGGCAAGGTCCCCCGCCTGCGTCTGCCTGGGGTGAATGATGCCCTCGTTTCGTCGCCCCACCTCCCGAAGCGGACGCTTAAGCCAACTCCGCCTCGCCTTGATCTTTTGATCAAGGCAGCGGCCGCTTCGGGAGTTTTTTCTCACCGCGCCAACCTTGCGGCTCGTTGAAGACCACCGTGTCGAGTCGCACCCAAGCATTTCGGTTTTGCAGACCCGACACACCAGCTGTGATGTTCCAGTCGCACCAAATTTGCTGTCCCGGCACTGGACTCAGCTGCCTTCACTTGACCTTTCAGGCGCATATTAAGCACTTATATATCAATATCTTAGCCCCGAGTATTTGCCCCGGATCTTTCACCAACAACGTCCTATAAGGCCAATATATAATATCGGATTCTCTATGACATTTCAATTTTCATCCTGCGCTATCGCAGAACTCGCCCCAGTAACAGCAACGGCTGAAACACCCACCGCAACCAGTTGGTCCGGTTTTTATGGCGGGGTTTCAGTTTCCAATTTTGACGGCGACGCTGTCGGGTTCGGGGGGCTGTAGGGTGCGTGCTGGCACGCACCAAACCTTCGCCTCAATAGACTTTCGGCACATATAGCTCGTCCGGTAAAACCTGGCGTTCATACTTGGGATTATACTCACGATCCGGCAGGCTGACCTTTTCGCTGGCCACATCCGAATAGGGAATCTGCGACAACAGATGCTCGATACAGTTCAGCCGTTCGCGCTTTTTATCGTTGCCCTCAACAACATACCAGGGCGCCTCGGGAATGTTGGTGCGCGCCAGCATGTCTTCCTTGGCCTCGGTATATTTTTCCCATCGCACCCGGCTCTCCAGATCCATCGGCGACAGTTTCCACTGTTTCATCGGATCATGGATTCGCATCATGAATCGCAGCTGCTGTTCTTCGTCGGTGATCGAAAACCAGTATTTCAACACGATGGTGTTTGACCGCACCAGCATCCGTTCAAATTCGGGAACATCCTTGAAAAAAGTTTCAACCTGATCATCGTCGGCAAAGCCCATCACCCGTTCGACACCGGCCCGGTTGTACCACGAACGGTCAAACAGCACGATCTCACCGCCAGATGGCAGATAAGGCACATAGCGCTGAAAATACCACTGGCTCTGCTCACGACGGCTGGGGGCCGGCAGGGCGACAACCCGCGCCACCCGTGGGTTCAGCCGCTGAGTGATCCGCTTGATCACACCGCCCTTGCCCGCCGCATCGCGTCCCTCCATGATCACCAGCACCTTGGCGCCGGTCTCGACCACCCAGTCCTGCAGCTTGATCAATTCAGCCTGAAGTCGCAGCAGATTGCGAAAATACACCTGTCGGTCCAGCATCTCGGGATGTTGGGCGCGGTAAATCTTGCGCAGCTCCATCGACAGCATCGGTTCAGCGGATTCAACCTCGATCCCCTCATCCAGCATGTCCTGCAGTTCGTCTTCCAGCCAGGCCATGGTGGTACTGTCATCTTCACGGGTCACAGAAAGGCTCCTTTAAGCAACATGGGCGGCTCGGATTTCGGGCATCACCGGGTTTGGGGTATTGCTCTAGGGAAACCGGAAAACGCCCGAGTATCAACCCGAAAGCACCCCGGCATCGCCATTGGCGCCGGATTTGGTGAAACCGTTTCAATTTTCAGGCAAGGCCCGCCCTCTTGGCTAGCGGGCCGCCCTCAGGATCATATCGGCGGCTTTCTCTGCAATCATGATGGTTGGCGCATTGGTGTTGCCGCTGGTGATCACCGGCATCACGCTGGCATCCACCACCCGCAGCCCCGACACCCCGCGCAGGAGCAATTCAGCATCCAGCGGCGCAGAGTCGTCCGGCCCCATATGCACCGTACAGGTCGGATGGAAAATAGTGGTGCCAACATCCCCCGCTGCCTGCAGCAAATCCGCCTCGGTGTCCGAGGCCACCCCCGGTTTGATCTCCTGCGGCGCATAGCGTTGCATTGGTCCCTGAGCGATAATCTGGCGCGCCTGCCGGATCGCCGCCACCGCAACCTGCTTATCGCCTTCGGTGGACAGATAGTTGGGCGCAATCCGTGGTGCGACCCTGGCATCCGGTGAGGTGATCTGCACCGTTCCCCGGCTTTCAGGTCGCAGGTTGCAGACACTGGCGGTCAGGCCCGGATAGTCGTGCAACGGCTGGCCAAAGGCCTCCAGCGTCAGCGGCTGCACGTGATATTCCAGATCCGGTGTTTCCAGATCGGGACGCGAGCGTGAAAACGCCCCCAGTTGGCTGGGCGCCATCGACATTGGCCCGGATCGCTTGAACGCATATTCCATCCCGATCTTGGCCTTGCCCCACAGCGAGTTGGCCAGGGTGTTCAATGTCTTGGCGCCGGTCAGCCGCCAGGCACAGCGCAGTTGCAAATGGTCTTGCAGGTTGCCGCCAATCGCCGCAATGTCGCGCCGCACTTCAACGCCGTGCTTTTGCAGCAAATCACCCGGCCCCAGCCCCGACAGTTGCAGAATCTGCGGCGAGTTGATGGCCCCCGCCGACAGGATCACCTCACCCTTGGCCCGCGCCACCTTTACCTGGCCGCCCTGCTCATATTCCACACCAACCGCGCGACCCTCTTCGATCAGCACCCGCCGGGTATGCGCCTGAGTCTCAACCTTCAGGTTCTCGCCGGTGGTGGTGCGCAAGAAGGCCTTGGCGGTGTTCATCCGCCAGCCACCGCGCTGGTTGACCCGGAAATAGCCGACGCCTTCGTTGTTGCCGGTGTTGAAATCACTGACATGCGGCAAGCCCCAGGCCTGCGCCGCCTCTGACCAATGATCCAGTACATCCCAGTGCAACCGCTGATTCTCGACCCGCCATTCGCCGCCCGCCCCGTGCATCTCAGAGGGGCCTTCGACGTAATCCTCGGATTTCTTGAAATAGGGCAGCACATCGTCCCAGCCCCAGCCCGGATTGCCCCGTTGCCGCCAGCCATCATAATCCGCCGCCTGGCCGCGCAGGTACAGCATCCCGTTGATCGACGAACAGCCGCCCAGCACCTTACCCCGCGGATAGATCAGCGAGCGGCCGTTCAGCCCTGCCTCCTCGGCAGTATGATACATCCAGTCGGTGCGCGGATTGCCGATGCAATACAGATAGCCCATCGGGATATGCACCCAGTGGTAATTATCCTTACCACCCGCCTCCAGCAACAACACCCGATGCCCGGCTTCGCTCAGCCGTTTGGCCAGCACGCAACCCGCACTGCCCGCGCCAACGATAATGTAATCCCAACCCATGCCTGTCCCCGCTTGTTTGCGCCATCAAAACATATCTTCTCGCAGGGTAACAGCCTGATATGATGCGGTGACAATGGCGCAGCCCGGCAAAGCCGGGCATCGTCTAAACCGGCAAGGCTGTGGTTTTGAAAACGGTCCGCAGCGCAAACGAGCTTTGCATCTGCGCCACCCCCGGCAGCCGGGCCAGATGTTGCCGGTGAATACGGGCAAAGTCATCGGTGTTTTCAGACACCACCTTAAGCAGGTAATCCGCCGATCCAGCCATCAGATGGCACTCCAGCACATCCGGGATCCGCGCCACCGCCCGCTCAAAGGCATCCAGCACCTCATCCGCCTGCCCAGACAGGGTGATCTCGACAAAAACCGTGCTGGGCACCTGCATCTTGCGGGCATCCAGCAGCGCCACGTAGTTGCGGATATAGCCGTCGCTCTCTAGACGTTGCACCCTGCGGTGACAGGCCGAGGCCGACAGGTTCACCAGCTCGCTCAGGTCCGCATTGGAAATCCGCCCCTGTTTTTGCAACACCGTAAGGATGCGACGATCCGTTTGATCTAGTGACATTTTGGCGAAGATCCTTGCTTGGTTTATGCCTTATAGGCGCAGATTCTTCGAATCATAGGTTTTTATTTCGCTCAATAAAGCAGCAAACACCAATGATGCGCCTGTATCCTCCACATAAGTTTTTGGAGGATACACAATGAAAATCGGCTGCCCCACAGAGATCAAACCACAGGAATTCCGCGTTGGCATGACGCCCGACGCCGCCCGCGAAGCGGTCATTCAAGGCCATCAGGTGCTGATCCAGCAAGGGGCCGGCATGGGATCTGGCTTTTCCGACGCTGACTATGCCACCGCAGGCGCAAACATCATCGCCACCGCCGAGGAAATCTTTGCCACTGCGGACATGATCGTCAAGGTCAAAGAGCCCCAGCCCGGTGAGCGCAAGATGCTGCGCGAGGGCCAGTTGCTGTTCACCTATCTGCACCTGGCACCGGACCCCGAGCAAACCCACGATCTGCTGGAATCGGGCTGCACCGCCATTGCCTATGAAACCGTTACCGATGATCGCGGCGGCTTGCCACTGCTGTCGCCGATGTCCGAAGTTGCGGGTCGGCTGGCGCCGCAGGTCGGTGCCTGGACCCTGCAAAAGGCCAATGGTGGCCGTGGCGTATTGATGGGCGGGGTGCCCGGCGTGGCTCCGGCCCGTGTTGTGGTGATCGGCGGCGGTGTCGTCGGCACCCATGCCGCCAAAATTGCCGCTGGCATGGGCGCTGATGTGACGGTTCTTGACCGCTCGCTGGCCCGGTTGAAGTATCTTGACGATGTGTTTGGCCGCGACTTCAAAAATCAGTATTCCACTGCCGGAGCCACCCTTGATCTGGTGCGTCAGGCCGATATGGTCATCGGCGCGGTGCTGATCCCTGGGGCTGCGGCGCCAAAACTGATCAGCCGCGCGCAGCTCAGCGAAATGAAGCCCGGCGCCGCCATCGTTGACGTTGCCATTGATCAGGGCGGCTGTTTTGAGACCTCAAAGGCCACCACCCATGGCGATCCGATCTATGACGTGGATGGCATCATGCACTATTGCGTCGCCAATATGCCCGGCGCGGTTGCCCGCACCTCGACCATCGCATTGGGCAATGCCACCATGCCCTTCATGCTGGCCCTGGCCGGCAAAGGCTGGCGTCAGGCTTGCATCGACGATGCGCATTTGCTGAACGGTTTGAATGTCCACGCTGGCCAGTTGACCTATTACGCAGTGGGCAAGGCACTGGGCATCGACGTCGTGTCACCCAGCGTAGCCGTCAAACACTAAATCCAACATCACCGGCCCTGCCTTTTCAGCTGGCAGGGCCGGTCCTTCCAGCCGCTCGGACCGGCATTCCAGGCCCGCCCTGTTGCCGAAATGCGCATCACCCACAAAGCATTCCCTCAAAATTGACTTTCCGTTGGGGAATGCCTGCACACTGTGGGCATTTGGGCGTTAAGACGTTTCAAATTGACAAACGGAGAGTTTTTGATGGAACAGATTGTAGAGCAGGGTTTTGCCTATTGGCCGGTGGCCCTGAACGGCCTCAAGGCCCTGGCGGTGCTGATCCTAGGCTGGATGGCTACAGGCATGATCAGCCGGGCCATCCGCAAGCGCATCAACGCCACCCCTGAAATTGACCCCACCCTGGGAAACTTTATCGCCAGCATCATCCGCTGGACACTAAAAGCTGTTGTTCTGATCGCGGTTCTGGGCATCTTTGGCATCCAGGCCACCAGCCTGGTGGCGATGATGGGCGCCGCGACGCTGGCCATCGGACTGGCGCTGCAGGGCACTCTCGGCAATCTGGCTGCCGGCTTTATGCTGGTGCTGTTCCGCCCCTACAAGCTGGGCCAATACGTTGACATCGGCGGTGCGGCTGGCACGGTCCAGGATCTGAACCTGTTCATCACCGAACTGGCCACCCCCGATAACGTGCAGATCATCATCCCCAACGGTCAGGCCTGGGGCTCGGTGATCACCAACTACTCACACCATGACACCCGCCGCGTTGATATGGTATTTGGCATTGATTATGGCGACGATGCCAACAAAGCCAAGGACATCATTCTGCAACTGGCCAATGCCGACAGCCGCGTGCTGAAGGATCCAGAGCCCTGGGTCCGGGTCACCAATCTGGGCGACAGTTCGGTCGATCTGACAGCAAAGATCTGGTGCAACGCCGATGATTACTGGGAGTTGAAATTCGCCATGATCCAAGCGGTCAAAGAAGCGTTTGACAGCAACGGCATCTCGATCCCCTACCCGCATACTGTGGAAATCCACAAACAAGCCTAAAATAGCGCGCCCCTGCCGCAACGTAGGGGCGCACTACCGCCCGTTTTACCGATCGACAGGCAGTTCGCCGAACGCGACCTCTTTTCCCGTCTCGTCCGTAAACGACCACTGCGCCACCAGAAACTGATAGCTGCGGGTTTCCCAGCCGGACATATCGCGCAGGAAATGCGGCCGCCAAGTTCCGTCAACCTGTACCGGAAAACGGATATTGTCGATATTTGTCTGAACCTGATTTCTGGTCGCTACACGAATAGCGTTCGAGAAGATGCGCTCCAGGCAAAACTCAAGCGGCGCAGTTTCCATCGCCCGTCGGCCGGCAAAGATGACATCAAGCTGGGTATTCTGCTGAAAGAACCCTTTAACAACCAGATCGCCACGGCTAGAGCGCGCCTTATGTGGCACCAAATCCACCTGAAGCCGCACAATACCCTTTTTGAACAGACCGGTATCTTCTCTGGCCGGGGTAATCGCAACAGCTGGGGCACGGCGGTTTTGCATAATAAATTCAGCTCTGTATCAAGGTAAATCCGCATCACATAAAGTGGCACATCGGGCCTATGGTCTACACAATACACCCAATCCGGTTAACGGACAATTGAACTCCCGCATAAGCTACATATCCAAAGCCAGAATCAATCAACACTTGAAACGCGCCGCATCACCAAAGTCGGCTGCCCCATGCACAACGCCTCTCCGCTGATCTGGTACCCCGTCTTTCGGGCAACATGCTGCGACACGATATGCTCAGGGTCAAAGATGCAAACTGTCTCGCGCCAGCCTTTCACCTGATCCGCCCATTGATGCATCCGCTGCACCGCCTCACTGGCATATCCCTGCCCATGTGCTGCCAGGGTGAACACCCAGCCTGTCTCGGGCACTCCGCCCAGGCTCGGCGTAATGTCGCGCCGGTAATCGGCAAATCCGACCTCGCCCAGAAAGCGACCATCATCGCGGGCCTCGACCACCCAATAGCCAAAGCCAAGGGCCTGCCAATGGCCAATATAGCGCAGCAACCGCCCCCAGGATTCCGGCCGGGACGAGGGCACTCCGGTGACATGGCGCACCACCTCGGGGTCCGCCCACATTGCCGCCACATCGTCCCAATCCTCCACCCGGTGCGGGCGCAGGATCAGACGATCGGTTTTCAACACCGGTGGCATCATCCCGGCAGCTCACCGCTCAGCACATAGCGCAGGATTTCCACCACCTGTGCCGGCTCTTCGGCCACCGCCAGCGCCGCCGCATCCACCTCTTTCAAGGCGTGCTGATGGTCTGGACCGTGCAACACGATCAACGATTTTCCCAGCGCCGCAGCAAAACCGGCATCAAAGGCCGCATTCCACTGTTTATACTTGTCGCCAAAGCGCACCACCACCACATCGGCATCACTAATGCCCTTGCGGGTGCGGATCGCATTGACCATCGCGCCCTTGTGGTCATGCCAGTATTTGTCGCTTTCAGCGCCCAAGATACGCACACCACAATCATCACTGGACTGGTGATGGGTAATCGGGCTGTTGAACGTCACATCCAAAGACGCAGCCCCCTCAAGAATCTGCTCGCGCCAATCCGAGTGGATCTCTCCCGAAAGATAAACTTTCAAAGTCATATGTTTAGCCCCTTATTCTATCCATCCACCCGACCAAAGCGGTTCCGGGCTTGGCGGACAGATCACAGTATCCACCAGCCCGGGGCATTCGTCCACCACATCAGCGCCGCCGAGCAACCAGATAACGATTGGGCGGGTTGGCCGGGTAATTGCCGGTCTCGATGATGTCAAAGCCGGCCCGGGTCATCGCGGCCTCCAGCTCTGCAATCGACATAAAAGCGACATAGGGCGCCTTGCCCAGCATCTGCGCCAGCGGCAAGATCAGCCGCATCAACCGATAGCTCCACGAAGCCCCGCCCTGCGGGCGACAAAAGCTTTTGGAGATCAACAGCCCGCCGGGCTTCAGCAGAGTGTGAATATGGCTCAGCGCACCGTCCAGATCTTCGATCAGATGCAGCAGGTTAAAAGCCAGTACCGCATCATAGCGACCGGTTGGAACCTCGCTCACACCGGCCTGCACAAAATTCAGGGTATCCGCATTTTGCGCTTCGGCCTTGCCCCGGCCCACTGCGATCATGCTGCCTGAAATATCACTGGCGGTGTACTGCGCCACCGCGTCGGCCAGCGACAGCGCGGTCGAGCCCGTGCCACAGCCCAGCTCCAGCACCTGATCCTCGGGGCCTAAATAGGACCGCGTGCGCCCCAGGGTATATTCATAGGCCGCCATGTCAGAAATCGGCCGCTTGGCGTATTTCTCGGCAATGCCATCCCAGAACTTGGTCGTTTGTTGCATGGTATGTCTCCTTTGCAGCCAACCTATCCATACGACAATGCGATAGGAATTGCCGAAATTCGCAATACGCTTATACATATACGCATGAGCAACCCGCCAAAGACCTTTGACTGGAACCATGTCCGCGCCTTCCTTGCCACCGCCGAGCAGGGCTCTCTGTCGGCAGCGGCCCGCAACCTGGGCCTGACCCAGCCGACCCTAAGCCGTCAGGTGGCGGCACTGGAGCAGGATCTGGAAGTGCTGTTGTTTGAGCGCATCGGCCGGGCACTGGAGCTGACCCCCGCCGGGCTGGAGCTGCTGGAGCACAGCCGCAGCATGGGCACCGCCGCCAGTGGCATTGCACTGACCGCTTCGGGGCAATCACAGTCGATCGAGGGCGAGGTCAGGATTACCGCCAGCGAGGTCTATTCGGCCTATCTGCTGCCGCCGGTGCTGCACCATTTGCGGCAACTGGCCCCCAAGCTGCGGGTCGAAATTGTCGCCGCCAATGACATTCGGGATCTGCAACGCCGCGAGGCCGACATTGCCATTCGCCATATTCGCCCCGAGCAGCCCGAGCTGATCGCCCGGCTGATACGCAACGACAGCGCCCATTTCTATGCGGCGCCGTGTTATCTCGACGCCCATGGCCGTCCCACAAGCTTTGCCGATCTGAGTGCCCATGATTTTGTCAGCTTTGGCGAACCGGATCAGATGATAGAATTTCTGACCCCGATGGGCATTCACCTGAGCGCCGACAATTTCCGGCTGGGATCACAAAGCGGCGTGGTGGCCTGGGAATTTGTCAAACAGGGGTTTGGCATCGCGCCGATGTCAGATCAGGTGGCGGCGCAAGATCCTCAGGTAGAACGAGTCTTGCCGGAAATGGAACCCATCGTGTTCCCGCTCTGGCTGACCACCCACCGCGAGCTGCACACCAGCCGTCGTATCCGGCTGGTGTTTGATACGCTGGCTGACTTTCTGTCAAAGGGCTGAAAAACCAAACCTACACCTTTTGGGCGGTGGTGCGTAGCAGCACGGCCCGCGCCTGACCTTCCCCACGGGAAGGCGCTTTGCACCTCCCCAAGGTCAGGCACGGGCCTTGTGTCACATTCCGACAGCCTCTGCATCAAAGCACAAAAAAACGCGCCCCAAATCGGAGCGCGTTTTCAAAATCTTACTGAGTAGCGCAAAACACCGCCGGTGGCTTTGGTCACCTTGGCCACGATCTTGTCGCTCACCGCCTCGATGTCCTTATCCTTCAGCGTCTTATCCGTCGGCTGCAGGCGCACGGTGATGGCCAGAGATTTCTTGCCCTCGCCCAAGGATCCACCGATGAATTCATCGAACACCCGCACATCTGTGATCAGCGCCTTGTCGGCACCGGCGGCCGCATTGACCAGGGTCAGCGCCTCGACACTGTCATCCACCACAAAGGCAAAATCCCGTTCAACCGCCTGCAGATCACTCTGCTTCAGCGCCCCGCGGGAGGCCCCGGATTTGCGCGGCATGGGGATTTCATCAGGCCAGATGGTAAAGGCCATCGCAGCCCCCTTGATGCCCATCTCAGCCAGCACCTTGGGGTGCAGCTCGCCAAAGACACCCATGACTTTCTTCGGACCCAGACAGATCTTGCCGTGCCGCCCCGGATGCCACCAGCCCGGCGCGCCGCGCAGCACCTGCACCTTGGCAGGCGCCCCGATTGCGGCCAGAACCGCCTCGATATCGGATTTGGCGTCGAACAGGTTCACGGGCCGCGACTCGCCATGCACATCCTTGGGGCCATTGCGCCCCACCAGCAGGCCGGTAATCAGATTGTGCTGCTCGCCCGGCTCGCCGCCGTGAAAGACGGGACCAACCTCAAACAGGGCCAGATCCATATAGCCGCGCGCCTGATTGCGCGCCGCCGCCTGCAACAGACCGGGCAACAGCGTCGGCCGCAGATGCGACATCTCAGACGAGATCGGGTTGGCCAGCATGGTGGCATCGGTGCCACCGCCAAACAGCGCCGCCGAGGGCTGGTCGATGAAAGTATAGCTGATCACCTCGTTGTAGCCCAATGCGGCACAGGTGCGGCGCGCCATCTGCTGGCGGCGCTGCTGCGCGGTCATCACCGGCTTGGGAATACCATCACTCAGCCGCTTCAACGGCTTGCCCTGCAATTTGGTCAGCGAGGCGATACGGGCGACTTCTTCGACCAGATCCGCCTCGCCCTGAACGTCGGGGCGCCAGCTGGGCACATGCGCCTGATTGCCTTCCAGACGGAAACCAAGACGGGTCAGGGTCTGGCGCTGCTCACTTTCGGGGATATCCATCCCCACCAGCGACCGCACCCGGGCGGCGTTCAGCTTGTAGGCACGCGCATGGTTCGGCGCCTGCCCGGCACTCACCACATCCGAGGCCTCACCACCGCAGAGATCCAGGATCATCTGGGTCGCCAGTTCCAGCCCCTCCAGGGTGAACTCCGGGTCGACGCCGCGCTCAAAGCGATAGCGCGCATCGGAATTGATCTTCAGCGCCCGCCCGGCCAGAGCAATCTGGATGTGATCCCAAAAGGCGCTTTCCAGGAACACATCTACGGTGTCCTCGGTGCAGCCCGTGGCCAGCCCCCCCATGATGCCAGCGATGCTTTCGGCGCCAGCCTCATCGGAAATCACCATCTGGCCTTCGACCAGCGTGTATTCCTTGTCGTCCAGCGCCATCAGCACTTCGCCGCCCGAAGCGCGATGCACCCGCAGATCGCCCTGCACCTTAGCCGCGTCAAACACATGCAGCGGGCGGTTTTGGTCATAGGTAAAGAAGTTGGTGATATCCACCAGTTTAGAGATCGGCCGCAAGCCAATCGCGGTCAGACGATCCTGAAGCCACTGCGGGCTGGAACCATTCTGCACACCCTTGATCAGCCGCCCGGTGAAATGCGGACAACCGTCCAGCGTATCCTCATCGATGCTGACCTTGATCGGGCTGGCAAAGCTGCCTTCGACCGGGGTGAAATCAGGTGTCTTCAGCTTGCCCAGACCACGCGCCGCCAGATCGCGGGCAATACCGTGAATACCCAGCGCATCCGGGCGGTTCGGAGTGATGGCGATCTCGATCACCGTATCCACCTTGGAGGGGTCATTTTCGGCCAGCCAGTCGATGAACCTGTTGCCCACTTCGCCTGAGGGCAGCTCGATGATGCCATCATGTTCGTCCGACAGTTCCAGCTCGCGCTCGGATGCCATCATGCCATAGCTCTCGACGCCGCGGATCTTGCCGATGCCAATGGTGATATCCAGCCCCGGAATATACATGCCCGGCTTGCACACCACCACGGTGATACCTTCACGGGCGTTTGGTGCGCCACAGATGATCTGCAGCTCGCCGTCATCGGTATCCACCTTGCAGATCCGCAGCTTGTCGGCATCCGGGTGTTTTTCGGCCGATGTGACATAGCCCAGGGTAAAATCCTTGAGCCGATCGCCTGGGTTGCTGATGTCTTCGACTTCCAGCCCCAGATCGGTCAGAGTCTCGGCGATTTCGTCCACTGATGCATCAGTGTCGAGGTGATCTTTCAGCCAGGAAAGAGTGAATTTCATGTTATTTTCTCCTGCTAACCAAGCGAGTTCCAAGGGCTCGAAGAGCATTGGTAAGTTGTTTTCTGAACCAAATTACTCCGCCAACAATCACAGCAATTGGCAAAAGGATCCAGAAGGCCGACACGACAAAAGCCGAAATAAAAGTTCCAGCAATATATCCCGAACCAGCGGTCAAAATTACGCCGCCTGAACTATGAGCCACAAGTGAAATTCCAAAGAACTTACTCAAAAGTGCCGTAGCTCCAAATGCGCCTGCTCCGGCACTATTTTTGCGGGTTGCAATTCGTTCGAGGGCTGCAACGATCGTTGCTTTCACCTGCTCAAACCACCATGCAGGCTCGGCATGTCCAGACACTGGAAGCCGTAATGGCGCAGCCAGCGCAGGTCGCTGTCAAAGAAGGCGCGCAAATCTGGGATGCCGTATTTCAGCATCGCCAACCGGTCGATGCCAATGCCGAATGCAAAGCCCTGATAGACATCCGGGTCGATGCCACCGGCGGCGATAACCTTGGGGTGGACCATGCCAGAGCCGAGGATCTCCATCCAGTCGTCGCCTTCGCCGATCTTTAGCGTTCCGTCTTTCCAGCTGCAGCGAATATCCACCTCAGCCGAGGGCTCGGTGAAGGGGAAATGCGAGGCGCGGAAACGCAGCTCGATATCGTCCAGCTCAAAGAAGCTTTTGACAAACTCCTCCAGCGTCCATTTCAGGTTGGCCATCGAAATGTCGGTGTCCAGCGCCAGACCTTCGACCTGATGGAACATCGGCGTGTGGGTCTGGTCATAGTCAGCGCGGTAGACGCCACCGGGACAGATGATGCGCAGCGGTGCGCCCATCTTCTCCATCGAGCGGATCTGCACCGGCGAGGTATGGGTGCGCAGCACATGCGGTGGGCGGTCGTCGCCCTCGGCACGGTGCATATAAAACGTGTCCATCTCAGCCCGGGCCGGGTGGTGGCCGGGGATGTTCAGCGCGTCAAAGTTATACCAGTCGGTTTCAACCCGCGCCCCCTCGGCGACGGAAAAGCCCAGCTCGGCAAAGATCGCCGTCAGCTCTTCCTGGGCCTGACTGACCGGATGCAGGGTGCCGACGCGACTGGCGCGGGTCGGCAGAGTGACGTCCAGCCATTCGGTGCGCAGCCGCTCATCCAGCGCCGCATCAGCCAAACCGGCCTTTTTGGCGATCAGGGCCGAGTTGATCTCACCCTTGAGCGCGTTCAGCGCCGGGCCGGCCAGCTGGCGCTCCTCGGGCGTCATCTTGCCCAGCTCGCGCATCTTCAGCGCCACTTCGCCTTTTTTGCCAACGGCGGCGACCCGAATGGTCTCCAGCGCGCTTTCATCAGCGGCACCGGCAATTTGGCTTAGATATTTTGACTTAAGATCGTCCATGACGGTCCCCTGAATTTTGCTAAGGCCCTGCTATCACAGCCGCTGGTGAAAGCAAGTATCCCAGAGCGCTCTGTGCGCCACTGTGCGTCACTGTGCCCGATATACGCCCCTGCGCGGGCAGACGGCTTGCCCTTTTGGCGCAATACGCTCAGGTTTCGCACAGATGAGCGCAACAAGACGCCGGCAGGAGGGCCGATTATGACGCCAATCACTGATATAGAGACTTTGGAAACCCACTATAGCGATCCGGTTCCGGCGTCACTGACCAAAGTGGTGCAGCGGATGACCCCGCTGTATCGCCAGTGGATCAATGCGTCGCGGTTCACAGTGCTGCCCACCGTTGGCCCCGAAGGCACCGATGCCAGCCCGCGCGGCGACGATGGCGCGGTGGTCCACATTGCCGACGACAAGACACTTTGGCTGCCCGACTGGCGCGGCAACAACCGCATCGACTGCCTGCGCAATATCATACGCGACAACCGGGTCAGCCTGATGTTTCTGGTACCCGGCTGCAACAATGTGGTGCGCATCAACGGCAGCGCCATCCTCACGGCAGATGAACCCTGTCGCGCGCATTTTGCGCGCAAAGACATCCTGCCCGCCACCGTAACCGTGATCACCATCACCGAGATGTATTTCCAATGCGCCAAGGCGATTCTGCGATCCAAGCTGTGGAGCGGCGCAGACGACAGCGATCAGGTGCCCTCGGCGGGGCAATTCATCAAGGAACAAAAATCCGATTTTGCCGCCGAGACCTATGACAGCGGTTATGCTGACTACGCCAAGCCGCGCATGTGGTAAATTGCCGGCCTCGCACCCTGAATGACCAAAGGCCTTGCGCTATTGGGCCTGTCGCCTCACCCGACGTGCCAGTGGCGCGCCATTAACAAAAAAAGGCCGCCCCGGATGGAGCGGCCTTAAATCTGTCAGTGTGCAATTGGCGTTTAAGCGGCCAGGGCAGACTGTGCCTGACGTACAATGGCAGCAAATGCTGCGGGCTCTTGTACGGCCAGATCAGCCAGAACCTTACGGTCAACTTCGATGCCGGCCAGGTTCAGGCCATTGATGAAGCGGCTGTATGTCAGGGCTTCGTCATGGGCGCGAACGGCAGCATTGATACGCTGGATCCACAGGGCGCGGAAGTTACGCTTACGATTCTTCCGGTCACGGGTTGCGTATTGGTTGGCCTTATCGACGGCCTGTGTGGCAACCTTAAAGACACTTTTGCGGCGGCCATAGTAACCTTTGGCTGCCTTGACGATTTTCCGGTGACGGGCGTGGGTTTTGACACCACCTTTTACGCGGGACATAGCTCAAACTCCTCTTAACGGTCGTAGGGCATGAAGCCCTTGATGATTTTCGCATCAGGTGCTGAGAGGGCGGTAGTGCCACGAGCATTGCGGATGAATTTACGGCTGCGTTTGATCATGCCGTGGCGTTTGCCGGCCTGACCGCCCAGGACTTTGCCTGTCGCAGTGATTTTAAAGCGCTTCTTAGCACTCGACTTGGTCTTCATTTTGGGCATTTCCGGCTCCTATGGTTCGGGTTCGGTTTTCACGCAACACGGCATGCCACATTCGGCCGGTCACGCGATCAGACCTGCCCTTTACGAAAGCGTGGCGCCAAGGGCAAGTTGATTCTCAGAAATAACGGCCCAGAACCGCGAAAAACACATCCGGGATCTGATCCAACTGGTAGCCGCCGGATTTGGTCACCAGCGCATAGAGCACCAGGCCAAAGGCCAGCAGGATTGTCAGCGCCGAAGCCCGGGCTGGCCTTCGGTCGCTCATCGCAGATAAGATAGACGGAATAGAAAAACCGCCAATCACCAACCCAAGTATCAGGGCCACATCAGGATCCATAAGGCTCACCTCGTTAAACGAGGATCAGCTTATTCCGGGTCGGTGCTATAAATCAAACGTTCATCGCAGGGGGCAACCCGCAGAATATTTGTGGTGCCCGGCACATTGAACGGCACCCCGGCAGTGACCACGATCTGATCCGTCTCAGTTGCAAAGCCACCAGCCCGCGCCGCCCGGGCGGCACTGACCACCGCGCCTTTGAACCGGTCCCGTTCAGGCGTCATGACACAGTTGCAGCCCCAGCTTAGCGCCAGACGACGGGCGGTCCGCGGCACCGAGGTCAGCGCCAGGATCGGCACCCCGGGACGTTCACGCGCTGTCAACAGCGCGGTGGTGCCGCTCTGGGTGAAACAGCAGATTGCCTTGACGTCGGTTTTTTCCGCAATCTCCCGCGCTGCAGCCACAATGCCATCGGCAATGGTGCTGCCCTTGGCAGAGCGCGAGGCCGCGATGATCAGGGTGTAGTTCGGATCCGCCTCTACTTCGATGGCGACATCATTCATCGTTTGCACCGCTTCGATGGGATAATCACCGGCGGCAGATTCTGCGCTGAGCATCACCGCATCAGCACCCTCGTAGATCGCCGTTGCGACATCCGACACTTCGGCACGGGTCGGCATCGGGCTTTCGATCATGCTTTCCAGCATCTGAGTGGCCACAATCACCGGTTTGGCAGCGGCCCGGCACTGCAGCACCAGACGTTTCTGGATTGGTGGCACCGCGGATACCGGCAGCTCAACCCCCAGATCGCCACGCGCCACCATAATACCATCCGAGGCATCCAGAATCTCGGTGAATTTCTCAACCGCCGAGGGCTTTTCGATCTTGCTCAGAATGGCCGCCCGGCCATCAGCCAGCGCCCGCGCCTCAAACACGTCCTTGGCACGCTGCACAAAGGACAGAGCCAGCCAGTCAACGCCCAGATTACAGACGAACTCCAGATCATTGCGGTCCTTTTCGGACAGCGCCGCCAGCGGCAGTTCCACATCCGGCACATTGACGCCCTTGCGGTTCGATATGGTGCCGCCAATTTCAACAGTGCAATCGGCGAAATCGTCGCCGCAGCTGTCCACAACCAGACGGATCTTGCCATCATTGACCAGCAGGTGGGCGCCGGCCTCCAGGGCCTGGAAAATCTCAGGGTGAGGCAGGCAGACGCGGTTCAGATCGCCCTCTTCCGGGTCCAGATCCATGCGGAACTTGGCGCCAATCTCCAGCTCTTCCGAGCCATTGGCAAACACCCCAACCCGCAACTTTGGTCCCTGCAGATCCGCCAGAATGCAGATCGGGCTGTCCAGCTCAGTCTCAATCCGCCGGATAATCGCGTGTTTCTCGGCGATCTCCTCATGGCTGCCGTGTGACATATTCAGACGGAACACATCGGCGCCAGCTTCATGCAGCGCCCTAATGGTTTCGTAGCTCTCCGAGGCCGGCCCAAGGGTGGCAACAATCTTCACATTGCGCTGACGTCTCATAGGGGCGGTTCCTTCGGATTTGGAAAATGTTATCG